>NZ_JAKGTN010000008.1:0-230889 GCF_021568915.1 Vibrio sp. McD22-P3
GGCTGAGTTCTTCGGTAAAGAAGCTCGCCGTGACGTGAACCCAGATGAAGCAGTAGCAATGGGTGCTGCAGTTCAAGGTGGTGTACTAGCTGGTGATGTTAAAGACGTACTTCTGCTAGACGTTACTCCTTTGTCTCTAGGTATCGAGACTATGGGCGGCGTCATGACTAAGCTTGTTGAGAAAAACACGACGATTCCAACTAAAGCGAATCAAGTATTCTCAACCGCAGAAGATAACCAAAGTGCGGTGACTATTCACGTTGTTCAAGGTGAGCGTAAGCAAGCGATGTACAACAAGTCTCTAGGTCAATTCAATCTAGAGGGTATTCAGCCTGCGCCACGTGGATTGCCACAGATTGAAGTGACGTTCGATATTGATGCCAATGGTATCTTGAATGTTTCTGCGAAAGATAAATCGACTGGCAAAGAGCAGAAGATCACTATCCAAGCTTCAGGTGGCCTGAGCGATGCAGACATTGAGAAAATGGTTCAAGAAGCAGAAGCTAACAAAGAAGCGGACAAGAAGTTCGAAGAGCTAGCAACGGCACGTAACCAAGCTGACCAAGTGATTCATAGTACTCGTAAGCAAGTAGAAGAAGCTGGTGAAGCGCTACCTGCAGAAGAGAAAGAGAAGATCGAAGCAGCGATCACTGAGCTTGAAGAAGCTCGCAAGGGTGAAGACAAAGAAGCGATCGACGCGAAAGTACAAGCGCTAATGGCTGCAGCTCAAAAGCTAATGGAAATCGCTCAACAGAAAGCTCAAGCGGCAAATGGTGAGGCTCAAGCTAAATCAAATGTTGATGACGATGTGGTTGAAGCTGACTTCGAAGAAGTGAAGTAACGCCACCGACAGATAATTGTTTTCGAGCAATTAAAAGTTGAGTTATGTTCATAAATACATAAACTTATCGGTATTCAGGGCGTAAGAGGGAACTCATACGCCCTTTTTTTCCGTTTGAGTGAGAAATTGAGTGAGGTTTTAGCATGTCAAAACGAGATTATTACAGCGTGCTAGGTGTCTCCAAGGGAGCCTCAGAGAAAGATATTAAAAAAGCCTACAAGAAGTTGGCGATGAAATATCACCCCGATAAAAATCCCGGAGATGCGACGGCAGAAGCGAATTTCAAAGAAGTAAAAGAAGCTTATGAAATTCTAACGGACAAAGAAAAACGTAGTCAGTACGACCAATTTGGTCATGCGGCATTCGAAGGTGGTGGCTTTGGTGGACATGGCGGTCACGGTGGTCATGGCGGCGGTGGGTTCGAAGACATCTTCGGTGACGCATTCCGTCAACGAGGTGGCGGTTTTGGCGGAGGTAGCTTCGGTGGCGGCGGCTTTGGTGGCTTTGAGGATATCTTCTCACAAGCTCGAGGTGGTCGTGGGCGTCCGCGCGCTCAAAAAGGGCAAGACCAAGAATATACTCTGACGGTCGACTTTATTGATGCGGTTCAAGGGGCTGAAAAAACGGTCGAATTGCCAATCAATGGTGAACAGAAAAAGATCAATGTAAAGATCCCTGCCGGTATCAAAGATGGCGAAAAGATTCGCTACTCAGGTAAAGGTGGATTAGGTGTCAATGGTGGGCCTGCGGGTGATTTACTACTCGTTATTGCAACCAGGTCACATGCGTTTTTAGATCGCGATGGTAATGACCTTATCTGCAATACCAAGGTTGATATGGTCACTGCAGCGCTGGGGGGGGAAGTAGAAGTGAATGTGCTAGACAGTCGCTTTAAGCTTAAAATCCCTGCGGGTACGCAAACTGGGCGCAAGTTCAAGATGACTGGCAAAGGCATAACAAATCGTAAAGGTGAAACGGGCGATCTATTGGTGAAGATTCAAGTTGAAACACCAACCAATCTGACCGATGCACAGCGTGAGTTGTTAGAACAATTCAGAGCAACGCTTTAGTCTTTTAAAGTAAAATGAACTAAGCCCGCCTTAAAGCCAACGCATTACAATGTAACGTATTAGAATTCAGCCACTTTATGTGGCTGAATTTTTATGCATCAAATAAGTGATTATTTCAATTCTTGAGCATCGTTGCCGATGAACTATTCTTATTCTTACCCGTAAACAAATCATTGTCTAAGGGAGGTGAGTATGAGCATGGTTTTAAAAGCATTAGTCTTAGGACTACTATTTGGCTTACTAGCGAAAGAGACATTGGCAGCCTCTTGTCCTACGATACTCAATTCAACTCAAAGAGCCTTAAGCTCGACGAATGATGTCAATCTGTGTGAGCAGTTTCAGGGCAAAGTACTATTGGTGGTTAATACCGCGAGTCAATGTGGCTTTACCGGACAGTTTGAGCAATTAGAACAGCTACATAATCAATTTAAGGACCAGGGCTTTAGTGTTGTTGGTTTCCCATCGAACGACTTCAACCAAGATCGTGGCAGCGAAGAGAATACCGCGAAAGTCTGCTTTCTCGATTTTGGCGTCACATTTCCAATGATGGCGCGCAGTTCAGTGAAAGGACAGCAAGCCAACCCGGTGTTTTCCGAAATAGCTAAGCAGAGCGGGGTTTCCCCAAAGTGGAATTTCTACAAATATCTTATTGACAAAAATGGTGCGGTGGTTGGCGTATTCTCTTCAGGTATTTCTCCTACTGACACTAAAATCACCCAAATGATAGAAAAACAGTTGTAGACGGTTCGATATAGAAGAGACCCAAGAGCCTGAGATGATTATCCAAGCTCTGGGCCTATCGTGAGCGGTATCAACCAATAAAGAAGATGTAGCTTTGAATGATAATTAGGTTGGTTAAGTCGATAAAGAAAGCGCCTACAATAGGTACGACCATGAAAGCCATTGGTGATGGCCCAAAACGGCTTACTGTTGAGCCCATATTCATCACGGCAGTCGGTGTAGCTCCCATCCCAAAACCGCAATGTCCACTGGCGATAACTGCAGCATCATAGTTCTTTCCCATCACTCGAAACGTCACGAAATACGCAAATAATGCCATTACGATAGTTTGAACCGTGAGAATTATCAGGAACGGTACCGCGAGATTGTATATCTCCCAAAGCTGTAAACTCATCAGGGCCATCGACAAGAAGAAGTTGAGAGAAGTCGTTCCTAATATATGAACCGTTTCCATATTGATACGTTTAATCCCTGTTGCCTCAAATAGATTGGTGATGATGACCCCAATAAAGAGTGCGTAGACAAAGTCAGGGATCATAAGCCAGCGAATGCCAAGCGACTTAATCATTGGTCCGAGGGTTTTAGCACCTACGACGCAAATCATAAGCAGGCCAATCACTTCAACGATACTTTTAGAGGTGACTTTGTCTTGCTGAGCCTCGTCGTATGTCATAAGTTCTGGGTGTGAGGCGTGAATATCATGCTTTACGCCAAACTCTGAACTTAGCTTGTTCTTGGTTGCTAGTCGGTTCCCAACTGGACCACCGATGATGCCACCAATGATAAGACCAAATGTGGCGGAAGCCATAGCAAGCTCAAGTGTATTCTGAATGCCATATTGCTCGGTAAATGTGCCCGCCCATGCTGCGCCAGTGCCATGCCCACCAGAAAGCGTGATTGAACCAGCGATTAATCCCATAAGTGGATTCAAGCCAAGCGCTGATGCTAGCGCTACACCTACACCATTTTGAATAATGATGTAGACCGTTGCGACAAACAGAAACAAAAAGACTTTAAAACCACCTTTAGCAAGCTGTTTGTAACTAGCTGTCAAACCCACTGTGCTGAAAAACAGCATCATAAAGGTATCTTTTAACGGCAGTGAAAATTCAATCGCAATACCATTTAAGTGCGGAATCGTGATTAAGACAGCAGCAATAAGACCGCCTATGATTGGCTCTGGGATATTGTATTTGTCGAGAAAGGCGACTCTTTTTTTAAGAAAGTTACCGACGAACAGGACAACAATCGCGATCAAAAACGACTGTAATGGATCAATGGTAATAGTGTTGTGCATAGTTAACTTCGATTGTCTATACCATCCTTGAGGCTGAGAGTGTAACGACTGCTTTCGTCCTGTAGCGTCGTCTTATAATGTGATTGGGCAAACTATGACGCTAAAAAAAGTCGAATCTAATTGTATTCGACTTGGCAACCTTACGAGTAAGCAACGTCTCAAAAGGCAGGTGTTTACTACCAATACTATTGTTGGAAGGGAAGCATAACAGGCGTGATTAGTGCCGAAATAATGAGCTAGTTACCAATCGATAAACAATATATTTAGATAGAAAATTTAATGGCTTATATGCGAAATAATATGGGATTTATAAAAGTTTTATTGGCTGATGCTGAGGCGTGTTACGCCTCAGGCCAGAGAATTGAAGTTAGATTTTTGAAGAGTGTGAGCTATTACTGGCAGTGAAATCATGGCTAGTAAGCTGTTGAAATGGTCGCAGTCCGAATAGTGGCATGATGGCATAGATATGATCGAAAAGATCAGATTGAATGCCTTCATAGAGTCCCCAATCGGTGGTGTTGGTGAAACCGTAGATCTGTAGCGGTATCCCTTCTGGTGTTGGTTGAAGTTGTCTGACCATAATCAACATATACTGATGAATGTCTTTGTTCGCGTGCAAGTAGGCATTCAAATAAGCTCGAAACAGTCCGATGTTGGTGAACTTGCGTTGATTCGCTTCTAGGTCATCTTGCTCCAAGCTCTGATTGTAGTCGTCCATCTCTTTAGACTTCTCAAAAATATACTGTCTCAATAAACGAAGTTTGGTGAGTTCTTCAACTTCTTCTTTAGAAACAAACCGAATCGATGTTACATCTAAATTGACTGAACGAGTAATTCTACGCCCTCCAGAGTCAGACATTCCTTGCCAGTTAATGAAAGCATTTTGCACTAATGCATAGGCAGGTAGCATGCTGACAGTATTATCGAAGTTGCGAACCTTAATGGTAGTGAGCGAGATCTCTTCTACAGTACCGTTCGCGCCATAAGAGTCCATTTGTATCCAGTCATTGAGGCTCACCATTCTGTTAGCTGAAAGCTGAATACCGGCTACAAACCCCAATATAGTGTCTTTGAAGACCAGCATGACAAAACCAGTCGCCACCCCAAGCCCTGAGAACAAGATTACGGGCGCTTCATTGGCCAATATTGAAATAGTAACAATGACGCCAATAAAGAAGGTAAACAGCTTAATCAGTTGGACAAAACTCTTTATAGGCATGCGACGCGTGATGCCTTTGTAAGTTGCCAGATCGTTCACCGCATCTAAGAAGCAATACACCATCCAGAGAATCACAAGCAAAATCAAAATGGCTAAGATTCGATCAATCACTGTCGATAGAATGTCATAGTGGCTGATGGCAATGGGTATGAATATGTTTAGTACTAACAGTGGTGTAAGAATAGAGAGTTTTTCGAATACACGATTATTAGTGACGCATTCCGCCAGAGGTTTATTGGTTTTGAGCAGAATATGATTAAAGAAACGCACAAACACATGATGGGCAACCATAAAGCATATCAGCGCAATGGCTAAGCTTATAACGATTAACACGAGTGTCATCGTTCCGCCATCGAGCTCGCCTGTCGACATATAGATGTTTAATTTATCTGCAACAAAGTCGCGAAAGTGGTGTTCAATCAAACTAAAGTCCTTGGTTTTTAATATTGTTAGACCGTTTTTGGAGCAATTCTATGTAAAAAGCGTAGACGAAGAAACAAGTGTACGCTTTTGTTTCCAATACAGTTTAAAGAAACTTATGAATATCTGATAAGAAATTTATTACCTTTCTCTTGTTTGCTGACAAGATGGCGCTCATATTGAAAATACAATGAATTAAATCAGAACAATAATGTGTAGGAGTTCCAATGAAAGGTGTTATCTCTATTCAATCACACGTGGTTTACGGTCACGCAGGCAACAGTTCTGCCGTGTTCCCACTTCAGAGAATGGGTTTTGAAGTGTGGCCAATTCATACCGTGCAGTTTTCAAACCACACTCAGTATCAACAAGGTTGGACAGGGAAAGCATTTTCGGCAGAAGACATTTCAGAGCTTATCGCTGGTATCGACAATATTGGTCAGCTAAAGGACTGCAATGCGGTGTTGTCTGGTTACCAAGGTAGTGCGGAGCAGTGTCTGGCGGTTAAGGATGCCGTCACTAAAGTGAAGCAGCGAAACCCTGACGCTATTTATGTCTGTGATCCAGTAATGGGCGACCCAGAGAAAGGTTGTATTGTTCCTCAAGGAACCACCGAATATTTAGTAAATGACGTTATGCCAATGGCAGATGTTATCGTTCCTAATCAGTTTGAACTCAGCCAGTTCACCCAGATGGATATTGAATCATTGGAAGATGCCGTAGCGGCGTGCCAGAAAGCACTGACATTGGGACCTAAGATGGTACTGGTGAAGCACCTACATAGTATTTCTAACGATAAATTTACCATGATGTTGGCAACGCAAGAAGGCTGCTTTATTGCTCAACGTCCACATCTGACATTTACAAAACAACCGGTTGGTGTTGGTGATTTGATCTCGGCGTTATTCACAGCTGGATTATTAAAGGGCTGGACGGCCGAGCAAGCTTTTGCTCACGCGAATAATGCCAGCTATGCCATTTTAAAAGAGACGCAAAACCGTCAAGAATGGGAACTACAAACTATTGCAGCTCAGGAAGAGATCGTGGCGCCTGAAGAGCAGTTTACGATTGTTCAGGTTAAATAACGACTGACGTGATATTTATACAATGAAAAAACGGGAAACCTTTAGGTTTCCCGTTTTGCTTACCGAATTACATTACGCATTCTTTGGCGGAGTGAATGCCATTAATCCCGGTACTTTGCCAGTGTACTTCTCGATACGGACTAATGAAGAGTTCGCTGCACATCCGTTAGCAAGACGTGAAGTTGGAATATCGCTAGTCAGCACGTTCGCACCACCATTTCGGCACATGCCAGTTTCAGGATCAAGGTCAGGCCAGCCACCCTCATGGATACAAACAGAACCTTGTTTGATGCCATCGGTAACCAGCGCTCCAACTAGTACTTGGCCACGGTCATTATATGCACGAACCAGGTCGCCAGACTTGATACCATACTTCTTCGCATCTTCAGTGTTAATTGAAATCGGCTCGCGGTTAGCGATTGCATACTCTTCACGAAGCTTAGCGTAGTTAAATTGACTGTGTAGGCGGTGAGCAGCGTGCGCTGTCATTAGCTGTAGCTCGCCATCTTTAGCTGAGCCGAAGAACTCGGTTGGCTCCATCCAAGTAGGGTGCGCTGGACAATCTTCGTAGCCATAGCCTTCAATGGTTTTCGAATAGATCTCAATTTTGCCACTTGGCGTGCCAAGCGGGTTCATCACTGGATCTTTTCTAAAGTCAGCGTGGCGAACAAATCCAGCCGCTTTCTTATTGAACTTCATTTCGATCAGTTCATTAGTATCCCAGAACTTACCAAAGTTAGGCATACGAACGCGTGCAGCACGACCGCCTTTTTGAGCCGCTTCATAGAAACCTTTTAGCCAATCCATTTCAGATTTGCCTTCGGTGTAGACATCGCGACCACCTGCTTTGATAAGCTCAGACATATCAGCAAACACGTCGAAGTCATTACGTGCTTCACCTTGAGGCTCAACTACTTTTTTCATCGGTACGAGATGCTGGTTACTGTAGTCACCCGTCATCGTCATATCATTACGTTCGAATGAGGTGGTGATAGGCAGTACGATGTCAGCGTGTTTAGCTGCTGCGGTCCAGTAGATCTCTGAGATAACAATGAGCTCAGGTTTTTGCCACGCTTTGATCAAACGGTTGGTATCTTGGTGGTGGGTAAAGTTTGCACCGCCAGCCCACCAGATCATCTTAATGTCCGGGAAGGTTTTTTCATGACCGTTGTGTTGGTAAGCTTTTCCTGGGTTTTCTAGAGCTTCAACAATTCGAGCAACTGGGAATGAATTGACAGCGCCTGAAATGGCCCAGTCATTACCTGCAGACGAACCCCCACCAATAGAAGCAGAAATTGCAGGTAGAACGCCAGCGTCACGTGTAGGGTTACCACCGTTTGAGTAATGGTAAGAGAAACCGAAGCCACCGCCAGGAAGACCAATTTGACCTAGCATTGCCGCCAATGTAGCAATCATCCAGTGACGCTGCTCACCAAATTGTTGACGTTGAATACCCCAGCCAGCCATAAGCATGGTGCGATTGTCGCTGAAGATGTCAGCAAGTAGCTCAATTTGTTTAGCTGGAACACCTGTGATGTCCGCTGCCCACTCTGAAGTTTTCTCTACACCGTCTTCTTTGCCTAACAAGTAAGCTTCGAATTGGTCATAACCAGTGGTGTACTTATCTAGGAAGGCTTTATCGTGCTTACCTTTCTTAACCAAGGTGTGTGCGATACCCATGAGCATAGCAACGTCGGTCATTGGGCGAGGCGCGATCCATTGGATTTTGTCCTCAAAGAAATCAATGGTTTCGGAGCGCATTGGGTCGATAGCGATAATGGTTTTGCCTGACTTCTTAAGCTGGTGGAAGAACTCCAAACCAGAGCAGTCCGTTGAACTCCAAGCGATCTTAAGGGTGTTTAGTGGGTTCATACCCCAAAGCACAACGACGTCACTGTTTTCTAGCACCATTGGGTGTGTAGTTTGCTGCTCATACACCTCAATCGAGCCCATAACGTGAGGCATGATAACTTGCGCGGCACCAGTAGAGTAATCACCTAGGTGACCTGAGTAGCCACCTGCCAAACTCATATAACGTTGTAGTAGAGTTTGCGCTTTGTGAAGCACACCAGATGAACGCCAACCGTACGAACCAGCAAATACCGATTCTGCGCCATTAGCTTTACGGATTCGCATATGCTGCTCGTGAATCAGCTTGTAGGCATCGTCCCATGACACGCGAACATACTCGTCTTTGCCACGTTCGCCTGCTGGTGCTTCAGGGTTTTCGAGATACCCCTTGCGCACCATTGGATATTTGATACGAGCTTTAGTGTATACCTGATCTGGGCCTGTAGTTTGCAAGCTATTTGGTACCGTTTGAGCAAGCGCATTCTTAGTGGAAATCAGCTTTCCATCAACCACTTCACAAAGCATCGGCCCCATGCGGCCTGCGGTTAGAACACCTGAGCCTCGTTTTGATGCCGCTGAAACGGATAGGGGAGTCAAGGAAGTAAAAGCGAGCGCACCTGCTGCCATACTTGAACCTTTGAGGAATCCACGACGTGTAATATCTGTCATAACGCTTTCCTTATTTTTAGTGACCAGCCACGTCTTTTGCGTGGTTTTGGAAGAACTTAGTGAGAATTTCTAAATCAAGAGCTGAGATATCGGTGCGATCACCCATACCTTTTGCAACCGGTCCCCATGCATTGACCGTAAAGTGGTTCGCTGGGATTTTTGCGTGGCACGTCGAGCAGTAAACATTGTCTAGCTCTTCGGCATAGCCCCACAATGCATCCGGACTGCCTAATACTGGTTCAGTAATGTCGGTGGTGAGGGTGGCAGTGCGCCATTCATTTCCGTACTCGTCTGCTTCAAACTCGCCAACGTTCAGTGCTTGTTGACCGGCGTCAGAAAGTGTTGCAATGATGTTTCGCTGCCCTTTGCCCATATATAGGACTTGTTCTGCCCCTTTCATTTGGTAGCCTGACAGCGCCACTGTGCGAGTAGTGTCGGTGTGTTTAACCACGGACATTTCTACAGCAGGATTGATGGTGCCGAGTTCTTGCAGAGCTATAGGCCCTACGGAGTAAACCGTCGTTGCATCTGCTGGTGTGTTATCCGTTTGCGCAACGACACGGTTATAAGCTTCGGTATCAAGCTCCGGTTCAGGCGCGAAGTGAGCGACGCCCTTGTGGCAGTCAATACATGTTTGATTGTTAGCAATACCGTACTCGTGCATTTTTGCGGCATCTTCAGATTGCTCGTAGGTATCCATTGCATCAAATGAGTGACATGAGCGACAGGTGGCGGAGTCATTCGCACGCAATTGCGCCCAAACAGTTTCTGCCATCTCCATACGATGTGCTTCATATTTGTCTTCATCATCAATTTTGCCGGTTACAAACTCGTGATAGATATCTTTTGAAGCACGGATTTTAGTGATGACGTAATCGAGTGGGTCACTTGGTATATGGCAGTCTGAACACTCAGCGCGAATACCTTTTGCGTTAGTAAAATGGATGGAACCTTGATATTCCTCATAAGGGATCTGCATTGTATGGCAGGAAAGACAAAATTCGGTGCTGGATGTTTTGTGCATAATTGCAGCAGTGCCGCCAAAACTCAGCCAACCAATTAATATTCCCACACAGGTAATGAGCAAAATATATCGTTTTTTTAAATTCATAAGTATTTATTAATAAATGTGTCATTTCGTGATTATTTATAACGCTACTCCTTTAGTAGTATGTTTGGATTTGATTTGAATCATAGATAGGCGCACTAATCTTGTGGGTTTTTATAACTGTGCTAAAGCTCACTTTTCTCTGTCGGAATTAGAGTACAAAAAAAGGACACCATATAGTGTCCTTGAGAATATGTACCTATTTTCTAATACAAATATCTATTTAGTGATCAAGATACAGATAATTCTGCCAGCTTTTCATTCGTATCAAAACCTTACGCATAATAGAAACATGAGTGAAACTATCTGAATAAATAGCAATTTCTGCGTTAGAACCTGTCGGCAGGACATATTGACTCATGTCATCTTCGATCACCAATTTCACCATAGCACGTCCCATAGTGTTAAAGCTCTGGGTTGTTCTTAGTGTTCCACTCGCACTAATCTGACCTTCCGCAATAGTGGGTAAAACTTCCACGACTTTTCCTTTGAACACTTTTCCTGGCAGTGCTCTAAATAAGAACTCTGCTTCAAACCCGGGTTGGAGTCGCTGTAACGAGTTCTGACGAAATGCACCAACGTAGAAATTCTCTTCGGTATGGACAAACGTCATCAAGGGAACAAGTGGAAGTGGTACTGCCATCATACCGGGGCGAAGCGCTAGTTGAGTCACATAGCCGTCGGTTGGTGCACGAACCACAGTTTCTTTAAGGTTGAATTCAGCTTGTATCAATTGGGCTTTAAGCTGAGCAACCGTAGTGTTTTCACCGTAAATTTGCGACTCAAACGCTAAACGTGCACTTTCTTCCTTCGCTTGAGAGGCTTCCAAAGCGGCTTGATTTGCTTTGAAGGTTTGCAGACGAGTATCGACTTGTTGCGCCGTAAAAGCGCCTTTTTTAAAGCCTTTTTGGTAACGAGCATACTCTCGTTCAGCTTTATCGCGCTCGGCTAGAGCTTTGATTGTGTCAGATTGGGCCGCTTTGTACGCGCTTTCTAGTTGAAGTACATCTTGCTCCGCGTCTGCAAGCGCGGCTTTTGCACGAATCACTTCCGCTTCAAATGGAATTGGATCAATACGGAACAACACATCGCCTTTCTCAAGCTGTTGGTTCGCTTCGACATCGACTTCAATGACTTTACCACGCACGCTAGAAACAATGGGAGTAGTACTGTAAAACTGTCCACCGATTTGACTAAATGGATGGTTATAGTTCATCAAAAGAATCAGAGTACCGATTAGTACCACGCCACCAAGCACTGCAGTAGGCACTGTCCATTTGTTCAAAGGAATCTTAAAGATCTTAAAAATGGCAATACATAGCGCTGCATAAGTGAGTATCAGTAATAAATCCATGGATTACTTCTCCTCTGCTTGTTGTTGAACGGCAGCGTTAGATTGCTTGCCTTTAAGATAAGTGACTTCTTGCTCAAGTTCGGAAACTTGATCGATAAGACGTTCGAGTCGGTGATGAAGATCGTGTTGCTCTTCCTCCAATTTATGAAAACCCCAACCGCGCTCACTACGCCATAAGGTTGCCCAAATCCAAAGAAATGGCCATATTGTGTGAAGCGTAAATAAGCTTACCCAACCAGCAACATGTATGGCATCCTGATGAGGATGGTCACGCTCTTTTGCTATTTCATAAGGAATGTCGTGAATAACGATAATTCCATAAAAAATAACCAGAGCAACGAAGACAAGAAGGCCTAGAGCAAAATAATCAAGAAACATAATGCATCCTTGCTAACAAGTAATGAAGAGAACAATGTGTTCATTCGGTAAGTTAAGTATCTGTTATATTTATGTATTAAACAACACTGTGCGGTAATTAAAAGGATAGAAAGTGGGATTTATTGGAGAAGCAGCTGCGGTAGGCGCTGCGATGGTTTGGGCGATTGCAACATGGATATACAGCCAGTTTTCACATCACTTCACTGCGTTACAACTTAATATCATTAAAGGATCAATCGCGTCGTTGATGATGTTGATTGTTCTGCCATTTACTCCAATGCCAGAGGTTGCAATAGAACCTAAGTATTTATGGGTTTTAGGTATCTCTGGTGTTATTGGTATAGCCATTGGTGACAGTGCCTACTTTGCGGCGTTAAAAAGAATCGGTGCTAATAAAACTCTGTTGCTGGAATCTTTGGCACCGCCTTTGTCAGGAGTTCTCGCACTTATATTTCTGGGCGCAGCACTGCAACTGCAAAGCTGGTTAGGCGTTATCATTACTACCATTGCGGTGACAGCAGTTGTATTCCAACCGAATGAAAGTGACGGTTCGGCTCTCAATCTTCACGGTGTTGGGTATGGGCTCGTCGCCAGCGTTTGTCAGGCTTCTGGGGTGGTGATTTCCCACTTTGCTTTGGTGCAAGGGGATCTCCCTCCGTTGCTAGGTGCACTCATTCGATTAGTCATTGGTGTCATGGCGGTTGCCGCCATCATTCCCTTTGTCGAGAAAAAGCCATTTTCGACGATTCTTATTCAAAGCCGAGATATGTCGAAAAAGAATTGGACCTGGTTGCTTGCCGCTATATTTGTAGGAACATTCTTAGCATTGTGGTTACAGCAGGTAGCCTTAAAGCACGCCAACCCTGCTATTGCCCAAACACTGATTGCGACCAGTCCGTTGTTTATCCTAATCATTTACGCGATTCGTGGGGAGCGCGTGACTAAACGAAGTGTACTAGGGACATTATGTGCATTGGGAGGAATCTCCCTGTTTTTCTTGTAATCAAATGCAGGGATAAAAAGAAAATAATATCGAAATGCCTACTAACTAAGTAGGCATTTTAGTGTCATAGGCGAGTCGGTAACCCCTAAACGTTGCGCCGCAGTTTGACCAGATTTGTCTTGGTAACAAAGGTTGTGCCACGCTCTGAAGATATCCAATAGCGGATGAATTCCGGCAGGTCTTAGCTTTCTTCTTGGTTCGTTGATAAAGCTTTCGAACAGCAATTGGAATCGGTCTTGGTAAAAATCGATCTGTTTGGTCGAAGCTGATTTCAACCAATAAGGAACATTTGGATTACTCCCGGCTAAATAACATATTCCTTTACTCGCACCGGAAGGTTGTTGAGTCACTGCCCAGCGGTCGCGCCACCACCCCATCAGAACAACGTCGATCATCTCTGATGGTTCAGAATCAGCCCAATTTTCATCTTGCTCAACATACATAAGATCGACAGTGCCGGCTTGAATACGAGGCAAGCAAATCGTAAGAGCGGCAGAGCGCAATACCGGATCTTGCGGCATATAAATCGAAACCCGTTTGCTATCGGTTAACGACTGTAAAATATGCAAATAATGCGCATAAGAGGTATAGGGTGCGCGTATCAGCGCTCCGACGGCTGGATAATTAAACGCTGCAAAATTACCGAGAGGATCTTCGACATTGCTACGCGCCAGAATGTTCTGATACTTGACATCGATACGACTTTTTAAGTTATCGGTAGGTATATTTACTTCGCTATTGTTTTCTGCACTGTAGTCGGATGGGACAATCTGGCAATCCACTTGAAAGGCATTGTGATCGGTAAAGCTAGTTGGCTTGGCATCAACAGAATAATTGGTATGCTGACACAATACGTAACCCGAGTTAGCGTCACAGGTTGCGAACCAGAACACGCCATTGTTACTAAGTGGCTGAAGCGTCCGATAGTTGGATGTTAGTTGGTATTCATCAGCGTGATTAATCCATCTCGCATCAATATCAGCAAGCTTGCGTCGGCAACGACTGGCGATTTGATCAATATGATCATAGAAAGTCTTCGGGTTGATTTCGAGCTTTCGACAGATTTCTCTTACCGAGTAGCCAGTGAACAATAAACCTAAGAGTGTCTCTTGAAAGGAGAGCTTTTTGTTGGTTCCAGACCAACGATCGACGAAAGTACCCTGACAGGATTTACAGCGGTACCGCTGACGATCACCGCTAAAGCCAAAAGCGTGGTAACGATCTTTATGAGTATGAACGGACAGGCCATAATTTTCACATTGAGCGTCCTTACAAGAGGGAAGGCCGTCATGGTGATGTTGGCTTAAGCGGTCAAGTTCGTTAAGAACTTCTTGGTTATTAAGTAGGGGGGGAAACGCGCCACACTCTCGGCATACCATCGCTGGCCGTTTAGGATTACTGTGCTGCAGGATATAGAGGTTTGCATCACTTCGTCCAAAATTGTCACACGCCAATGTTTTACAAAAATTGAGCTGTAATCCATTTGCGGCTAACGGCAGTCTGCCTTCTGACACGTTCACCCCCTATGGTTCGGTCGATTCCTTGGCAAAGAAAAGCCAGCTCATTCAGGCATTGAGCTGGCTTTGTTCTTTAAATGTTGATTGCAGTCTCTAGCGCTACAACCATCATGTCATTAAATGATTTTTGACGGTCTTCTGAGCTTAGTTTCTCACCACGGATAATGTGGTCTGACACCGTTAGTACGGTCAGTGCCTTAGCACCTAGGTCAGCAGCTACACCGTAAATACCTGCCGCTTCCATATCTACACCAAGAATGCCCAGATGTTTCATTTTATCGAAAATGTCTGCTTCTGGAGTGTAGAAAAGATCCGCAGAAAAAATGTTACCCACTTTTACTGGTACTTCTTGCAAGCGCGCTTGTTTTACCGCTTCTTCAAGTAGGCCGTAGTCTGCAATAGCAGCAAAGTCATGATCGTTAAAACGGATACGGTTCACTTTTGAATCCGTTGATGCACCCATACCGATGACAACGTCCATAAGGTTAACGTCGTCGCGTACAGCACCACAGCTACCAACGCGGATAACATTTTTTACGCCGTAATCTTTGATTAGCTCGTGAACGTAGATGCAGCATGATGGGATACCCATACCGTGGCCCATAACAGACACTTTTTTGCCTTTGTAAGTACCTGTGAAGCCAAACATGTTGCGAACGTCACACACTTTTACAACGTCTTCAAGAAAAGTTTCCGCGATATATTGCGCGCGAAGTGGGTCACCTGGCATTAGTACAGTTTCCGCGAAATCACCTGGATTAGCATTAATGTGTGGGGTAGCCATTGTATCACTCCTAAAGTTTTAACTAATTCTGTTGAACGTGTTGTTCGTCGTTGATGGGGAGTTTATACCGATATATTGGTGTTCTATGAGATTTTAATCACATTTCTGTCGGTAATTATATAAAAGGCAACTAATGATAACTAAATCTGTTGAAAGTGGTTAGGCAATCGATTTTTTCTGCAAAAATCACTCGATGAGAAAATTTTTCGTGGAGAAGTGAACCAAATTGCGGTTCGATACATACAATTGTACAAGATAAAATTTTGTATCACTTATTGGCCAATAACATGCAATGCCAACAGATGAACGTAGCGAGGGGTTTAACATGGAAGACGCAATTGTAGTGGGCATCAGTTCCTGTTTATTAGGGGAGAAAGTCCGTTTTGATTCAGGCCATAAGCAAAGTAGTTACGTTAATAAAGAGTTAGCGGACTACTTTGAATTTGTGTCTGTTTGCCCAGAGGTAGGCATGGGACTCCCTGTGCCCAGACCAACTATACGTTTGATGACGAATGAAGAACGTATCGCGTTGGTGGATACAAAAGACAGTACACGTGACCATACTGAAGGCATGATGCACTTCTCCCGAGAGAAGGTTGCCGAACTTAAAGACACGGAAATGTGTGGCTATATTGTCTGTGCTAAATCTCCAAGTTGCGGGATGGAGCGAGTTAAAGTCTACAGCAAAGGACACGCATCTACAGATGGAGTGGGATTGTATACTAAGCACCTCATGGATCAGATGCCGTGGCTACCTGTAGAAGAAGATGGACGATTGAATGACCCGGTTCTGAAAGAGAACTTCATTTCACGTATTTACAGTTTGAAAGACTTCTATCGCTCAATGGAAGGTAAGCCGACACCTGGGAAGATTGTCGCCTTTCATTCTCGCTATAAATTGACACTAATGGCGCATGATCCAAGTGCTTACAAATCGCTTGGCCGCCTTGTTGCTAACCAAAGTGACTACGCTCCAGATGACTTTTACACCGAGTATCGTAATGGCTTGATGGATGCGTTAAAAAATCGAGCAAGCAGAAAGAATGTCACTAACGTCTTAATGCATATCCAGGGGTATTTTAAGCGGGCATTAAACAAAGATGAAAAAGCAGAACTAGCCAAAGTTATCGATGACTACCGTGTTGGATTGTTACCTATTTTAGCGCCGCTAACCTTGTTAAAGCATTATTTGAGTGCTTACCCAGATGATTACTTGGCGAGCCAAATTTTCCTTCAACCACACCCAGAAGAGATGCGTTTAAGATATGGATTGTAATGAAAAACGGTACGCCATTAGAGAAATAGCAGATTTGACCGGTATTAAACCTGTGACATTACGAGCATGGCAGCGTCGTTACAGTTTGGTTCAACCGCTTCGTACTGAAAAGGGTCACAGGCTATATACTTCGGATGATCTCGAAAAGATAAAAACAATTCAGAGTTGGCTCAACAAGGGCGTCTCTATCGGCAAGGTAAAGTCTTTATTGGAATCTGAAGTGGTTTCGAGTGCTGTCGAAGACGCTAATCAATTGGAAGAAGTGTCAGAGACGTTGAATAGTTTAGCGGATTTAGATGGTGGAAAAACCGATAGGTTGATAGCAATGGTACTCAAGGAGTATCCACTGACTATTGTGGAATCTAAGTTCGTTATTCCTATATTGGGAGCTATCCAGTTTTTGAAGCTTGGACCTCGCTCTTTACAGCTTGCGTTGTTTAAAACGATGTTTATTAAGCATCTGACTTTGATGGTCAACTCTGAGAGTAAACGTGGCCATCGGTTGGATAAATTAATAGTGAATTTGGATGAAGCGGGAAACATCTACGCGTGGCTTTACTACGCTCAGTTGATAGAACAGGGTGAGAGCGTGGTTTTTTTAGATGGGGTAGAGGAGATGAGTACGCTGTTCACCGATGTGACTCCGTATCAAACTATCTATTTATTTGCACAAAAGTCATTGCCAGAGAAACAGCTTGATACCATTGTTGAGGCGCAGCAAATGGACGGTAATAATATTCGAGTTTCCCCCGTCATTGCTCATTTGATGGACGTACGCAAAGGGGCTGTTTCATGAGGTTAGTCCTATTCAATCGAGATCTACGCGTCACAGATAACACGGCGTTAATCGAAGCAATAGATGGCGAATCCCCTGTCATAGCTGCATTTGTTGCTACCCCAGAACAGTGGAAAAGTCATTCGCTTTCGCCCATTCAAGCTGATTTAATTTGGCGACGCCTCACTGTTTTGGACAGTGAGCTAAAACAACTCAATGTGCCTCTTATCTACCATGAAGCTCAAGATTATGCTGCTGCGAATACATGGGTGGCTGACATTTGTGACCAATTTTCTGTTCAAGAGGTATTCTTGAACTGCGATTATGAGACCAATGAAACCATACGAGTCAAGGGACTGTCTGAGATCGCTGGTACAAAATGGAGTATTAGGACGTTTGATGACAAGTGTATTTTAAAACCCGGGTCGGTACTCAATCAAAAGGGAGAGTACTTTAAGGTATTTACGCCTTTTAAAAAGGCGTGGTTAAAAATCGTTGGTGAAGTGATCGTGCGTAAACCACTGGTATCAGCATCAGTGACTGTGCCTGCCAACCTCTTGTTCGACTCCAGTTCCTCATTTTCGTATCCAACGAGAAATAGCTCAGAATGGCCTGTAGATAGCCACGAGATCATCCGGCGGCTGCGAGACTTCTCTGCTGATAAAGCGAGCTTCTACCAAGCCGAGCGGGACTTCCCAGCTTTAGACAGTACAAGTATGTTAAGCCCTTATCTTGCCATTGGAGCAATATCGGCTCGTCAATGTGTCGCTAGGCTTAAGTATGATGCGGCCAATTGTTCGTTATCAACTGGTGCAGAGACTTGGTTGAGTGAGCTAATCTGGCGGGAATTTTACCAACACCTTATCTATTTCGAACCCAAGCTTTGTAAACATCGCGGATACTTATCGTGGGAGAAAAACCTGAAGTGGACCGGAAAGCTTGACCATTTTAAGCAATGGTGTGAGGGAAAAACAGGTTATCCAATCGTCGACGCTGCTATGCGGCAGCTTAATACCAAGGGGTGGATGCACAATCGATTGAGAATGGTAGTAGCCAGTTTCTTAACTAAAGATTTGCATTTGGATTGGAGGTTAGGGGAGCAGTACTTTATGACACAACTCATTGACGGTGACTTTGCTTCCAACAATGGTGGATGGCAATGGTGCGCATCTACGGGTTGTGATGGGCAACCCTATTTTCGTATTTTTAACCCAATAAGTCAGGGAGAAAAATTCGATGCCAATGGCGAGTTTATAAGAACGTGGATTCCTGAGCTTAACTCGGTCCCTAACAAATTTATCCACAAGCCCTGGCTTTGGAATGAGTTCGAGAATGTCGATTATCCGCAGCCGATAGTTGATCATAAGATACAAAGAGATATAACCTTAGCTTTGTATAAAGATGCAAAGGACCAACATTGATGTTACGTAAAACCCTTTTAGCCGCCTGTTTGGGCTTTTCACACTGGTTGAGTGCCGCCACCTACAACCTTCCGACTGACGGGAGTAATATGGTGGGAACGTTGCAGTATCACAGTGTGGTGGCTGGGGAAACCATGTCTGATATTGCTAAGCAGTATGATGTTGGCTTTCTTTCTCTAATGGCAGCAAACAAGGGTGTGGATCCTTTCTTACCCAAAGAAGGCTACGTGCTGACTATTCCCAGTCAGGCTATTTTGCCGCATGTCGATTATAAAGGCATCGTGATCAATTTGGCTGAGCTGAGGTTGTACTATTTTGAACCTGACAAAAGCCTGGTTCACATCTTTCCAGTAGGTATTGGCCGAATTGGTCAAGATACACCGGAAATGACAACGAAAATCAGCCAATTGAGAGAGGCGCCAACTTGGACGCCGCCTACTTCAATTCGTAAAGAGTATTTAGCTAAAGGTGTTGAGCTGCCAAAAGTTGTTCCCGCTGGCCCGGAAAACCCGCTCGGAGACTATGCGATGCGACTTGCGTACGGGACGGGCTCTTACTTGATCCATGGAACTAACAAAGACTTTGGTATTGGTCTGAGGGTAAGTGCTGGTTGTATCCGAATGGACCCGAAAGACATTGATTGGTTATTCCACCAAGCGAAAATAGGTATGCAAGTAAGAATCATTGATGAGCCTATCAAGATCGCATTAGAGCCAGACAGAAGTGTGTTTATTGAGGCACATGAACCTTTGACCCGCAGTGATGGGACTAAAAAGGAAATGGACATCCCTCAAGAGCTGACTTGGTGGCTTGACGAGTACGGTATTAATGATCGAATTGCTCGCGCGGCGGTGTTAGCACAAAATGGTGTGCCGATTGAAGTTGTACCGGCTATGGATGACTTAGAATAACAGGTCGATTTACAGATATAAAAAAACACCCGCATCAAGCGGGTGTTTTTCTTAGTATTCTTTTGCTTACTTAGTGTAAGACTGAGCGATGTTGTCGATACGCTCGTTTGCACGCTCAGCTTCTTCTTGAGCAGCCATTGCGTTTTTGTTACCCATTTGAACTTCGTTCTTCAGTGCTTGCACGTCAGAGCTTAGTTGGCTTACTTGGTTGCTTAGGTCATCCATTTTTGCTGTTGTTGCTTCGTCTGGACCAGATGCACAACCAGCTAGTAGTAGAACTGATGACGCTGCTGCTGCAATTAAAACTTTCTTCATTATAAGCTCCTTCAGGATTTAGTATTTAAAACAGCCCTGCTACTTAATTCATCGCATTGAGGCTATTTTTGAGTTTAGTGCCTAATTTTAAGAACGCAAATTATTTAAAAGTCAGAAAAACCAAAAAATTACGCGATTTTGCGGTTAAACTTCCTCTTTCTTAATTATGAGAATAATTTGGCATAGGATAATGTGATCTCTGTCAAAATTATAACGCGAGAACACGATAAGTCACTGTATCGTCAGATTTTATCTAAGGAAAGCAGAATTTGGGCCATATTAAGTGGGACATCTCCTACAATGAAGCAAGGGAACGCAAATTTCTGGGTGACTGACATTGCTGGTTACCATGACAATTATCAGGTATTATGCGCGCTCATTTTTATCTGCACGACCTTTTAGGAGTACACGCATTGCAATTTAAAGAACTTGGCCTTGATAACCGACTACTGAAGAACTTAAGTCATTATGACTTTAAGAAAGCGACTGATATTCAAAAGCAAGCTATTCCAGTAGCTATTGCTGGAAAGGATCTGTTGGCATCTTCGAAGACTGGTTCTGGCAAGACTTTGGCATTTGTATTGCCGATGCTCCATAAAGCACTCAAGAGCAAAGCATTCTCAGCAAGAGATCCTCGTGCTGTTATTCTTGCACCAACACGTGAATTGGCGAAGCAAGTTTATGGCGAACTAAAATCGATGCTTGGTGGCTTATCTTACGATGCCACGCTGATCTTAGGTGGTGAGAACTTTAACGATCAAGTAAAAGCGCTGCGTCGTTACCCAAAATTTATCGTCGCGACACCAGGACGTTTAGCTGACCACCTTGAGCACCGCTCTCTATTCCTTGATGGCTTAGATACTCTCATTCTTGATGAAGCGGATCGCATGCTAGATCTTGGTTTTGCACCAGAGCTGCGTCGTATTCATAACGCGGCTAAACACCGTCGTCGCCAAACGTTAATGTTCTCAGCAACACTTGACCACGCCGAAGTAAATGATATTGCAGCTGAGATGTTAGATGCACCAAAACGAATTGCGATTGGCGTATCGAATGAAGAGCATAAAGACATTACTCAGAAATTCTATCTATGTGATCATCTTGATCATAAAGAAGCAATTCTAGAGCGTATTCTTGAGCAAGCAGAGTATAAGCAAGTCATCATCTTTACTGCGACACGTGTCGATACAGAACGTCTTACTAAATGGCTCAATGAGAAGAAGCTTAAAGCAGTCGCATTAAGTGGGAATCTCAATCAGACTCAACGTAATGCGATTATGAGTCAGTTCGAGCGTCATGTCTTTAAGATCCTAGTGACTACTGATGTGGCGTCGCGTGGCATTGATATTGCGAGCGTAACGCACGTAATTAACTTTGATATGCCAAAACACACGGAAGAATACGTACACCGTGTAGGTCGTACAGGTCGTGCTGGTAATAAGGGCGATGCGGTATCTCTTGTGGGCCCTAAAGATTGGGATAGCTTTAAACGTGTTGAAGCCTTCTTACAACAAGACCTGACTTTCTCTGAGCTAGAAGGGCTTAAAGGTAAGTTCAAAGGCTTTAGACCTAAGAAGCCTGCGTTTAACAAAAAAGCGACTGCTACTAAGGGTAAACCTCAACAGAAGAAAGCGACGACTAAGAAGCCGGCGCAACGCGACAAAACGTTCTACAAAAATGTTGCGGTGGGTGATTCGGTCTTTATTCCTAAGAAAAAGCCGAAGCCAGGCGAAGACGCTTAATCAATCATTTCTACTAAAGAGCCTTATCAAGGCTCTTTTTTTATCCCATTCAAACTGAAAACCTCAGTTATATGACAGTCATATAATCGAAATAATTTTGTCGTCATATTTGGTTTTACAGTCAAATCTATCACTAACTTACTGATTTTTTGGTGATCTTATCCCAATTGCTCCTCTCAACGTTTTTGTCATTTGTCATACACCTTTCAACTAAGTGAAACACAACTGTCATATTCGGGCACTAATCTTGTCAGCGTTCAAATGAAACTCGGCAATCAAGCCAATAAAGGAAATTGTGATGAAAAAGACAGTTATCGGTGCAATCGCTCTACTAGGCGCACTAGCAGTGACTCCAGCTTCAGCTAAAGAAACTATCTCTGCGGTAGGTTCTAGCAGCGTAACTCCACTGATGGAAGTTTTCTCTGAAACATACATGAAAGCAAACTCAAATGTTTTCATTGAAGTACAAGGACCAGGTTCTTCTGCGGGCGTACGTGCAGCTAAAGATGGCTCAGCAGACATGGGTATGTCTTCTCGTGCACTAAAAGAAGATGAAAAACAAGCAACGTTAGTAGAAGAAGTTGTTGCTCGCGATGGTATCGCAGTTGTTGTTAACCCAGCGAACGACCTAAAAGGTCTAACGTCTGAGCAAGTAACAGCAATCTACAAAGGCGAAATTAGCAACTGGAAAGAAGTTGGCGGTGCAGACAAACCTATCGTAGCTATCACTCGTGATACAGCTTCTGGCACACGTGGCGCATTTGAAGACATCATGAGCCTGAAGCAAAAAATCAACGGCATGAAAGTAACGGCTATCTCTCAGCGCGCTCAAGTTGCTAACGGTAACGGTGCACTAAAGACTATGGTAGCAAGCAACCCATACGCAATTGGCTACATCTCTCTAGGTACAGTTGATACTTCTGTACACGCTCTAGAAATCGATGGCACGCCAGCGACTGTAGACAATGTTAAGAACGACTCATACAAAGTAGCTCGTCCTTTCCTAGTGCTTTACCAACAAGGTAAGCCATCTGCTGAAGCTCAGAAGTTCCTTGACTGGATGCTAACTGACGAAGCTCAAGCAATCGTAGAGAAGAAAGGTTACATCTCAGTAAACTAATCTCTACCAGTAAATATTGAATACCTTGCTCAGCCCACCGTTTAGGGCTGAGCCTTTTATATGTCTAACTCGAACTTTCGACGAGTAGAAATTAATTATGACCATCGCAACAAATAGTGAGAAGCTGATGAGTAATGAAGCGACTCAGTCCGTAACTCGTGGCAGCGGCCTTAAGGCTCAAAAACGAGTGGATTGGAAAGAACGAATTTTCCATGGACTTTTCCTTACCAGTGCAATTATCGGTATCGTATCGCTAGCGGTTATTGCTTACTTTATCTTCAAAGAAAGTCTTCCTGCTTTCCAAGCAGTGGGCGTCTCTGGCATTGTTTTAGGCCAAAACTGGCTTCCACCAGCACTTTACGGTGTTGCTACTATGATTGTAGCGTCGGTGGTCTCTACTCTCGGTGCGGTTGTCGTCGGTGTTCCAGTAGGTGTACTAACGGCTATCTTTATCGCAGAAATTGCCCCGAAGCGTTTGGCGGACATTATCCGCCCTGCGGTTGAACTATTGGCAGGCATTCCTTCGGTTGTTTACGGTTTCTTCGGTCTAGTCATCATTGTGCCTTTGATTCAGCAAATCTTTAATGTTCCTGCGGGTAACACGATTCTTGCGGGTATCATTGTGTTGGGTGTGATGATTCTTCCAACGGTTATTACCGTATCTGAAACTTCGATTCGTGCAGTGCCTCGCACCTATAAAGAAGGTTCACTAGCACTTGGTGCTTCAAAGATTTATACCATTTTCAAACTACTCGTACCGGCTGCTCGCTCGGGCATTATGACGGGTGTGATTCTAGGTATCGGTCGCGCACTTGGTGAGACCATGGCAATCATCATGGTCATGGGTAATGCGCCTGCGATGCCGGGAAGTATCCTCGACTCAGCGCGTACTCTAACCGCAAACATTGCGATCGAAATGTCTTACGCAAGTGGTGTTCACGCTAATGCATTGTATGCGACTGGCGTAGTGTTATTAGTGTTTATCATGATGCTAAACGCTGCACTACTTTACCTGAACCGTGAGAAAGCGAAGTAATCATTATGGATACAGTTAAACTAAAAAAAGCGCGCCAAAATAAAGACGCGGTTCTGAATGCATTTGTATGGGCCGCTGCTGCACTTACTGTGGGTTTCTTGTTCTGGATTATTTGGTACATCCTTTCAAATGGTCTTCAACACGTAAGCTGGAGTTTTATTACCGATAACTATACGCGTACTGGCGATGAGCACGGTATTTTCCCGATGATTGTGTCAACCATTTACATGGTTATCGCCTCGATTGCAGTAGCTGCACCGCTAGGCATCATGACCGCAATCTACTTAACGGAGTATGCCAAAGTTGGCAGTAAGTTAGTGAAGGTCATTCGATTCTGTACTGAATCGTTGGCTGGCATTCCGTCGATTATTTTCGGTCTGTTTGGTATGACGTTCTTCGTGGTTATTCTTGGTTTTGGCTTCTCGATTCTTTCCGGTGCATTAACACTGAGTATCTTGATCCTGCCAGTTATTATTCGTACTACAGAAGAAGCATTGATGGCCGTACCACAAACTTATCGTGAAGGTTCGTACGCTCTTGGTTCTTCAAAAATCTACACTATCTGGCGCCTTATTTTGCCAAGCGCAATGCCAGGTATCTTAACTTCGGTCATTCTTAGTATTGGTCGTGTAATTGGTGAGTCTGCTCCAGTGTTCCTAACGGCTGGTATGGTGGCACGTATTCCGGATTCATTGATGGATTCAGGTCGTACACTAACGGTTCACCTTTATAAACTCACAACGGAACTGTTCACAATAGAAGAGTGGAATCAAGCTTATGGCACAGCAACGGTATTGATTGTAGTTGTACTACTTATCAATATGCTGACTAAGCTTATCGCTAGCCGCTTCAATACAGCAACGTACTAACAGAGATTATTGACGTCGAGTGGCAAAGCCAGAACATAAAGAGCCTCGCCACTCCCAACATGACGACATTGCACGATAAAGAATTTAGAGATTAAGACTATGAACAAATTTAATATTGAAAACCTAGACCTTTTCTACGGTGAAAACCAAGCACTGAAATCGATCAACCTACCGATTCCAACTCGCCAAGTGACGGCGTTGATTGGTCCTTCTGGCTGCGGCAAATCAACGTTACTACGTTGTCTAAACCGTATGAACGATCTGATCGAAGGTGTGAAAATCACTGGCTCGCTGGAAATGGATGGTACTGACATCTATGGCAATATCGACGTGGCTGATCTTCGCATTAAAGTCGGTATGGTTTTCCAAAAACCAAACCCATTCCCAATGAGTATTTACGAGAATGTGGCGTATGGTCTGCGTGCTCAAGGCATCAAAGATAAGAAGCACATTGATATGGTGGTAGAGCGCTCTTTGCGCGGTGCCGCACTTTGGGATGAGGTGAAAGACCGTCTTAAGTCGCATGCATTTGGTTTATCTGGTGGTCAGCAGCAACGTCTGTGTATTGCACGTACTATTGCAATGGAACCAGATGTCATTCTGATGGACGAACCAACGTCGGCACTTGACCCTATCGCGACACATAAAATTGAAGAGTTGATGGAAGAGCTTAAGAAAGACTACACCATCGTTATCGTGACTCACTCAATGCAGCAAGCGCGTCGTATCTCAGACCGTACGGCATTTTTCCTAATGGGAGAACTGGTTGAGCACAATGAAACACCGATTATTTTCTCAAACCCAGCGGATGACCGTACTCAAGGTTATGTAAATGGTGACTTCGGTTAATCGCATTTGAACACAATTTCCAGTTATCGCGCGATTCCATTGAATCAAACAATTAGCGAGTGACCCGAATTTATTGGCATATCACTATAACTATAAGCGATGGTACTGTTGCCCCTCTTGTTAGAGGGGCTTTTTTTATTCAATTAAGTAGTAGCGGCAACGCGTAATGGCTTGTCATTTATCGGCAAGTGAATCAGTGCTGCCACAAAGGCTAGGACTACTGTCGACCACCAAATCGGTTCGTAAGAACCATAGTAATCGTAAATTCGACCGCCAGCCCATGCACCTAAAAAGCTTCCCACTTGGTGCGTGAAGAACACCAAGCCGTAAAGAGTAGAAAGATAGCGAGCACCAAAAATCTGACGAACTAAACCTGAAGTAAGTGGTACTGTGCCAAGCCAGCAGAAGCCAATCGCACCGCCAAACCACGCCGCCGTGTACTCTGTCACGGGAAGTGAAACGAAAGCAGCAATTACCGCTGTTCTAAATAAATACAGCATCGACATAACATGGCGTTTACTGTACTTGTCACCCATTAGCCCCCAAAAATACGAACCAAAGATATTGAAAATACCGACGTAAGCGAGCGCAAGGGCTGCGCTGTTTGCTGGCAGGTTCTTATCGGCAAGATAACTTGGCAAGTGCGTAGCAATAAACATCACATGAAAGCCACAAACAAAGAAGCCAGCATGAATTAACCAATAACCTTTGTGATGAAATGCTTCTTTTAGTGCTTGTTTTAGAGTTAGCTCGTTGTCTTCAATCGGTGTTTTACCTGCGTTATTTTGACGTGAGGATTTCATAAATAGTGAAAACGCAACCATCAGAGTACACAACGCAGCAAAACCTTGTAATGCACCTTGCCAACCCATGTCATCCAACATTAATTGAGCACCTGGGATCATGGCAAACATACCGAATGATCCGGCCGCTGTAGTTAAGCCAAATGCTTTTGCGGCGTGTTCCGCCGGCACGACTTTCGCGACTGCTCCTAGAATGATGACGTAGCTTGTCGCGCTCAAACCTAGACCAACAAGCGCACCTAGTGATAGATAAAGAACACTGGTTTCATTCGTTATTGAGGTCAGATAGAGACCTAATGCATAGGCGATAGCACCGATTAGAATAATGCGTTTTGAACCCCATTTATCTGCAGCCATCCCGACAAAGGGTTGGAAAAGGCCAAACAATAGGTTTTGCAATGCGATCGCAAAACTAAAGAACTCTCGCCCAGTTTCGAAGTGCTCGGAAATAGGCATCATGAAAATACCGAATGATTGTCGTATACCCAAGCTGACAATCAAGATGCCGATACCCAACCAAACTAATGGGGGAAAACGAAAAATACTCATTAATAATTACGCTCTAATGATGGTGATGAGAATGATCCATAGGATCGGTTGGATTCTGTTGGTGGCACCCAGTATGCACTGCCTGTTTTGCAATAAGGTCCAGCAATACAGGAGAGTGGTGCACTGCGGTTAGGGTGATAACCAATAGCAACAACATTCTCACGAGTTGAGCAAAAATGGATTGTGAAAACATGACGCTCAATAGTGGTTTAAAAAGAGCGCGAAGTGTAATGATCTGGTTTGAATGACTCAAATGACATTTTGTGAATTAATCTATGCATAGCATGCATGTATTCGAAGTCTGTCACGGAGAGTGACAATCCCAAGATGCACCGTGAGTTGAGTTAGGTATATAATCTCGCGGTAAATAGAATGGAAAACAAAAAATGAAGTACGATTGGATCTTGTTTGACGCCGACGAAACCTTATTCCACTTTGATTCTTTTGGTGGTATGAAACTAATGTTTGAACGTTTTGGCGTAAACTTCTCTCGTGATGATTACGAAGAGTATCAGTTGGTTAATAAACCATTATGGGTTGATTACCAAGACGGAAAAATCACCGCAGAACAACTCAAACATATTCGCTTTGAAGGTTGGGCGACTAAGCTTGGTATCACTCCGCTAGAAATGAACAGTGCATTTTTAGAAGCCATGGCTGATATTTGTACCTTGCTGCCGGGAGCGAAAGAGCTACTCGATGCATTAAATGGTCAAGCCAAACTTGGCATCATCACCAACGGTTTTACGGAATTGCAAGCGATTCGTCTTGAGCGTACTGGATTAAGTGACTACTTCGAGCATGTGGTTATCTCGGAAGAAGTAGGTGTGGCTAAGCCTGACCATGGTATCTTTCAGCACGCCCACCAATTAATGGGCCTCCCGAGTAAATCAAAGATACTGATGGTTGGTGATAACCCTGATTCCGATGTACTCGGTGGGCTTAACTTTGGTATTGAAACCTGTTGGTTAAATACACAAGGTCATCCGCGACCAGAAGGTATTGCACCTCATTACGAAGTAACGTCTCTTGCTGAGTTGAAAAACACCTTGTTTGCCTAAAATCCATTCGCCTTCGTCAACTACGAAGGCGATTTAATCCCTATCAATATTTGAATATCCGCTTTACCCTTCCTATGTTTTAGAGACAACTAAAGTTTGCCCCATTTATTGCGCCATACCGTACAAGTAGGCGTAGAAGTTACTAGAGCAACGTTTCTTGGCACCCTCGAGTGCCATTCAACACTAACAACGTACTGAATCGGCTAGATTTTAGATAGACGAATAAAGTTGAAGTAACGCAGTAGCTTTATCACACAGGCCACATAAGGAATTGTGTCATGGGTAAATATGTCTCTTCCATACCCTTACTTTGTTTTCTCGGAGCACTCAGTGCTTCTTCTTTCACTCATGCAGATGAACGCTTCAAAGTTGGAGAACAGAAAGCAAAAGTTTGTATGACCTGCCATGGCGCCGATGGCATATCCAGCATTGAATCCTATCCAAATCTGCGGGGTCAAAAAATGGGGTATCTGATGACCTCGCTTCGCAGTTATCAAACTAGAGAACGTTCAGGGGGACTCGCTGTCCTTATGCAGCAGCAAGCTGATGCTTTGAGCGAACAAGACATCTCCGACATTGCCTATTACTACTCTCAACTTGGCTCTGATGATGCTAAACAATAAGGAGAGCTTCTATGGATACGACATCTCCTAACTACAGCACTAAAGTTGTTCGATACTTCATCATCGCCTCGTTGATTTGGGCTGTGGCGGGCATGACAATTGGCGTTATTTTGGCAGCGCAGCTTTATTGGCCAGCGCTCAACCTTGATTCCGAGTATTTCCAGTTTGGACGACTTAGACCGCTTCATACTTCAGGCGTTATTTACGGCTTCGTGGTCAATATCTTAATGGGGACCTCGCTCTACATTGTTCAACGAACTGGGCAGTGTGAGATTTTCAACAAGAGCCTTGCCTGGATGGTCTTTTGGGGTTGGCAATTAGTGCTGTTGCTTGCACTGATTTCATTGCCTCTTGGTTATACAACTTCAAAAGAATATGCGGAGCTCGAGTGGCCGATTGATATTCTCATTGTTTTAGTGTGGGTGCTTTATGCTGTGCTCTTTTTTGGAACCATAGCGAAAAGGAAAGTTTCTCATATCTTCGTTGCTAACTGGTTCTTTGCAGCATTCATTATTGTTATCGCGATGATATTTATCGTCAATAACCTTGCTATGCCCGCCTCATTAATGAAATCCTATTCTGTCTTCGCAGGTGCGCAGGATGCCATCGTACAGTGGTGGTGGGGACATAATGCCGTTGGTTTCTTGCTGACTGCCGGCATCATTGGCATGAACTACTATTTCATCCCAAAAGTGTCTGAACGTCCGATTTACTCTTATCGTTTGTCGATTATTCATTTCTGGGGCTTGGTCGGGTTTTACACTTGGGCGGGCACTCACCATTTGGTCTACTCTTCTGTACCTGTGTGGGTCCAGAACATCGGTATAGTGATGTCGTTGATCCTCTGGTTACCGTCTTGGGGGGGCGCATTTAACAGTGCCATGACCCTGCTTCAGAACAAACAAAAGCTCAAATCTGACTACATCATGCTGTTCTTCTTCTCAGCCATTCTTTACTACTGCTTGGCGACATTTGAGGGACCCTTACTCGCGATTCGTTGGTTCAACATGGTCGCACACAACACTGAGTGGATTATAGGGCATGTTCACTCAGCGGCTCTTGGATGGGTTGGAATGTCGGGTATAGCGGTATTCTATTATTTCATTCCTCGACTGTGGGGGAAAACAGAATTGTGGTCGCCACGTCTCATCAAGTGGCACTTCTGGCTTGCTCATGCTGGTGTCGCTATCTATGCCATTTCGCTTTGGGTAGCAGGTATAGGTGAGGGTTATATGTGGTTAGCACAAAGCGATAATGGTGAATTGGTATACAGCTTTGTGGAGGCGATGAACTTTAAAGCGCCTTGGTTATTCCTTCGATTCTTTGGCGGTGCGCTGTTTGTGCTTGGTTTGCTGCTTATGGCTGTAAACATATACAAGACCGTCAAAATGCCAACGTCGTTAATCGCAAAGGAGGCTTAACATGAGTGCAGATTTTACCAAGTCAGTCTTCATATTAATTGTCTCTACCATAGTGGTCGCGTCGTTCTCTATTTTAGTATGGGTGCTTCCAAACTTATTGCGAACACCGGAGCTTGTTGCGAACAGCACTGCCAAACCGCTTACGGCGATCCAAGTGGCTGGTCGTGATATCTATATCAGCGAAGGATGCCATGTTTGTCACACTCAAATGGTGAGGCCGCTTGAGCCCGAAATGAAGCGAAACGGAAGGGCTAACCAAGAGCCAGATGACATCTATGAGTTTCCCAACTTATGGGGCTCGAAGCGTACAGGACCCGATTTGACTAATCTCGGGCGAAAATACTCTGACCAGTGGCACTTAATACATCTAATAGACCCTCGTAGAGTTGTGCCAACTTCCATTATGCCTGCTTACCCTTGGTTGTTCGAACAGGTTCTGACGGGAGATGACATCACAGAGAAAATGGAAACCCTTAGATTCTTAGGTGTTCCCTATACTGATGATGAAATTGCCAATGCTCGACTGCAAGTGAGAGGAAAAACAAAAGGTGAAGCACTGATTCACTACCTTCAAAGTTTGGGTGTGGACACTGCAGAGGAGGATGGACAATGAGTCATTTTTGGAGCCTTTGGGCTGCTGTCGGCACTGTTGTATTTTTCATCCTAATGGTGCTGGTGGTCGTTAAGTACTGGCGCAACAATCACAAAGCTGACAAAGACAGAGTATTAGATACCTTTGATGGCATTGATGAGAACGATGCGCCGCCACCAAAATTGTTGTTTGTTTCGTATTTTGTTGCATTTACCATCTCTGTTGGTTACCTGATCTTGTATCCTGGAGTCGGCAGTTGGAAAGGGCTAATGGATTACGACCAAGCTAACGATAAACTGAGTAGTCCAAATACCACACTAGCGCAGCAGTTTTCCGGACTTACTGATGACTCGTTATTGGCCTTAGCGAATGAGCCAAATATAGTGAAATCCGGACGTATGCTGTTTCAGACTCATTGTGCTGCGTGTCATCGTGACAATGCGCAAGGTGCGAAACACTTTCCAAATCTTATCGATAATGAGTGGCTGTATGGTGGATCGGATGCTGCAATTATCCACTCTATAGAGTTAGGTCGAAATGGAGCAATGCCAGGGTGGATTGATGTATTGCGACCGGATGAAATCTCCAAAATATCGTATTACTTAGCTTCTCTAAATCAACGTCATACCGACGTGCCTGAAATCAAAGTCCAATTAGGGAAAGAGCTGTTTATACAAAATTGTGCTTCGTGTCATGGGGATGGCAGTGTTCCCAATATCGAACAAGGCGTGCCTGATCTCGCTGACAACATCTGGTTACATGGTGGCAGTATTGAGGAGATTCAGCACACTATTCGTGCAGGCCTAAACAATGTTATGCCAGCCTTTGGACAGCAGCTTTCTCAAAATGAAATACTAGCTATTGGTGCATACATAACTAAAGCGCGGTTGGACAACAATTCTCGACTTGCCAAGCTTGATGCGTCGTCAGTGGAGCGTGGGGAGTATCTCGCACATGCAGGTGATTGCGTCGCCTGCCATAGTGCTGAGGGGGGAGAACCGTTTGCTGGTGGTCTGCCATTCGTTACACCTTTCGGCACTATTTATTCGACCAACATAACACCCCACGTTTCAGAAGGCATAGGTAGTTACGACTACGAAGACTTCCGTGCAGCGTTGGTCGATGGCAAAGGTCAACATGGCTACTTGTATCCCGCGATGCCATTTACCTCCTACCAGTACGTTAATGAGCAGGATATGCGCGATCTGTGGGAATACATGCAGTCCATTGCGTCGGTTGCTCGCAAAAACGATCCCAATAAGATGATGTTTCCTTCAAATATCCGACTTGGTTTACTTGGTTGGGACATTGTATTTGCGGATAGAACGCCAATTGATTACCAAGTACCTGATGAGCTTAAAGATAAAGTAGATGATGTAGATAAATGGCAGCTTGGCAAATACTGGGTGGCGGGATTAGGACACTGTTCCGAATGTCATACACCAAGGAACATCGCTCAAGCGCTTGAAAACGACAGGATCTTCCAGGGCAATTTAATCGATGGTTGGAATGCTCCAAATATTACTGCTACTGAGCTATACGTTGACGGTTGGGATATTCAAAGTCTGACAGACTTCCTTCATACCGGTCACTCCTCGAAAGGGACGGCATTTGCAGGTATGGCAGATGTGATCAAAAACAGTCTGAGTCTTATGACTCGCGAAGACATTGAGTCCATGTCTTACTATCTGTTGAGCGGCGACACTAACAATTTCATTGATGAGAATGCGGTGCAGTTACAACCAACGGGCTTTGATGAGGCGGCCTACGCTGCGGAGATCTATACCACTTACAACCAAACATGTGGAGCATGTCATGGGGAAGATGGTAAGGGGCGTGATCCTATTGCTCCAACACTACTTAACAACGGCATCATTATGCACAGTGATCCATTCAACACGATTGCAGTAACGATTCGCGGACTTCAGCCAACGTACATTGATAAGGACAGAAACTTTATGCCTATGGCAAGTTTCGAGGACGTATTATCGGATACACGATTAGCAGAATTGATCACCTTCGTGAGGTCATATTTAGGCGCTAGAGAAGACGTTGTTACTGCAAATGATGTGAAAGAAGTGCGTGAAATGCTGGAAAAAGCCGGATATTCGGGTGGTCTTCATGTCACCCCAGATATGTATGATGAGCGTGATGGTAATATCAATGTAAACTAAGATGTGCATTTGGATTTATATATCGTCTGCACATTTTGGTTAATTAACCAGCGGTTTGCTATAAAACTTGTTCAGTATTTAGTACGATGTGTTGAAACGTCATCTAGGTGGCGACTTCATCACGTTTGGTTCGAGTTATATCATCATGTCTTCAAAACAAATCCCATCCCTACAACAATTTATTGATGCTTTAGACGATCATGTGTGGGTGAAGGATTCGGATAGGAAGTACATCGCCGTCAACAAAAGCGTAGAATCCGCATGGAACCTTCCTCGTTCGGAGATTTTTGGTAAGACTGACTTTGAGCTCTTCTCGAAAAGTCGCTCAGAGCACTACCAAAAAGCCGATGATAGAGTCATAGACTCTGGTGCCCAAGAGACGGTGGAAGAGTGCGCCAGCCGTGACGCATATGGTCATGATGTCTGGCTAGAAACCATCAAGTCACCAATTCAGCAACCAGATGGCGAGCTAATTGGTGTCATAGGTATGACGAGAAACGTCACCCGTCGTAAACAAGTCGAAGTCAGACTGTCGATCACATCAGAAATATTCAATAACTTTCAAGAAGGTATGATGATTACCGACCAAAATGGCAAGATTTTGGATGTAAACAGCGCTTTCTCAGAAGTCACGGGCTATCAAGCTATTGAAGTGATCGGTAAAAACCCTAGATTCCTACAATCGGGTCACCATGACGATAAATTCTACCAAAACCTCTGGCAACAACTCTCAGAAACAGGTCTTTGGAAAGGCGAGTTTATTAACCGCAAAAAAGACGGCAGCATTTATCCTCAAATGGCGACGATTAGTACCATCAATGACAATGGCAATTCGCTTTTGCATTACATCTGTGTATTTGAGGACATCTCAAAGCAGAAAGCGCATGAAGAAAAACTGCGCAAAATGGCATTCTTCGACCCTCTAACCAATCTACCGAATCGTTCTCACCTAACGAGTATATTAGAGCAAAGCATTGAAGGTGGTCAGCGCCATAGCGAGCAATTTGCCACACTATTTTTAGATTTGGACCACTTCAAGCACATTAACGATAGTAAGGGGCACTTGTATGGCGATAGATTATTGTCGCAAGTAGCAGATAGATTGACGGATGTTCTTCACCATAGAGCAAGCATCGGACGTATTGGCGGCGATGAATTTGTGATTATTCTGACTGATTATGACAGTGAAGCGCAGTTGTTGGACACAATCGATGAAACGCTTGGTGTGTTTAATCGTCCTTTTGAGTTAGATTCGCAAGAATCGCTACGAGTGTCTGGGAGCATTGGTGTGGCATTGTACCCGCAAGATGGTCAAAACAGCGAAACCTTACTCAAAAACGCGGACACTGCCATGTATTTAGCGAAGAAAAATGGTCGCAATGGCTATGCGTTTTATTCTCCAGACTTAACTTACAGTTCGGTTCTTCATGTACGTGTGCAGTCTGCGCTGCATGATGCAGTCGAGAAGCAACAATTGTCTCTTGTTTATCAGCCCCAATATGATCTAGCGAATAACACGTTGATAGGCGTAGAGGCTTTGTTGCGTTGGAATCATCCCGAATTAGGAGTGATTGCACCAGCTCAATTTATCCCTATTGCGGAGAAAACGGGGCTAATACAGCGAATTGGTGCTTGGGTAATTCGTGAAGCATGTGAACAAGGACGCCGTTGGCTCGACCAAGGTATCGAGTTCGGCAAAATTGCGGTTAATGTCTCTGGGTTACAGCTGCAACATCCTAACTTTGTCACCAAGCTCAAACAAAAACTGTTAGACACCAACTTTCCAGCTGAACGATTGGAGATCGAAATCACTGAAAGCTTTTTACTTATTGATCATCAACTTGCGGTTGATACTCTGAACCAAATCAGAGAATTGGGGATTGAGATTTCGCTTGATGATTTTGGAACCGGGTATTCGTCGTTGTCGTATTTAAAAGGATTACCGATCAGCAAACTAAAGATCGACCGTTCGTTTATTTGCGATGTTCCTGATGAAAATGACAGCAACGCTATTGTGCAGGCGATCATTGTCATGGGGGAAACGCTTTCTCTAAAAATCGTGGCAGAAGGTGTTGAGAATGGGGACCAAGTTGAATACTTGCGCTCTCATGGTTGTGAATATGGTCAGGGCTACGTGTTTAGTAAACCAGTAACCGCTGACCAATTAGCTATGCTTTTTGTTTGATTTAGCTTTCAGCTTCGGTAAGTTCGGCTTCGTTTTGAGGCTGATGCTTATCAGCAGCTGCTAGCATCTTACGAATAGCAATGGATGCAGTGAAGGCTACTGCTACCATTACTATCGCAAGTATAGTAAGTAGTGAGAAGTAGTCGCCATATACTGTCTTAACAAACTCTTGAGTGATTTCTTGGCCTTTTTCCGCTGCGATAGAGGTCGAGAACACTGCGCCCACAATCCCAGATAGTGCAATCGCCACTGAGAATAAACTCACGGAGAAGTTCTCAATATGTTTCGGTGCTACAGACAGAATAAATGCCACAACCAGTGAACCGACAATCACTTCTGCAAAGGCTTGGAAGAAGTGGATAACTAAGAAAATTTCAGGTCGAATGATGACACTCTCGCCGATGTTTTTCACGGCTAGAGCCAGAATACCAAACGCAATGGCAGTCAGAATGAAAGAGAAACCAATTTTGGTTGCTGTAGTGAAGTGGATGTTACGCTTCTCTAAGCTTGAGAAGGTTGCTGCTATCACTGGGCCTGCAACAATACACCATAATGGGTTCATTGACATTGATGCTTCTGGTGCGATTGGAATGATACCGAACAGGTCACCACGCATAGTATTGATGGTTACCATGGTCATCGATGTCATCATTTGGCCATAGTAGACAAAGAATGCAGTAGTCAGAACCGTTACGATTAAAATAGTGCCCATACGCAGCGCGTCCGCTTTTTCTGCTTTGAACATCAGAGAAATAAAATAGCCGATTGCCGCCAAACCAATGGCGTAAACAATGTTCTTGCCGATGTCCATATTAGAGAACATAAAGAACACCATTCCAACCATGGCGATAGAAGTAATACCGAATTTAATCCAGTTTGCGTTAGAGACAGATGCTTGGTCGATATCTGCACCGACGCCCTGAAGTTGTTTACGGAACGTCATCAACGTGAATAGCGCCGCGAACGCCAAGATACCAGAAAGCATGAAACTGCCATAAAAACCAATAACGAGCACGAACATTGGGAATAGGTATTGGCCTAGTAAAGCACCGATGTTGTTTACTGAGTAGTTAACTGGGTATCCGTTTTCAAAGTCTTCTTGGCTTTTGAACGTACGCTTGTAAAGGCTAGGATAAGAAGGGGACATTAAGCCACGTCCATAACTCGCTAAAGCAATACCAGCTAGACTTAAAGGGATGTTAACAGTAGATGCACCAATGACAAGCAACACGTAACCACAGGTAAATCCAAAATAAGCAATCGTCAATGAGCGGTACGCGCCTAAGAATTTGTCGGCAATAAAGCCACCTGCGATAGCGAATAGAGGACCGATTGATGAAAACGCACCCACCACCATCATAGTGTCCGCTTCACTGTAATCGAGATTTTCTAGAAAAAACCTCGTGAGAATGACCATCACCCCATAAAATGAAAGGCCAAACATCATTTGGCAGAACATCATGGATTTGTTTAGTTTATTCCACATAATTTTATCCTTAGTATTTATTAGGAAGTGGTTTAAATATCCAGATAAATGTTAACAGACAAAATTTGTTACATGTTGATTTCTACTCCTATTGTGTGGCTTTTACACACGACATTTTCTAATCGTTCGGGTGAGAAATTGTTATCGAATATCTTGTAGGCAAAAGAAAAGGGCATACGATGATGCCCTTGATGATGCCTATAAATTGAGTCTATTTCAGATTAAGACGCTTCATTAAACGATGCAGATTTCCCGGGTTAACGCTTAATTGTTTTGCCGTAGCGCTTAGATTCTGATTATTATCCAAAAAGGCCTTTTGGACATATTGAGTTTGGAACTCATCGACAGCATCTTTGAGCGAGGCGGATGTGCTCAAAGTACGTATTGTATGGCCAGAAGAAGAGAAGTGCGGCTCCTTCTCACGCTGGTGTTGTTCTGATTGAACATCTAGTGTGATGTGTTGCGCTAATATAGAAACATGCGACGAGGTACTTTGTGCTTTAGCAATGACAGCGCCTCGGTTAATAGCATGTTCAAGTTCCCGCACATTCCCTGGCCAGTCGTACGCCTGTAATTTGGAAATTGCCCCATCGCTCAGACTGATGCTAGATACCTTTAGCTTGTGTTGGCATCGCTCGGCGAAAAAACCAGATAATAAAACAATATCCCCCTCGCGCTCTTTCAGTGGAGGGACAAAGATAGGGAAAACGCTGAGTCGATGGTAAAGGTCTGCTCGAAAGCGGCCTGCTTTCACTTCTTCGTGCATGACACGGTTAGTAGCGGCAATGATTCTGACATCTACTTTGATATTTCGATCGTCGCCGACTCTTTGAATATCCCCGTATTGCAACGCTCGTAATAGCTTCGCTTGCAATCCGAGAGACAGTTCACCAATTTCATCCAAAAACAACGTTCCCTTGTTAGCCAATTCAAACTTGCCCTTGCGATTGCTGATAGCGCCGGTAAATGAGCCTTTGATGTGCCCAAATAGCTCACTTTCTGCGACGGACTCTGGCAGTGCAGCACAGTTGAGATAAACCAAAGCTTCGTCCTTGCGAGAGGATTGTGAATAGATGGACTGTGCTACCAACTCCTTACCTGTTCCTGTTTCTCCAATAATCAGTACCGACAGATCGGTATCCGCAACCGCTGAAATCTCTTGTTTTAATGCACCCATAGGTCGTGACTGACCAATAATATCTGCTGCATCCTGACGGGCCAGTTTAGTAGAGCTGGAGGACTCTGAAATTCCTCCAGAACGCTCGAGCTTTTCTACTAACAAAGCGGTATGAAGACTGTTGGCAGCTAAGGCACTTAGTATCCTTAGATCTTTGTCTGCGGTCGTATCAAATTGAGTTGGATTGAAAGCATCAATGGTGATCGCCCCGATGAGATTATCTTGTAGTAAAAGTGGGAGACCGACACAAGAATGAACTTCTAGATTGCCTTCATGGTTTGGGATAAGTCCATCATAGGGATCGGCGAGATCACTGTTTGCAGGGAAACGAACAATGTCTCCTGCTCTCGCAATTGCTTCAAATCGAGGATGATTGTCTATTTCAAAACGGCGGCCTAATACATCCGCGCTCAGTCCATCAGTAGCCAAGGGAACAAAAGACTTACCATCAAACTTGAGTAGTGCCGCTGCGTCACATTGAAGAACTTGGCGAATAGTGGAAAGTAAACGATCAAAGCGATCTTGTTCTGAAATACCGGATGTGATGTCTAGGGCAATCTGCAACCATGCCGAACGAAATTGGCTCATAACGAAGCTCCATTACCAGTGCTAATTTTGTCACTATAACAAATTATTTATCATAATGACTAAGTTTAAGAATTATCAAATAAACAAAGTAAGATATGAAAGATGAGTGTTTAGTTATCTGATGAGCCTTATTCATAAATGTATTCAGGTAGTTAGCACAAATAGTGCTTGTTTCTGTCTCCATGGCACGCGATATGCTTAATCTTGGTAAAGATAATCATTATTATTTAAGCGTAGAGGTGAGGTCGTTATGACACAATTACACTTAGACAGTCCTTTGCAAGAGGCGAATGCAGAGTGGTATCAAATTGCTAGCCTTGAAGTCACACCAAGAGGTGTTTCAAACCGAACATCGTCGTGGCTAGCTACACTGCTATCACGTTTTCTAACATTCTAATTTTACTGATAAAAGTATTGGAGACTTCCATGAGCCATTTAAGAATTCCTTCACATTGGACCATTCAACGTTCTACTCCATTTTTCACCTCAGACACTGTGCCACAGGCGTTACTCACCCATCACAATACTGCAAAGGGTGTGTTTGGACAGTTATGTGTTATGGAAGGTACAGTCACCTACTATGGGTTTGCGGATGAAAATGCGGTAGAGCCAGAAACAAAAGTTGTCATTCATGCAGGACAATTTGCTACCAGCCCCCCACAATACTGGCATCGCATCGAAATAAGTGACGATGCTCAGTTTAATATTAATTTCTGGTCTGAGAGTGATAAGCAAGGCCAAAAAATGTTCCATGCTAAGTCGTAATCATCATGCACTAAACACGATGATCGAAAAATCAATGAATTAGGCCTCCAGGCCATCTTGGCTCCTCATACAGGAGCCTTTTTTCTATCTTGTATTTTGTCATATAAACAAATTTTAGTCTTAATGATTACTATGAGTCATTGTCATAAAGATAATATTTACATGCCAGGTAGAATTAATATTCTTTAAATACAAAGAGATATGTTTATATGAGAGGTTGGCACGCTCAATGCAATAGAAGAGATAGATTAAATGCCACGTTGATTATGTATAAGGTAGTAACATGACAATTCACGTAAAAAACAATATTCATTGGGTAGGACAACGCGATTGGGAAGTTCAAGACTTCCATGGTACAGAATACAAAATGACAAAAGGGACGAGCTACAACAGTTACCTTATTCGTGAAGAAAAGACAGTATTGATTGACACTGTTGACCATAGATTCAGTTATCAGTTTTTACAAAACTTAGAGATGGAGATCGACTTGCATTCTATCGACTTCATCGTTATCAATCATGCAGAGGAAGATCACTCCGGTGCCCTTGCAGCGTTGATGGAAAAAATCCCTAATACGCCAATTTACTGCACAGAAGCCGCCATAGACTCTATTGTAGGTCACCATCATCATCCTGAGTGGAATTTTAAAACGGTCAAGACAGGAGACACTATTGATATTGGCAATGGCAAACAACTTGTCTTTGTCGAAGCGCCAATGTTGCATTGGCCGGACAGTATGATGACGTATTTAACCGGAGATGCGGTGCTGTTTAGTAATGATGCGTTTGGTCAGCATTATTGTGATGAACGCCTATTCAATGATGAAGTGGACCAAGCGGAACTGTTTGAGCAGTGCCTTCGTTACTACTCAAATATCCTAACGCCATTCAGCGCATTAGTGACGGCGAAAATCAAAGAAGTGCTGAGTTTTAACCTTCCTGTGGAGATGATTGCGACCTCTCACGGTATCGTCTGGCGTGATAATCCTGTTCAAATTATCGAGAAGTATTTGCAATGGGCGGATAACTACCAAGAAGATCGCATCACTATCTTCTACGACACCATGTCGAATAACACTCGAATGATGGCTGATGCCATCGCACAAGGCATTCACGATGTGGATCCAGGCGTCGCAGTGAAAGTCTTCAATGTCTCGCGCCAAGACAAGAATGAAATACTGGCGAATGTGTTCCGTTCGAAAGGTGTACTCGTAGGATCGTCGACCATGAATAATGTGATGATGCCGAAAATTGCGGGCATGCTAGAAGAGATAACAGGTTTAAGGTTCAAAGAAAAGAAAGCAGCTGCGTTTGGTAGCTATGGTTGGAACGGTGGTGCTGTTGACCGTATTCATACACGCTTGACAGACGCAGGCTTTGAAACAACCGAGAGTATTAAAACTAAATGGCGTCCCGATGGCAAAGCAATGAGAGAGTGCAAAGCCTATGGGCAAAAGGTCGCCAAGCAGTGGGCGTTGAGCGATCTCAATGTCACTCCTATTGAATTCAATACGGCGTCAAGCGATGAGGGTAAAGCTACGTCCGAGTTATCCCATGATTCCGACTGCCAATGCATGATCTGTACGGTGTGTAATTGGGTATATGACCCAATTCAAGGAGAACCGAATCAAGGTGTTGAACCAGGGACGGCTTGGGACGATGTGCCTGACTATTTTTTGTGTCCAGAATGTAACCTAGGGAAAGACGTATTTGCGCCTCACACTAAAGAGGGCGTGGCATGAAACAGTTCGACATTGTCATTGTAGGGAGCGGTTTTGCTGCCTATCAATTGGTTAAGTCATTGCGGCGTATCGACAACTCAGTCTCAGTGGCTGTAGTGACGGGTGATGATGGACATGACTATAACAAGCCAGATTTAAGTCATGTATTCACCAAAATGCAAACCGCTGAACAGGTCATCACTAAGCGGGCAGCACCGTTCGCACAAGAGTATGGTATTGCGCTATATACCAACACTTGGGTCGAGCATGTAGACCCTCAGCTGCAGACTCTTGAAGTGGAGGGTGAAACGCTGGGCTTTGCAAAACTGGTTTTAGCGACGGGAGCGAGTCCCTTTATTCCTGTCTTTAAAGGCTCTGCATCCCAAGATTTCCTTACTCATAATTCGTTAATTGACTATGAGAAAAATCAAACACGTTGGCGAAACGCATCTCGTGTATTAGTACTGGGTGGTGGGTTAATTGGCGTGGAAGTGGCACTGGATCTTGCGAGTGTTGGAAAGCAGGTTTTCTTAGTTGAACCTGCTACAAGATTAATGCAGAACCAATTACCTGACTACATCGAATTGAAACTCAAGCAGGCATTGCAACAAGAAAGCATTAAGGTTATCACCGATGCGTTTGTGACTCATATTGATGAAGGTCCAGAAGCAAAACTTGTTACTTTGAATCAAGGTCAAGAGTTGATGGTCGATGAAATACTCGTGTGTGCTGGTCTTCGGGCCAACACGGTATTAGCTAAAAACATGGGACTGGAAGTGAACAAGGGTATTATCGTTGACGATTACCTCTGTACTTCCACTGCCAATATCTTCGCCCTAGGTGACTGTGCTGAAATTCAAGGAGAAGTAAGGGCGTTTTTACAACCTATCGTGATGAGTGCGAGTGCTCTTGCTAAAACGTTGACGGGAGACGCCACAAAGCTGACATTACCAACTATGCTGACTAAGGTAAAAACGCCAAACTACCCAATTCAGTTTGCTGGCGTTGTCCATGATAAACAGGTTACTCGCTGGAACTACGACGCTAGTACTAATGGTATTTTAGCTACCGCATTTAATGACAACGATGACATGATAGGTTTTATCGCGACACGAGGCCGAGCACCTGAGTCGTTTAAATTATTAAGGGAGTTGGTCTAATACTCACGACCGCTGTTAAGAGAAAACAACACTCACCCCAGTCTTTGAGGTGAGTGTTTTTTGTTTCTTTCAGCACTGCTTAAAGCGCCTGTTGTTTTGTTTTTGGCTTAAGGCTTCTCTGCTTGCGAGGTTTAACCATCATTCGATAAACAACAGGGACAAAGTAAAAAGAGATCAATGTCGTGAGGACGGTACCACCTGCGATAGCCACGGCGAATGGTGGCCAGAAGCCTCCTCCTGCGATAATCAATGGCATAAATCCGCCAACGGTAGTGATAGTGGTTGAGGTAATATGGCGAGTACACGCCATTACTGCATCGACGGAAGCATCGATGTCGCCTGACGATGCTTTCTCATCTAATCTCAATTCCGCCAAAATTACGATAGCCGCGTTGATAGCCAGTCCCATGATGCCCAGCATCGCTATGATGACGGTAAAGCCAAATGGATAGTTGAAGACCCACACAGAGAGCAGCCCTAATCCTCCAGCTAATCCCGCCACCATAAAGATAATCGTACTTAGCCTAAACGAATTGAATGACATGACGACGACCAAAATCATCAAGACCACTACAACCGAAATATTCGAAATAAGCAGACTTACAGAGCGGTCTCGCTCTGCGGACTCACCACCAAAATCGATATGATAACCCGCTGGTAAGGTATATTGGGACAAACGTTGTTGGAACTCATTAAGTACCGTTTGTGGTAGCACTCCCGCTTGAATATAGCCCTCAATGGTATTGACGCGCTCGCCATTGCGTCTGGTAATAGCGCCACGACTGGTGGTGAGTTCGAGGTCGGCCAGTGTCGATACGCTGACACCTGTAGTATAGGTATCAGAAGAAATAGGCAGACGTAAGTTGCCAAGGTGCGATAGGTTTTCACGCTCTTCATTAGCAACACGTACACGAATAGGAATAGACTCGCTGCCTTCAGTGACCGAGCCGGTTTCTCGCCCGACTAACGTCGCTTGCAACATGTTGGCAAACTGGTTGAGCGTAATACCATTGAGCTTGGCTGTATCTTCATCTACTTTTAACCAGACTTTTGGTGTACCAGGTTGTAGAGTTTCTCTGGTGTGTGTGACATGAGGCGTATTGGCAAGAATGAGACGGACATCCTCTCCTATAGATTTGAGCGTATCGAGATTCTCACCATAGACTCGTAACTCTATTGGTGCTTTAAACGGAGGACCCTGTTCTAGTTTTCTCACCAAAATTTGAGCGGAAGGGATTTCTCTGTTTAACCGCTCCTGAAGCTCTGGAATGACTTTATTAGCGGTTTGGAATGAATCCATTTTAACCATGGCTTGTGAGAAGTACGGCGCGTTGTTTTGCGTGGCTTGTAAATTGTAGTAGAACGATGGGAAGTTAGCGCCAACTAACCAATCGACTCGCTCTACACCTTCATAGGAACGAATGATGTCGTCCACAAGCTCCGTAGACGCCTCAGTCGCGTAAATACTGGCTTGTGGAGGTAAAAATACTTGTACCTCAAACATGTCTCGATCCGAAGGTGGAAAGAACTGTTCAGTCAGTTGAGAAATACTCCAATAGCCAGTAATGGGAACGGCTAAGACAAGCAGCAAAGAAATAGCAGGGTGTTTGATCGCCAGTTTTACTGAACGAGCAAAAGCATGGGTCAAAGCGGGAATGCGAAGCCCTGTATTGTACCAATGGTCTCCCGACGCGTGGCTAGGCAATAGCATAGTCGCAAACCCAGCAATGACGGTGTGTGAGAGGATATAAGAACCCACTAAAGAAAAGGACACCGTGATCGCAATCGCGCCTACAAATTCTCCGGTAGCACCGGGCATCAGAATAATTGGAGCAAAAGCGAGAATGGTGGTGAGTGTTGAACCTAACAACGGCACCCATAGATGTGACAGTGCATTGATGGTCGCCTCTAAGCGAGCCTGACCTTTTAATCGATAGCTTTGGATGGTGTCCACCATGACCACAGCGTTATCCACCATAATTCCCAATGCGACGATAAGTCCTGTCACCGACATTTGGTTAATAGGGATGCCCGTCATTTTCATTAGTGACAGGGTAAACATTGAAGTTAGGGGCAGCGCAATAGCGACCAGCACGGCTGCTCTTACGCCTAAAGTCACAAACAGTACAATCAGAATCAGACTAAAACCGATAAGCAAGCTTTGCCCTAGATCGACCAAACGTGTCGTCGTGTAACCTTGTTGATCAAAAAGAATGTTAACCTTGATATTGCTGGGTAAATCCTGCTGAAAACGTTCAATGACCGTCATTGCTCTAGCGGTCCATTGATCAACACGTAACTCAGGCACCATTCGAGCTGCAACAATAACACCGGGTTCACCATCAATGAGTGCCATTTCACTTTCAGGTGTCTTAGCGCTGCGAGTGACGTTGGCAACATCTTCGAGTCGAATAATATGACCGTTATCGTCAACGATCAAAGGCACTTGTTTAATTCGCTCTATCGAATCCAATTCTGACTCAATTTCCAGCCCAAAGCGTGCGAAATGGTTGACTAGCTGGCCAGCAGAGTTTTTTGCGTCTGCGCCTGTTAGGCTATCACCGATGTTGATACTTGAGCGGCCAAACGCCGCGGTGTCAGCAGTCCGTAGGTTAACTTGAATCTCTTCTTTTGGCATGCCGTATTCATCGACAAACTCAGTGCCTGATAATGTTCTGAGTCTTTTAGCTAACTCTTTAGCATAACGACCTAATGTTAGAATATCGGTTTCACCAGGGCCTTCCCAAGTTAGCGCGGAAATGATGGTAAAGGCGTAGGTGTGGTCACTGTCTAAATCAGGGGCGACTGAACCGGTTGGCAAAACAGGGGTGATGTCGGACAGTTTATCTCTTGCTTTGGACCAGACTGGCTCTGGCTCTGTAATCTCATCCTTCAGCTCTATTGTGACAATAGAGATGCCTGGCCTAGATGTTGAACTTAGTAGTTTGACTTCACTAAGCTCCCTAAGTTTGTTTTCCACTACCTCAGTAACTAAGGTTTCGACTCGCTCGGCACTTGCGCCCGGAAAGCTTGTCGTTACATTGGCAAAACGGTTCGTGATAATGGGATCTTCTGCTCTTGGTAATGACGAAAATGCGGCGAGACCACTTACGATCAACAGAGCAGTCATTAAAATGAGTAACCGAGTATTGGTAATGATTTGAACTGCTTTCATATCACCACCTATTGAGAGCTTATTTGTACGGGTTGCCCCGGAACAACGCGGTGCAGGCCACTGGCAATGATAGACTCGCCATTGGCAAGTGAACCATTGATAAAGGCACGTTGGCTATCGGCGTATAAGACGTTCACACTGCGACGTTCTACTTTACTATCGGCGCCTATAACATAAACATTCCACACTCCTCGCAAGCCATCAATAAGTGCGGTGAGTGGAACCCAGTAACCTGGTTCGTCAATTGTTTGTTCGAATGCCAAATAAGCCAGTTCTCCCTCCAAAACATGAGCATCTTCAGGAAACTGATAGCGCAGTGACACGCTGCGTGACTTGGTGTCTACCATCGCTCCTGGGTTAAGAAGTGTGACGCCATAATGAGCATTAGAGACTCGCACATCAGGAGAAGTCAGTTGGGTGACGCGTTCAAGCTGTTGAGCTGGAATACCGATAAAGGCTTCTTTACCGGCACTGGCGAGCAGTACTAAGGTTGGTGTTCCGACGTTGACAACATCTCCAAGAGAGACATGTCTCTTGGCAATAACGCCTGAATAAGGGGCAAGGATGGTCGACTTTTCTTGTTTTAGTTTATTTGCGTTCCACGCGGCTTGTAGCCTCACAAGATTGGCTTGCAATACGCCTTCTTGGCTTGTGAGGGCGTCGATTTCGGCCTCCGCACTGAAGCCTTTTGACTTAAGAGACTGTTGACGTTTTAGATTGGCTTCAACCAGTTTTAGCTGGGCTCGCACTTCATTATTTTGTGCCCTTAACTGGTTAGCTTCGGTGACCAATAAATCCGTATCGAGTCTAATGAGTGGTTCGCCTTTTTCTACGACATCACCCACATCGACAAATAACGCATCCACTTTGCCAGATAGCTCAAAGCCAAGATTAGCTTGTTGACCTGCTTTTACTGTACCGACGTATTCCCTTTGAACCTTGTATGAAGGGCTTAACGTAATTTCAGTGGTGGAAACAGTTAAAGGCTCGACCGCCTCTACCTCTGGTTGCTCTGATTTTTGACAACCTTGTAGCAAAATCAGAATTGCTAGTGCTGATGCTTTTGTTAGTAATTGCTTTGTTTGCATCATAGACATCCTATAAACCTAACCTATTGGTCATAGAATAATCACAATCAAACTAGACTGTCTAGTTTGATTGTGTTAAAAATTAGTTATTCCAAAGGTTGCTACTGGTATTGTGAGCATGATCCAAAAAAGTGAACAGAAGAGACTACAGATATTAAAAGCGGCGGGTGAGTTGTTTTGCGAACATGGCTACAAGGTGAGCATGGATCAGATCGCTAAATTAGCTGACGTCTCAAAGCAAACGGTCTATTCTCATTTCAAAACTAAAGACCAGCTGTTTGAAACTTGTATTCAATACCGATGTGAGCAGCGCGCGATTGATGAATCGGCGTTAAGTTTGGATAGTCCGATCAAGCCTACTTTGGTGGAGTTTGGTGTTCGCTTTCAGAACATGCATCTTGAAGAGCAAGTTCTGCAAACGTTTCGAAATGCAGTAGGACAGGTGAAGTCTCACCCTCAAATATCCGCACTCTATTTGCAATCTGGGCCCCAAAAGACACTTCATGTTCTAGCCAATTATCTTCAACGTCATCATGAAAAAGGCACGATTTCTCTTCCCAACGACTCAGAAAATGCAGCGATGCAACTCCTACTGATGTTCCATGGAAAAGCCGCTTACTGGGCGTTTTTAGGTGAGAGTGGAGTGCAAACTGAAGCACAGCGCAAACAATATATAGAAGAGTGCGTTACGCTATTTCTATCGGGTTGCTAACCGACGATAAGTGGTGATTGGCATTTTCGGTTTTACGTTGCTGAAATATATGAACAATCGACTCATTAAGCCAGTTGACTAGCGCACTATTTTGGTGGCGACTGTGAAAATAGGACAATGCAGGATACTGCGCTTCAGGTAATACTTGGTCAGGACTTAGCATGACTAAATTTGGGTAGTTATGTATCGGGAAGCAGTTGGTGGTTCCCATAAACATATCCGATTGCTGCACAACATCAATAAGTGCAACTGGGTATTCGGAACTAAACCCCACTTCTAGTGGATACCCCAGGCGTTTGAAGATTTCAACGGTAGGGCTTGTATATTTACTGTAGTTACTGACGATTAGTCGTGCCAATGGATACTTCGACATAGACTCAACCGTTACCTTTTTCTTAGTAATCGGGTGCTCTTTTCTAACGAGTAAGCAAGCGTTAATCTCACCAATTGTTCGCTTTTCCATGAAAGGGTAGCTGTCGGTTAATTCAGCATTGATCCCTAGTAGTATTTCTCCCTTTTCGATAGCGGTTACCGTTTGATCATTCCACGATGCAATATGGATTCGTAGGCCTGGAGCATGTTCACGAAAATAGCGATACAATTCACCAGAAATGGAGAAAACAAAGCTCGAAGAGAGGGCAATGGTAATGTCTTGGTCTAACTGAGCCGGGTCAAAGACATCACTATCATTGACGACATTTTCAATATCGTACAATAGAGGAAGTAACGAGCTCGATAGCTGCTCAGAAAATGGAGTTGGAGATAAGCCTGATTTCACTTTAACGAATAATGGGTCATCAAATTGATGACGCAATCTTTGTAGTGATTGACTGACAGCTGGTTGAGATACGTACAAACGTTCCGCCGCTTTACGCATGTTTTTCTCTTCGTAAAGCACCTTGAACACTCGAAGAAGATTAAGATCGAGATTGGCAAAACGGTCTTTCGGCACTGTATTACTCGGTTTTATGGATGACATGGGAATGTTAGCACTTGCAATGTTAGAAATACGTCAAAAGCCAACGTGGAATCACATTGGCTTGGTATAGGTGGTTTAACTGCCTGTTATCTATTAGGTTAGAATTTGTAACCAACCGTAAATGATAGGTAGTCTGCGTCAAGATCACCATACATTGGTAGATCGACTCGAAGATCTGCGTATAAGCCCATGTCAAGTTGGCCACGCACGCCAGCACCGAGATAGACACTTGAGTCATTGCCCGTTATTTTGCCATAGTTCGATGTATTGATTTCATCACCTAGGAAAGCAAGACCAACTACACCGTAAGGTTTAATCCACCCTTGACCAAGGTCAAAGGCGTAACCAATATCAGTATCAATTTTCAAGGTACGAGCTTTGTAATCCAATGTTTCATCGTAGAATGGAACGTAAACATCATCCTGGTTCCAAGCATAAGACACGTTGATACCAAAGATTTGGTTGAAATCATAACCGTATTCAACTTTAACGCCTGTGCCTAAATTCCAGCTTCCCAGTGAGTCACTAAATTCTAGGCTTGAAGCACCTATACCAACACGATGACCACTAAAATCTGTATTTGCAAATGCGCCAGTTGAGATTGCTGCGATAGCGGTGGCAAGAACTAACTTTTTCATTACTAACCCTTAATTGTAAAAGCAATCCTGCTTGTGGTTTGCATTCCGTGCTCTGTTTCGATGAGGGCTAGTGTAATGATTGGTTAAAAAGACACTAATCATCAGTTATTAATAGTCTGATAACTCCTGCTTATGACCTCACTGTTAAATAGTCCTTGACCTCAAGTTAACTTGAGGAATTACGCTAAGATCCAATCACTAACAGAAGGAATAATACGATGAATGGATATATCGAGCATGCCAACATTACGCTAGTTAACCCTAGGAAAACGATAGAGTTTTTATTAGCAGCATTACCAGACTGGCGGATTAGAGGTCAAGGAAAAATGGAAGAATGGTATGGCAAGGAAGTGGAGTGGTTTCATGTTGGAGATGATCGCTCTTACATCGCAGTCCAATCGGGAGGTGATGGTCGAATAGCAGATTGGAACAACCATTGGACAGGCGTAAAACACATAGGAATCGTCGTAGATGACCTTGACGAAACAGTTGAACGGCTAACAATCGCAGGTTATGAATTGGATCATTGGGGAGGAGAGCATCCCCATCGTCGTAGTGCTTATTACGTGGAGGATCATAATATGCAGTTTGAGTTTGTCGAATATTCCTCAAACAACAGTTCGGAACGAAATGACTATAGTATTTGATAATGTCCTATGAGTATTATCAATATGTCGGGGATTCGATGGTGGCTTAGCTAATGTATTGATATAAATGAAATTTCCACTTTTTGATTCTAATTGTTCATAGGTGGAGTGATGAAGGTTTAGATCTACGAATAGCTGTCATTTGTTGAAGTTTAAAACTTGAACTAACGTGTTCTTATCAATGCTACACAAGAGAACCTGTTATGACTGATAAAAAAGAAATCACTAGTGATGTAGAAAAACAGCGTCAAGAATTGATGGCGAGATTGAAAGGTGCTCACAACCAGATGAAAAACTCCGGTTCTGATAAAAGCAACGCTTCAGGCTTCCTAGATGTGATGATCAAAAGCACCGGAACTTTTGAAAAACAGTAGTAAACGTACGCCCAAACCATCGTTTGGGCGTACTTTAGTGGTTACCCTAATGACCGGCATCTAACAGCACTATTAATAACCTTCACGCTGTATTCATTGTTCTGAGAATTCTTCACTGTCAATCCTCACATACCTTGTTACCGTAAAAGTTCATACAATGGACTGCGATAACACTATGGATTTATGGATAAAACTAGAATACCTTGCCTTACAAATTTGGGCGATTTTTGTCATTAGGGCGCTACTATTTGACCAATAGTTTGGTGGCAATTAGCCAACTTGAGTCATTTCGTTAAGCGTAAAACTCTCAACGGCGCCGTCGGTTGCGGCTTTGTATTGAGCAATATGTGGTGCGGCTAAGTGTGCCATTAACAGCTCGCGCGACTCCCAGTTTTCGTAAAATACAAAGTGCGCAGGGTTTTCATTATCTTGGTGTAAGTCGTAGTTGATACAACCTTGTTCTTTACGTGTGATATCAATGAGTTTAAGAAGCTCTGCTTTCACAAGTTCAATCTGATCAGGTTTTGCAATGATGTTAGCGACGATAGTCAGCTTTGCCATGGTATTTCCTCGTTAGAATGGATCTTTTGGTTGGTGATAACTGGATAACAACATCTTATCTTGGCTTAAATAAAACAAAAATAATGAGAGATTTGAAAGATTATCAAACCATTATTGATAATCGACGTGTTTCTGGAGTCGAACCGCTTCGGCACTCACAAGTATTCAAACAATTCAGTTAAAGCGATGTGAGCGGCGCAGATGGACTCATATACGCTCTACCAACTTCTGCAATGTTGTAATCAAAGTTCTTTGTTCTTCATCTTCAAGCTCGGCTAGCAACGCTTGATTGACTTCGACCGGTAGGTGAATGACTTCTTCCTTAAGGGCTTTCCCTTTGTCTGTCAAAAAGATCCTGAAGGAGCGACGACTTTCTGGGTCGACACGTCGCTCGACCAATTCTAGAGCTTCTAATTTGTCGAGTGTTCTAGTCGTTGTTGAGCTCTCTACCTTGGACATTTGCGCAATCTCTCGTTGAGTGACGCCCTCCTTTTCCCACAAACACATTAGAGTTGGCCATAACGCTAGCGTCAGTCCCTTTTCTCGCAATCTCTTATCAAACTCTTTTGATGCATGATTTGCCACAACATTTAGTAGCCAACCAAAGCTGGTTTGGCGTTCGAATTCTGTCTTCATTTTTACACCATTGAAAAAGCAACTATTGTCATCGTAACTAATATTGAGATGATTAGCACTAACAACGCTTTAAAGTTGCTCGATAAAGAAGGAGATAGTGCATCTGCGTTGAGTATCTGTTGCCCTGTGAACATAGACATAAGCAGACTTTTGCCACGTAGTTTGTAGATAACAATAGCTCCAACGTGCAGCGCGACCATGATTGGTAACATGTCAGCGAATAATGCGTGAGTGGTGTCTGTAATGTCATAAAGAGGCTCGGGAATAAAAATGCCGATACTCTCCAAACCATCAAACATTCCAGCTAAAAGCATGCCGGTAACACACTGAATGAGTAATGTACCGATCATTGCAACAACCATGACTGCACCTAGCGGGTTATGCCCTACATATGAGATTGCCTTACCGAATGTATATCGGACAATTACTTTTGGATGCTTAAGAAAAGAACGGAATCGGCTACTTTCACTACCAATAAAACCCCATATCACGCGCCAAAGTAGTAATGTAAATAAAACTAGCCCCAATTGGATATGGGGCCCTTGATTACTAAAGCCAGTGAATACTAGTCCCGCAAAAACAAGGGCTTGAATCCAGTGGTAGAGTCGAGTCGCAAGATCCCAAACTTTAACCTTTTGCATAATTTGATCCTCTAGTCTTAAATAGTTGATATTAATTTACACAACAATTGTTGCGTGTGCAATAATTGTTGTGTAAATTAAATGCATCAACAACGATATACAAAACAGGTGGAGGAAATATGTTCACTCATCATTCGACGACCAAATTAGTATTCTTGCTCGCACTATCGACAGGTATTTCATCTCTAGCGTATTCCGCTCCGGACTCAGCAACATTAGACATCATAGACGCTCGGCAAAAAGCCTTTACAGCCCTCGAGTCACAAACTAAGGCCGTTAAAAAAACGCTCGATGGTAGTGATACCGACTGGCAGACTTTGTTAGAAGCGAGCGAGCAACTTGTAGCTAACAGTGATGCGTTAAACGGTGCCTTTGTTTTAGGGACTCAAGAAGGAAGTAAAGCGAAAGAAAGCGTGTGGAGTAAGCCAGAAAAATTCAATCGATTAATGCAACAGATGCAACAAGGCTATCAGCAGGTGGCGCTTGGTGCGCAAAATCAATCTATTGCAGAAGTCGAGAAGGGGCTAAAGGCTGCGGAATCTACGTGTAAAAGTTGTCACCGCAGCTATCGCTCACGTTGGTAAGAAGTATCATTTGAATTAGAAGGTAAAGTCATGAGAAAAATAATCAAAAATCTATTTGTTATCGGTGCACTTCTTGCAGGGGCTAGCTCTGCTTATGCGTACGATTATGGCGTAGAGTTGAAGTGGAACACTGATGATATCGCACAAGTACTTAAGACGATGCCGGAACAGCGAGCATCATTTAAGAAGCTGGTGGATAACGGAAAAATCAAAGACATGTTTGTCGAAAATAGCCAAGTAGGCGGACAGAAAACACAGCTACTAAAATTCGTTATGGAAGCTGAAAGCGAGCAATCGGTGCGTGACCAGCTAGCAAGTTTACCTTTGTACCAACAAGATTTGGTCAGAATAAACCACATTCAGTTGTTAGGATCAAAGTGGTTAGACAACACACCGAAAGCGAATAATTTTGGCCTCACCTTCATTTGGAAGTCTGGTGTAGAGCCTTTGGAAATTGACCGAGTATTGGGCATTGATTTACAGCGAGTGATAGCACTTAATCAAGTTGGCACGGTAACCTCGTCGTACATCAATACTCAGAATTTAGAGAATGGTGTTGTCAGGCCCACTTATTTGGTGGCGGTGCTTGCCAAAGATGCCGCACATGCTTTGGAAATGAGTAAGCAATTTGAGGCGGTGACAATGGGCTACGCCGACGTGCAAGTCGAGCCTCTGGGTCACAAGCTAGATATGAGTAAATTGTAAAACACAAAGTGCTGCAATCAAGTTTCGGTTGCGGCCTACCTTTCTATTCCACTGGCCTGCATAACCTTATACTATCCATAGAGTTTATTCAGATTGAAGTAGGATAAGACATGACGACAAAGTCACTTTTTGTGTTTGATATGGATGGCGTACTTATTGAGTCAGAACCTTTTTGGCGAAAGGCGCAGATTGAAGTGTTAGCTAATTACGGAGCGAGCGCCACGATTGACGACTGCATTGAAAACACTATGGGAAAACGACTTGACGATATCGCTGCTACATGGATTCAAATGTTTAACTTGAGTGTGGATGCTAAGGTGTTGGAATCAGAGATAATGCAAAAAGTAGTTGCACTTGTCGAACAGGAAGGCGAGGCGATAGAGGGTATTCCGACACTGATTTCAGACTTAAAACAAAGAGGCTTTCGCCTCGCTCTAGCCAGCTCTTCTGCTTATCCAATTATTCATGCGGTGACTGAAAAACTAGGTATACAAGACAGCTTTGACTTGATGTTAAGCGCAGAAGACGTACCAAATGGTAAACCAGCTCCCGATGTCTATTTGGAAGTTTGTCAGCGATTAGATGTTCCAGTGGAGCAGGCATTCGCATTAGAAGACAGCCTAACAGGTGTGAAAGCCGCTGTTGCGGCGCAGCTAACCACCATTGCTATGCCTTTTGAAAATAACCCTGCGTTTTCAATTGCGGATTGTGTCGTGGAGTCGGTGCAGGATGTAATAACAATGGTTGATAGTCATGCCGTGGTATGAGAAAACGAGCCAATAGATGTAAAAATGTGAGTTGCTAAGAGGCAACTCACGGAAACTCTTACTTTTCTATATTTGTCATCACTTTATGTTCTTTAGATAATCAACACAGGCTAATTTTGCTCTATCATTGACTTCGATAGATTCGTTTGCTCTCAGCTCTAGGTAGATTAATACGCAATGTTCAAGTGCAGACTTCAACGATTCCTTTTCTGGTAACGCTACAGTTTTTTCTAGTTTCTTAGCAAACTCTGGTAGCCTTTTTTCTATGGTACGTACGCCAGATGGCGTTAAACCCGCTTGCTTGAGGGCAAGGGGGGACAGAGCATGAAAACGCAGAAAAGAGAGAAACTCTAACGTTTCAAAATATTCACCTCGAGCTATTTTCGTTGCAGCATAATGCGTCCAAATCCAGATGCGATCCTCGACCCATTGTGGGTCAGGTTGAGGGTAGCTTGGTTTGGCAGTGGCAAACACATCGCTCAACATGCTGTCTTTTTCCCAAAGAACTTGAGTATCATCGACTCGTACTGCAGCATCAGGTAGTGAAACAAACTTGAAGTCGACGTGAACAAGTTCCAATTCACCGAATACAGACACAATGAGTCTGGGTTCACCCACATGTTCACCGGTAAAGGCTGCTAGCATATCGTCAAATTGACTTAGTATATCGAAGCGTTGTGCCATAACTTCTTGATAGTATTTAGGTTCGATAGCAATAACAAAGTCTAAGTCGCTATATTGGTCCATAGTGTCAGACGCGTAAGAGCCACTACAACCAATGCCGCAAAATCGAGGATCCTGAGAGAGTACACTGACGATTTGTTCAAGTTGTGCACGATGAGCGGAAGGAAGTGATTTCGGAAACTTCATATTTTACCTTCTAAGATAGGTTGGTGAGTGCAACTGCTGGTGCGGTAAAATTTATGCAGCATTACAGGATATCAACATATGACTTACTATCAAGCTTTATTAGGATGCTTGTTAGTTTCAAGTGCCGACTAATATAGAACTATCTGACACAGAGGTTCGCAAAAGGGTTGGTCAAAGTGTTGATCAACGACAGGCACTTTGTAAAAGCTATGCTAGCTATGATGTGAAAAAGGAATGACAAACTTCATTCCTTTAGAAGACCTTTAAATCAAACTCAATGCTCAAACTATAAGAAGCAGGTCGCCGAAATCTTGTTTCCAGCCGGATCTCTTAGGTATGCCATATAGAGTTTACGTTCACCGGTATCTCTGATTCCAGGTGGATCTTCACAGGCGATCCCACCATTTCTAACTCCGACCTCATGCCATATGTCAACCTGTTCTGGCGAGGTTGCAAGAAATCCGATAGTCATGCCATTGCCGTGAGATGCTAGTTGACCATCAATTGGCGTCGTAAGACCTAGTACCCCCGTTGGACTGAAATACATACAGCGCCCTTTTGCGTCTAGTACCCCTTCACCGTATCCTAAAACGGACATAGTTGAGTCATAAAACGCCTTGGAAGCTGGGATATCGTTGGCGCCTAAAAATACGTGGCTATACAAAATAAATCTCCTTTACCGCTATTTCCATTAAACCTTATAGCAAATATCGATTGAAAATAGATCGACAAAGTTATGTTGCAGTTTGCGTATCAAGCCACGTGATGGTTTGTAGTTATATTAACTGCTCACGTTGTTGAGCCGGAGAAAGCCCATTCCAAGAGGTGTAAGCCCGAATAAATGAGTTACATTCTTGGAAGCCTAATAAAAAAGAAATCTCACTCACTGGGAGCTCGGATTTAATGAGGTAATCTTTCGCCAAGCTTTGCCGAACCTCTTGAAGTAACTCTTGAAAAGTCAGATTTTCATGGGACAGTTTGCGCTGCAATGTTCGTTTGCTCATGGCCAGTTCACGAGCAACATAATCGATACTGCTTTGCCCCTGAGGTAGTGCATCGAGCAGGACTTTCTTCACGTGATCGACAACGTTTTGTTTGCCAACGGTTTCGCTGAGCTGTTTTTGCAATTCACTATCAAAGCACTTTAACATTAACTGATTACGGGTCAAAAATGGCGTATTTGCATCTTTAGAGCTGAAACGGATACTGGTGTTGTTGCCTAGGGTAATAGGGCAACCAAAATAGCTTTCGTACTGATCCAGGTTGTCTGGAAGTGCAGGGAGCTCAACGCGCAGTGGTGCAATATTCTGGCGCGTTGCTAGACGCGTTAGTTGAGTGAAGAAAATAAGCTCCGAGAGATTCAGGCAAAGTGGTAATGGCGCTTCAAATCCGTAGCAGCTAATGAGTAACTCCGTATATTCATCATTGGTATCAATATCCAATGCCATTGGGCCAATAAGGGGTTTGTATTCCTGAAGACGTTTTGCTGCTGCATTAAGGTTAGGTGTGCATATGGCGGCATAGATAGGGACATCGAAGAACTCCAGGCTCATCACTTTGGCAAATTCTAACGGCATATCTCTCCCGTGTGCTGCGAGATCAACACCATGCCACAATTGGAAGTATTGAGACGGGGAAAGCTGTACTTTTTCTTGTGCGAATAGCCCTTTGGGCAGTTTCGCGTAAGCAAGTACTTCCTCTATGTTTAGATCTAGGTCGCTGAACATCAGTTTCCAGTTTGGTGGAATAACGAACTTATTGGCTCTCTTCATTTCAATACTTCTATTTAGGTGAGGTAATGTGATGTTATTTGCGGTTTTTCTCCATCGCTTTGCGCGAAATTTTCAGTACCATCTTACGGGGAAGGAAAGGAACAATCCAATTCAACATGAACTTCAAACCTGGCTCATTGAATGCAATCAGTTCGCCATTTTCCATTGCTTGATAGCCACACTCAGCAACGGAACGCGGCGTTTTCGCGTTCTTCCAAACATCCACACCTTCGAGATTTCCTGCTTCAACAAACCCTGTCGCGACTGCACCTGGACATAAGGCTGTCACGGAGATGTTGTGTTCCTTTACTTCTTCAGCGACCGCTTGGCTAAAAGAGGTCACGTATGCTTTTGTTGCGTAGTAAACGGCTTGCAAAGGACCGGGTATGAAAGAGGCTGTGGACGAAACATTAAGTATCTTACCCTTGTTCCGTTCTACCATGCCTTTTAAATAAAGGTGGGTGAGGTTAGTCAAGGTAACCATGTTTACTTGCATCATTGCTTGCTCATCTTCAAGAGTACGTTCATGAAAATGACCATGACCACCGAAGCCTGCATTATTAATCAGTATATCGATTTGGATCCCAGCCGCTTCCGTTTGTGCAAACAACGAGTGCGCAGAGTCAAGCTTGGCTAAGTCGGCGGGTAGAACGGTAACGTTAATGCCAAATTGGCTTTCAAGCTCAGCTTTCAATGCTTCGAGTTTCGCTTGAGAACGAGCGACTAAAACTAAGTCACCACCTTTTTGCGCGTGGACTTTGGCCAGTTCAAGTCCGATGCCACTTGATGCGCCAGTAATAAGTGCTGTGTTCGCCATGATGAATCTCTCCCAGTGTTAGGTTAACGATGAAAGTGTCATTGTTTGATGGAGAGATTATAGGTCTACAAATGGTGCCACCTCATATCAGATCACGCCATTGTGAATTCCGATCATGCCAAAGTTAAATGCACACAAGGTTTGCGCACATTTAACAGTTTATAGATAGAAGGATAAATTAATTAATATCAATAACTTGATAGCCATCAATGGTTCTGAAGATGTCAAACTGCTTGTAAGTAGTGTTGGCGAAATCAATAGTATCGATATCGACTTTGCGAATCTGTTGGTTGTCGTAGGTACGGAAGTAATAGTCTTTGTTGTTAATATCAGTGACATTCGAATAGCCGGTCATTTGTGGATTTTCGGGATCGAAGTGTCGCCAATACAGGGTCCCTTGCACCACATCAACACTATTGATCATTGACCATGCACGGTTAACTGCATCAAAGTCAGTAACGATTCTGGTGCTATCTTGAGTCGCGTTTAATGCCACCATTTGTTGGAAACGTCCAGTGGGTGAGCGGTCAAAACCTTTAAAGGTCTCTTCTGCAAACTGTACTTTTGCATCATCATAACCTTTACCATCAAGCATCATCTGCGCCAGTTCTACTTGAACAGGATAGACTGGATCATTGGTCATGACGCCGAGATCGTTTTCGTAAATCTCGGCTATGCCATCGCCTTGAGTATGTTCCACTACGACCTTACGCTCACCATCGTTGATTGCAAGATGTACCCCTATAGCGCCGACCCCTGCCATTTTACCAAGATGCACTTTCAGATTATGAAGTATCGTGACTGCTTCATCGGTTGAACGTGCGTTACCAAGAATGTAAGCCCCAAGTGCGATCTGTGAAATATCACCCTTACCTGCTGGTAGATAATCCGCAGCTCCAAGTGCTAGTACCTCAACCGAAACACCATGCTCATTAATGCCTGAAGACACCATATCTTCTTGACCATGTTGCATCCCAACAAAGCCATATTTAGCCGTAAACTCAGCGAACTCATGCCCTCTTGGAACGACTGTGAGCATCTCATGAGCTTCAAATGGCAATTCCATAGTGCGAGCTACAAAGGATTTATCATTAGCTTCAAAAGTGGCATAGGTGCATGCATCTGCAGTACCAACAATTACCCCACTGGTTGTTGCGGTTAGTAACAGTGTAAGAATTGACTTTTTCATTTGTTCGCTCCGATTCTTTGATAGATAACATCCTTGCCTAAAGAAGTACCTACTTGGTTTGAACGACAATCTAAAGTGAGCAATCATTGGATTCAAAATAGGAACCATTGTTATAACCAATAGATGGAGCGTTGGTAGGGGGGCTAATTAGGAGGAGATTAATGAAAAAACCCGCCTCGCAGCGGGGTTGGTCAAAGAGCTTGATTATGAACTTATCAGGACCATAAGTTACCAATAGTGAGCCTGTGAAGTCTCAATTAAACAGGCTCTAGGTACGTCGCTGGTATGGTGATAACCGAAAGACAGTACCATTCCCTTGATATTGGTAAAGGGAGTAGTCAGCAAAGAAGCGGAGCACGATGCTTTTTGCTGACCACAAACTTAGCTTAAAGCTTAATTTGGAAGCTTCTAGCCTGACACGGTTTCAGCGATCCGAAGGATTGCATCTCAATGTTAGTATCTCGAATTCGTTCGTCCATACTGACCTCTCTCCAAGAGGTAACTGATTCTTTGAATGCGATATTGTCTTCAATGGTTGCAGTTTCTGATGGGTTGTAGACTCGGAGAATCAATGCATCTTCATCTTCTGCTTTCTTAAGCACACTCAGAACGGCCCCTTTTTGATTCTTATTGAGCAAGGAGTAAGTCAGCGGTTTGTTTTGCTCGCCCACATTCAACTTCATCGCGTTATAAGGAATTTTGTTGTAGCACTGTATTGGCGTTACATTGTCACGTGATTCTGCCATGATGTTGGCATCTATGTGGTTGCCAGCAAAACCAAACAGCGCAAACTCACACACGATCTTGCCGCGAGTTTGAGAATCTGGTGTTGGGATCTTGATACCAGATGGTCGGCCTGGTCGAAGAAGAAGGTTCTCCTTACCAAGGACCCCAACACCACGGAATAGCGTGAGCGCGAAAGTATCACGTTGCGCGTTACCTTGACTGGAAATGACTTCGAATTCACGCAGACCATTGCTCATTAGTGCCATACCGCCCGTGTTGTTCTCAACCGCTGCGAAGTTCATCAATTGATAAACGGGTACGGGTGCTTCTTTCCAGCCTTCTTGCTCCCAAACATCCATCGCAGGATCGTTCGTCGGGCGCGTTATGAGACCAAACTGATTATCGGCAACGACAGTTTCAGATACGAATGGTGTTGGAACGAGAACTCGAACACGGTGATCATCGGCTTGGTTGTCCATTTCCATGCGGACTTCAATACGGCGAGAGCCCTGTTTTAGAACTACTTGGCAGTCCACATCAACAAACCCGTTTTGGCCTGAACGCGCTTCGCGCTCTTCAAGGTTTGCAGGTACGTTCATGCGAGTCTTGATTGTTGCGACAGACTGGAAGCCTTCATGTTTGATGCTGGTTTCAACATCAAACTCGTCGGAATACAGCAGCCATTCTTGGCGAGAAGGTGAGTAATCGTACTCGTCGCCATCGTCAGAGCCATCCTCGACACGCAATATTTGGTCGAACGTCATCTGAGTGTCTTTATCCAGCACAGTCAACGTACCGTTGTTGTTGACTGTGATTTGGTAGAACTCATTTTCAAGTATATCGGCGCTTGAATGAATCGCTTTTTGTGCCCCGTCTTGGTTACCTTGGATGTGAAGCGTCGTGTAGCCCATTGCCGGTACAGAATATTTAATCTGGATATCGTACTCAATAAATGGGTCGTAGTTTCCATAGTGAACAATTTGGCGGTCAATTTTGCCAGGGTCGATAACACGTTGTTCTCGGATAAAGTATTCGACCGCGTTGCCCTCATCATCAAACAGGTTGAACTGGTCAGCTCGAATGGTGATGGTTGTATTGATCACTTCTTCACGCTCGTATGGTGACAGGTTAAAGAACGCAAGCTTGTCACATCCTTCACGAGCAGGCATATGGTCAACAATCTTACGTTTGTAGAAATTGATCAGGTTGGTCGCCATATCATCCGCTAGGATGTAACGGTTTAAAATTTCAGCGTGAACTTTATCTGAGCAGCAGCAGCCAATAGAGTCGTGAGCATGGTTCTTCATACTCTCTTTCCACATTTTTTCGATAAGACCATGGTGGTATTCAAACCCAAGAGTCCAAGCGATGGAAGCGAGCGGCTCAAGGATATTAACGATCTTGTTTTCTACCTCTGCGTGGACAAGCTTGATGTCCATGCGAGTCGAAGAAATGGTGCGGTGAACACGCATGTACTTACCGTCGTTAAACTCACCTTTGATTGTATCTAGGTTGTCACGCTCTTCGCGGATTCGATCAAACACCTCTTCAAAGCGGCTCATAACGAACTCACGATCTGGGTAGATTTCACGTAGCTTGTCCATCACCTCAAAGATGTCTTTTTGGATTGGCATCTGATCGTGACCGTTTGGCAATAGGATGTCTTTGGTCACAGATGGCTTTTCAAGCACGGGGAAGTATTTATCGAGACGCGCACGCAGACCTTCTTCGTCTTGTGGTAGGTATTTACCAATCGCATAGCCAAGAGGCAGCACCTGCGCCATGATTTCTGAGCCGTCGTTTGATTGCCACAAGAATTCGGTTTTGTCGGTACCGTGGCGCTCAGAACAGCCGCGCCAGAACATGGCAGTGTCGATGTCGAAACCGTTATAGATCATTGGCAATTGAGAGCTCATTGAGAAAGAGTCTGGCAGATAACCAATCTTCATTGGTTCGCCAAGAGCAAGGCAGTCGCGTAATCCATAAAGCATGTTGCGTACAATAGACTCACCAGAGACTTGCATGGTGTCGGTTTGCGAGTACCAAGGACCAACAATTAACTTACCTGCCTCAACGAGCGCTTTTACTCGCTGCTTGTTTTCTGGTTTGATGGCAAAGTAATCTTCAATAACGGCAGTTTGGCCATCGAGTACGTAGTATTTGTACTCAGGGTCTGTTTCCAGACGTTGCATGATTTCTTCCATATTATTCACCAGTAGAATTCGAGATTCTTCGGTGGTGAAATACCATTCACGGTCCCAGTGCATGTGAGGAGTGATATGAACGCGAGATGTAGTCATTGTGTTAACCTTTGGACTGCTTTGCAGTGAGTTTAAATTCTTTAATATCAAGGGATTGATCGTTACTAGTTGCTGATTGAGGGCACAGAGAATCTGTGCCCTTCAGCTTATTGATTAATAATTTTGATTAGTTTTGCGTGGCTACCTGAGCTTCAAATTTGCCCTTTTTTACGGCATGCGCTCTCCACGCTAGTAAGGTAACGGTTGAGATAGCGGTACCTATTAAGGCTGCGCCGAACCATATTGCGGCTGCCATAAAGCTACCAATACCGGCATCGTGCAGCAGGAAGATTGAGAAGATACCTGCTCCTGGAGTCGATAGACCGATACCTGCTGCACCAATCATGGCACCTGTAACGATGGAACCGAGTAGGAATGAGCCGATAACACGGATAGGATCTTCAATTGCCATCGGAATAGCACCTTCAGTTATACCTGCCAGACCAAGTAACCAGGTTGATTTTCCGGTTTCAATTTCGAAATCTTTGAATAGACGCGGAGCAAGCATGGTCGATGCTGTTACGGTGAAAGCTGAGACCATTTTCACTGAGCCGAAGATAGCGTATGGACCGTAAACACCATTCGCCATCGCACCAAGACAGAATGCATATGCCGCTTTGTTTACTGGACCACCTAAGTCGAATGACACGAAACAGCCGATCACTGCGCCCAGAAGTAGAGCGTTTGTGCCAGACATGCCGTTTAGCCAGTCCGTCAGGCCTTGGTTAAGCCATGCAACAGGTTTACCGATAACAAACAGCATTAATGAACCTGCAACCAAAGTGCCAATAACTGGATATAAGTAGAAGGTTAAGAAGCCGTTGAAGGCAGGGCTAAGGCGAACATTCTCTTTCACCCAACGCATTATATAACCCGCAATCAGACCACCAACTACGCCACCTAAGAAGCCTGAACCGATTAGGTTGGCAGCGATACCTGCAGCAAAACCGGGACCAAGCGCTGGTTTATCAGCAAGCGAGTAAGCGGTGTAAGCGGCAAGTACAGGAACCATTAGGGTGCCAAGCAGACCGCCGCCAAGCTTACGATACATCCATAGCCACGAACCATCGGTTGCATACAATTCTTGCAGATCGAAAATTTGGGCAATAAGAACGGCCACTGCCAGAACTGTACCGCCAGCCACAATAAGAGGGACGGCATAAGAGATACCCGAGAGCAGTGCTTGTTTTAGCTCTGTTTTCAGCGGTAGTTTTTTCGGTTTATCGTCTGTTGCGATAGTACGCTCAGCACCAGCACTGTTCTTACCTGCTTCAATCGCGTCGTTCAGAATACGTTCTGCGTGTTTGATTGGCTCTGCCACTGGCACTTCAACACGTGGGATACCATTAAAGCGTTCAACTTCTTTGATTGCGACTTCTGCTGCAAACACAACAGCCGTGGCTTTGTTCAACTGTTCTGCAGTCAAACGGTCTTCAATCCCGTTCGCACCTTGTTTCTCAACATAGACCTTGTAGCCTAGCTTTTTACCTGTCTTTTCAAGGTACTCGGCTGCCATGTAGGTATGAGCAATACCAGCAGGGCAGGCGGTTACACAAACAACGGTTGGTGCATTTGTATCTAAGTTGTCTTGTTTTTCGGCAGTGTTGTCTTTCCCAGTCAATAAATCCAGAATTTGTTCTGAAGTTGTAGCATTGAGGACCGCGTGGCGCACATCGTCGTCAACCAGCGTAGTGGTCAGTTCGGTAAGCAGGTGCATATGTGTTGAGCCTGCCTCTGCATTTGGAATCGCAATTAAGAAGATGAGATTAACGTCTTCATCTTCATCAAGTCCTTGCCATTTGAGATCTTTTGAAAGGGTGGCGACTGCGAAAGCGGCTTCTTTCACCGCGTCAGTTTTCCCATGTGGTACCGCTAAGCCTTCACCTAGCGCTGTTGGGCCTTGAGCTTCACGCTCGAATACAGCCTTTAAATATTCTTCCTTATTGTACAACTTGCCTTGTTGGTGTAATTGTTCGGCAAGGGCTTCAATCGCTGCATCACGACTTTCAAATGTCGTTTGTAGGTTTATCAGCGATGGGTTGGTAAGAGATGTTAGGTTCATAACTTTTGTCCCATTGTTACATTCATCTATTGTTGTCCTGTCAACAATGAGTGAATAATACCTATTTGATACAAATGATCCATGATCAAGATCTCATTTACCTGGAAATATGTATTGTTTTTGTATTTAAATTTAAGTTTTTTGTAGTAACAACTGCTTGTCATTAGTCTATCAATTCGTATCATATTGGTTAAATATAGTTAATGTTGAGTGCTCCGACTCAATTGACGCCGTAATCAGGTAGTAGAGGTTAGTATGGCGAGATTACCGATGTATCGCAGAATTGCCGATGCGATCCGCGAAAAAATTAGTAGTGGAGAATATAAGGTGGGGGAAGCGTTGCCCACTGAAGCTCAGTTGCGTGAAGAGTTTTCTGTGAGTCGGGTGACTGTCAGGCAGGCTATCAAGTTATTGGTAGAGAACCAGGAGCTAGAGAGTATTCAAGGTAGCGGTACATATGTAAAAGAAAACCGTGTTAATTACGATATATACCAACAAACCAGTTTTGCTGAGAAATGGGCTCACTTACAAGGTGTGACTCACAGTGATGTACTGGCCTTTGAGATTCAAGCCGCATCTATCACTATGGCTGAACATTTAGAGATCTCAGAAGGAGAACGTATCTTTTACATTAAACGCGTTCGCTTTTTGGACGATAACCCAATCACAGTGGAAGAAACTTGGATGCCAACGAGTATGTTCCCAGACCTGACTTATCAGGTCATGCAAGGCTCTAAGTACGATTTTATTGAGAAACAAAAAGGCTTGGTCATCGATCGCAGCGAACAAGAGATCATTCCTGTATTACCACCGGAAGATATTGCTGATCTACTGCAAATTAACCCAGCTCAGCCCATCATAGAGAAGCGAACTAGAGGTTATTTACGCGGAGATACGGTGTTCGAGTATAGTCGTAACTACTTTAAATCTAGTGAATATAAATTTACCTTGGTGGCTAAACGACATTAACGCAAAAACCCGCAGCCTAGCTGCGGGTTTTGCGTTCAAATGCTCGATAAGCCAAAGGAGCTTAGCGCGCTTCTTGTACTGTCGAAGTGTCCTCGTTAAGGACGTTCGCCAGCAGCAAGACGTTTTTCGATATCCGCTACGACGCCTGGGAGGTCGGCGATGGTATCGATGAGGTAGTGCGGTGATGCTTTGCCAAGTTTCGTGCGAGCGCGCTCACGAGCTGCATCAAGAGTGGCGTGATCCGCTGATTGGTATTCGTCAAACGTCAAGCCTGCTTCGTTGCCTGATAGCAGCAGGCCAACGGTCCACATTCCCGCATTATGACCTTCTTCGATGCCCGGCGCAGCGTCATCGACTTTCACACAAGCACCAACACAGCCAACACCAAGCTCAATAACGTTTTTCAGTGCCATAAATGGTGCAGGGCGGCCACCTTGAGGGAGATCATCTGTGGCAACCACATAATCCGGCTTGTAGCCATAGTCCGCAGCGACAGGAATAAGTGCATCCATGACCTCTCTCGGGTAACCAGAGCAAGAGCCAATCTTGATTCCTTTATCTTTGAATGAATTCACCACCTCAACGGCATTAAGAATCGGCTCGGCATGATCGGCGACTTTGGCTTTTTGCAAAGGCATGAAAGCAGCGTAAATAGCGTCTACATCTGAATCACTCATCTCTTTGCCGAATTGCGCAACCCAGCGCACTTTTACTTCTGGTAATTGGCCGACCGCTTTAATGTGGTCCCATTTACCAATGCCCATAGGCTCACGAGCTTCGGCAAGCGTAATATCGAAGTCGAAACCTTGTTTAAATGCTTCCACGAAAATACTCGTTGGTGCAAATGAACCAAAGTCCACGATAGTTCCTGCCCAGTCGAATACAATGGCTTGAATTGGAGATGAATTAGACATAGTTGAAATCCTTACATACTTTAGTGATTGCTTGCTCGAAAATATCGAGTGCGGTCGTCAGCTCTTCACGAGTAATAACGAGGGGGGGACTAAGCTGAATAACGTTGCCTTGCGACACCTTAAAACTCAGTCCGTGGTTCAGACATTGGTAAAGAACTTGTTCTGCCTCATCGAATGCGCGTGCTTTAGTGACATGACTTTTCACTAATTCCACACCCCAGAGTAGACCAATACCGCGTACGTCACCAATGACTGGATACTGTTGCTTCATCGTTTCTAGGCGAGTTTTGACATACTCACTGTCACGACGTGTTTTTTCTAAAAGATTCTCTTGTTCAATGGCTTCCATGGTAGCCAGTGCCGCCGCGCAGCCAAGCGCACTCTTCTCGTGGGTATAGTGACCCAGAGAAATCTCTGCAGCGGTGTTGTATTTTTCTCTGGTTACCATGGAGGCGATAGGCACCAAACCACCACCGAAACCTTTACCAATGCATAAAATATCCGGTTCGATATCAAAGGCTTGATAGGTGAACCACTCGCCGCTTCGGCCCATACCGTTTGGGATGTCGTCGATAATCAACAGTACATTATGCTTGTCACATATTTCGCGTACGCGTTGCCAGTAGGCTTTACTTGGCACTTGAACATCGGTATTGCGAACACCTTCAGCAATAAAGGCACCTATGCCGCCCTCTTTCTCGATAACGTATTCTAGATAATCTGCATAATGTACATCGCTGCCATCTTGAGAAGGTAAGGCACCTCGGTAGGACACGGCGGGTGGAATACGCTCAACACCTGCCATCAAAGGCCCCATACCTTCACGAAAGCAGGCTTCACCTCCGACAGAAATGGCGTCCAGTGACGCACCATGGAAAGAATCCCATAATGAAACTACTTTGTGGCTGCCGGTAATGTAGCGTGCTAACTTAAGTGCCATGCCAACAACGGAAGTGCCTCCAGGCGCAAATAACACACGGCTCAAATCTCCACCGCAAATCTGCGTTAGTTTTTCTGCACATTGCACCGCCGTTTCGTTGGTAAAGCGACGTGGCGAAAACGGTAACGAGTGCATCTGCTCGGTTACTCGTTTAATCACATGAGGATGACCATAGCCGAGTTGGTGAACATTGTTGCCATGAAAATCCATATAGCGCTTACCGCGGGTATCTTGAATGTAGATACCTTCAGCTGCTTCTAAAGAATCCAAGCAAGGCGTGGACATTGATTGATGCAGAAACACATCCGAGTCACGTTTAAGCAGTGCTTGAGTCGCTTGGTCTTGAATGTTCTGATTCCACTTGTGGCGAGCGGGCGTATTATTCACGTCCCCCTCGCTGCGTAAATGGGTCGCTTGCTCTGGCATTATGCTACCTCCCAGTACATTGCCTTTTTGATGGCAATGATAAGGCGCTCAATATCTTCAGGGTGTACGTCGCCAATGTTACCGATACGGAAACAGTCCGCGTTGGAAACTTTGCCTGGGTAAATTACAAACCCTTGCTGTTTTAGACGGTCGTAGAACTCTTTGAACTGATAATCACTGTGCTCTGGCGAGTAGAATGAAGTGATAATCGGTGAGTGCAAATCGTCGTTAAGAAGTGTGCGAAAGCCTAGCGAACGCATGCCTTCAACCAGCGTTTTCTGATTGGTAAAGTAACGTTGATGACGAGCGGGAATCCCACCTTCTTGTTCCAGTTCAATTAATGCTTGATAGAAGGCGCGCACAGTATGAGTTGGCGAAGTGAAGCGCCACTTGCCGTGGTTAACTTCCATACATTGCCATTGGTCATAAAGATCGAGACTGAGAGAGCGGGCCTGACCTTTACATTTCTCAAGCTCTGTTTGCTTGGCAATAACAAACCCAAAGCCAGGAACACCTTGGATGCATTTATTGGCAGAGCTGATCATAAAGTCGATACCCAACTCACCAATATCCATTGGAATACCACCAAAGCTCGACATCGCGTCTAGAATGACCACTTTGCTATGTTGTTTTGCCAACGATGCAATTTGCTTAATAGGGTTCAGCATGCCTGTCGTAGTTTCGCAGTGTACGATGGCAACGTGAGTAATCGTGTCATCTTGCTTGAGCAGCGTATCAATAGCATCAATATTTGGTTGGTTAACCTCGCCAGGATCAACTACTTGGGTTGCGATATTGAGATAGCTTGCAATCTGGGCGATACGCGCACCGTATGCGCCATTGTCGATGACAAGCAACTTTCCGTCTTTACTGATGGCACTGCCAATAGTTGCCTCTACCGATGCAGTACCACTACCTTGCATTAAAACGCTGGTATAACCGTGATGGGAAGTCGCTAACTGGGTCAGCTTGGCACGAATGACTTCGACGACATCTTTATTGTATTCATCGTCCCACGTACACCAGTCTTTAAGCATCGCTTGACGCACCGTTTCTGATGTAGACAAAGGACCTGGAGTTAACAGCAAATAATCGTTCTTCATGTTATTTCTCTATTTGGACTATACCAATTTGTTTTGATTAATCTAACAGCGATAATTAGGGGAAGTAAACGGCACAACTTAAGGTTTCATAAAACTTTCACACTCGCTCTCCTTGCCAATCAAAGTTTCTTTAAACTGCCATTATTCGTTCATTTAATCGTCATAATTGGAATTTAACGTTTAACGCACAAACTGGTACAGACCAAATCTAACTGGAGAGAATGATGAAAAACCGTTTGATGAAGGGAACACTAGCGACACTGGTTTCTCTACTAGCGACAAATGCACTAGCAGCAACAGAAGTCACGGTGTATACCGCTTTCGAAACTGACATTCTGGCGAAATATAAGAATGCGTTTGAGAAAGAAAATCCGGATGTAAAAATCAAATGGGTTCGAGATTCAACGGGCATCATGACGGCCAAACTTCTTGCTGAAAAAAACAATCCGCATGCCGAAGTTGTGTGGGGATTAGCAGGCTCTTCTATGGCATTGCTTAAAGAAGAGGGGATTCTTAAGCCTTATACTCCAAAAGGTGCAGATGAGCTAAATGCCAGTTTGAATGACCCACAATCTAATCAAGCTTGGTTTGGCAATGATGCATTTTTCAATGCTGTGTGTTTTAACGAAGCGGTGGCAAAGCAACTCAACCTACCTAAGCCACAGTCATGGGAAGATTTAACCAAACCAGAGTACAAAGGTCATATTGCCATGCCTAATCCTGCTTCATCAGGAACAGGTTATATGCAAGTCTCAGCTTGGCTACAAAACATGGGTGAGGACCAAGCATGGGATTACATGAAAAAACTCGATAACAACATGGCACATTACACGCACTCTGGTTCAAAGCCTTGCGTTCAAGCTGCGATGGGTGAGGTGGCAATCGGTATTTCGATGGCTGTGCGTGGTGCGAAGCTCAAGAATCAAGGTGCGCCTCTCGCGGTTATCACACCTAAAGGTATTGGTTGGGAATCAGAGGCTGTGGGTTTGGTGAAAGAGTCTGAGGCGGCGAAGCGTGTTGTTGACTGGTCAGTGTCAAAAGCGGCGAACGAACTCTACGTTGAATCCTACCCAGTGGTTGCTCATAAAGACGTGAAAGCAGTGGTCTCGAACTACCCTGAAGTTGAAGGTGCGATGGCTGAGATGGATTTTGCGAAAATGGGTGCCGATCGTGCTGATATCTTAAAAACATGGTCGAAAAAGTTTGATGGAAAGTCAGAGCCTAAATCCTAATTTTAAAGAAATAAAATAACTGGGAATTGGTAGATTATAAGCTATTGAGGGAGATTGTTATTGATCTTCCTCTTGTCATTTCTGCTCTCCAATCACACCAGAAAAGCCAATCATTAAACTGCAATCAACCTGCTACAAAACTGTCATCCCAATGAAATATACCAGATTTAAATTTGGTATATACCATTTGGAGAGTAAACGATGTCAGTATCCAAACCTTATCTAGAAATCAACAATGTGGTGAAGCAATTTGGTCAGTTCACGGCATTAAAGCACATTTCCTTGTCCATTAATAAAGGCGAGTTCGTCTGTTTCCTCGGCCCTTCTGGCTGCGGTAAAACGACGTTGCTTCGCGCTATTGCAGGTTTGGATCTTCCAACCTCAGGAGAAATCCATCAAGCGGATGAGGCGATTACGTTTTTACCACCAGAGAAGCGTGATTTTGGCATTGTGTTCCAGTCATACGCGTTGTTTCCAAATCTGACGGTACAAGAGAACATTGCTATCGGTCTTAAGAACCAAGGGATGTCGAACAAAGAGGCGCTTGAAAAAGTAGAGCACTGGTTAGAAATGATCGGCTTGCCAACCTCGGGAGAGAAGTTTCCTAACCAACTATCAGGTGGTCAACAACAGCGTGTGGCTCTGGCTCGTGCATTGGCGTTGTCTCCGGGTCTGCTGCTTCTGGATGAGCCGCTCTCTGCATTGGATGCGAAAGTGCGTACTCACCTGCGAGATGAAATTTGTCAGATGCAACGCAAACTTGGTATCACCACCATTATGGTGACTCATGACCAAGAAGAGGCGCTATCTATGGCTGACCGCATTGTGGTGATGAACCACGGTGTGATTGAGCAGGTTGGAACGCCACAAGAGGTGTATGAGCAACCTGCGACTCGATTTGTCGCTGATTTTGTTGGCAGTATGAATTTTATCGAAGCATCGGTGCCATCTGCTAACACTATGCGCGTGGCTGAGTCGATGCTGCGTTTGCCTGCGTTAGACAATATGACTCTAAAGCATGGCGATATATTTGATTTAGCCGTGCGACCGGAGAGTCTGCACTTTGTCGAGCACGCTTCGAACGCTATTCCTGTCAGAGTGTTATCCAAGGAATTTCAAGGGTCTTACTATCGCGTCGAAGTAGCAATGCAACATGCACCAATGGCCAACGCTCTATATGTGGACGTACCCGTGAAACAGGCGAATGAACTTAATCTGCGCCGTAATGATATTCGCTATGTTGCGTTTTCTGAAAGTGGTTTGCTGGGCTATCCATCGCTAAGTGCAACGTTAGAGTCGGCGGCTTAAGGGACAGACATGCAAGCATCTTCAACCTTGACGACAGGCGGGTCTATGAAACAACGAATTGCACAGTTGGCAACGCAAAAAGCGAGCTCAACAATGAGCAAAGACAATATTGTTTTGTTTGGTCTTCTGACGTTCCTTTTTGTGGCGATGACACTGTTTATCTTGATGCCTCTTTGGGCCATGATGAAAAAGAGTGTCCAAAACAGCGACGGTGAGTTTGTTGGTCTACAAAACTTTGCCACCTATTTTGCTACCGACAGTTTATGGTATTCACTAAGTAATACCTTTACCCTTGGTCTGATTGTGACCGTTGTAGTGGGCTTTTTGGCGTTTGGGTATGCGTTCGCATTAACGCGCTCTTGCATGCCCTTTAAAGGCGTGTTTCAACTGATGGGCACGGCTCCAATATTAGCGCCTTCTCTGCTGCCTGCTATCAGTTTGATTTTTCTGTTTGGTAATCAGGGCGTCGCAAAAGAGTTGCTGCATGGGCATTCAGTCTATGGCTTAGTTGGCATTTCTCTAGGCTTGATATTTTGGACATTCCCTCACGCCTTGATGATTCTCAACACCTCTTTACGCACCTCAGATGCTAGGCTTTACGAAGCGGCTCGAGCTCTTAAAACCTCTCCGTTCAAGACCTTCTTTATGGTGACGTTACCTGCTGCAAAGTACGGTTTGATCAGTACGTTAATCGTCGTTTTTACGCTGGTGGTGTGTGACTTTGGTGTGCCTAAGGTCATTGGTGGCAGTTACAACGTGCTGGCTACGGATATATTCAAGCAAGTTGTGGGGCAGCAAAACTTCTCCATGGGGGCGGTTACCAGTATCTTACTTCTGCTTCCTGCGGTATTGGCCTTTGTGGTTGATCGCTGGGTACAAAAAAAGCAAAAGAGCATGTTGGACAGTCGTTCCGTGCCTTATCAACCATCCCCTAATAAACTGCGAGATTCGGTGTGCTTCGTTTATTGCCTGGTTATTTCCCTCGCGGTTCTAGCGGTACTTGGTATGGCGGTTTATGGCTCGCTCGTGACGTTTTGGCCTTGGAACAAGGCGCTGACGCTAAATAACTATAACTTTGCTGAGATGAGCACCTATGGGTGGAGTCCGTACTTTAATTCGCTGAAACTGGCGACGTGGACGGCGATTATTGGTTCTGTAGTTATCTTTGTCGGTGCTTACTGTATTGAAAAAGGTCGTGCCTTCGCTCCCGTTCGTCAAGCGATGCAAATGATGAGTGTGATTCCCATGGCGGTACCTGGACTCGTACTCGGCTTGGGATATATCTTCTATTTTAACGATGCCAACAACCCGTTGGGTGTGATGTACGGTACGATGGCGTTTCTGGTGATTAATACCATTGTCCATTATTACACGGTTGGACACATGACAGCTTTGACAGCTCTGAAGCAGTTACCGGCAGAGATTGAAGCCACCGCTGCTTCGGTTAAACTCCCACAATATAAGCTGTTTTTCAAAGTTTCGCTGCCTTGCTGTTTACCAGCGGTATTAGATATAGCGATATATTTATTTATCAATGCTTTAACAACCACATCGGCAGTAGTATTCTTGTATTCAACCAACACCATTCCGGCATCAGTAGCGGTGCTGAATATGGACGATGCAGGGCAGACGGGCAGTGCTGCGGCAATGGCAGTGATGATCATGCTATCGGCAGCGGTGGCAAAACTTACCCATATGTTTGTTGGAAAGTTGTTTGAAGGTCGAACTCAAGCGTGGCGCAAGCGCTAATAACAATGATTGAATTAAGGATGCGGTGTGCAATACGTAAAAATTAAAGACGCTATCGTTGAGCAAATAGACTCAGGAATGCTCACACCAAGACAAAAATTGCCAGCAGAAAGAAAGTTAGCAGAGTCTTTTGACACGACTCGTGTAACGCTGCGTGAAGCGTTGTCACTACTTGAGTCGGAAGGTCGTATTTATCGCGAAGATAGGCGCGGCTGGTTTATCTCACCAGAACCACTGCGTTATGATCCTACTCAAACATTGAACTTTACCAATATGGCGAAAAGTCAAAATCGAACGCCAAAAACTGAGTTGTTGTCAGCCAAAGCGATGTTAGCCACTAAGCAAGCAGCAGAGCTTTTACATTTGCCGCCGTTCTCCGATATTTATCGAGTAGATCGCGTTCGTTATTTAGAAGATCGCCCAGTCGTGTTCGTGACAAACTTTATTCGGACGGAACCATTTGCGAACTTGTTAGAGTTTGATATGGAAAACTCCTCTTTGACGGATATCTATCGCGACGAGTATGGCGTTACCTACAGTAAGGTGAAATACCGAGTCAGCACTACTTCGCTTCTTGGTGACATCGCGCAAGCATTACGTGCGACTTCTGGCACTCCGGCTATGATGGTTGAGCGCATTAATTACAACCAACACGGTGAGTTGATTGATTGCGATATTGAATACTGGCGACACGATGCCATCAATATAGAATCTATTGCTCAGCTCGATTGATACCCTTCTGCTCATCCCTTTTGACGTCTCGAGAGGGGTGACTTTCATGTTTGTTGGTGCCCACTTTGACTCTCTATGCCGCTTTTCTTGTTATTTTTTCTGCACTGCTCCACGCGGGGTGGAATATTCTTGGAAAATCGAATACTGGCTCTGGGTATTCGTTTACTTTAGGCGCGTCTATTGCTCCACTTATTTTACTATCGCCGTATATAATCTGGTGCATTTCGGTGATTGGTTTTGACAGTCTTGACGGTTACTTTTGGCTTCTGGTCACGCTAAGTGGAATCGGGCAGGCTATCTACCTGATTGGTTTAATCAAGGCTTATGATGCCGGTGACATTGGTGTAATTTATCCTATCGCGCGAGCCTTACCAGTTCTGATGGTTGGGATCGGGACCGTATTCATAGGCCAATCGCTGTCCCCCAATGCATGGATAGGGTTTGTGGTCTTAACATTGGGTTGTTTGTTGATCCCAATGCGACACATCAAAGACTTAAGGCTTGGCTCTTATTTAAATTTAGGTGTGTTCTGGTCATGTATTGCCGCAATCGGCACAACTATTTACTCCATCATCGACAAGCAAGCACTAACATGGCTACAGCTTGAAACTAGCGGACTAACCAAAGTTCAAGTAGCTATTTTCTACCTAGGCGTGCAGTTTGCTGCGATTGCGTTTGTTTTGGTAACTTGGTTATTAGCGACTAATAAACGCAGTGAGTTAGCGCTAACTTGGCAGCATCGTTATCGTTCGTCTATCGCTGGGATTATGATGGGACTGACCTATGGCATTGTGCTGTATGCAATGACTATGGTCGATAACGTTAGTTATGTGGTTGCTATGCGTCAGGTGAGTATCGTCTTTGGGCTCCTGATGGGCATCTGGTTTCTCAATGAGAAATGGCTGTATACTCGAGGTATTGGGGTTACGCTAGTACTGTTTGGGCTGGTGGTTGCTTTGACTTAATGAAGTTGATGCTGAGGTTATCGAATCAGATGGCGAATTACCGACGATACTTCCTACTATTGAATGAGTTTGGAGATACCATGACTTTTGAAACACTGCTTGATACAGCTCGAATTCAACTTGATCACATTACCAGTAATGATGCAGGCTTCTTTGTTGAGTTGATGAACAGTGAAGGATGGCTCAAAAACATAGGTGATCGCAATGTTCGTACGTCAGATCAAGCTCAAGAGTATCTAACCAACGGTTTCATCAAAGCCTATCAAGAATTGGGCTTTGGGTATTACGTTGTACGCCTCAAATCATGTTCAACACCAATAGGAATCTGTGGTTTCTTAAATAAACCTGACCTGAGTTACCCGGATTTCGGCTACGCGTTCTTGCCCAGCTATCAAGGTAAAGGGTATGCGTATGAGGCTTGTAGCGAATTACTGACTTTTGCCATTGATGCTTTCCAACTTCCAGTGATTGACGCGGTATCACTACCACAAAATGCACCCAGCATACGATTACTCGAAAAACTGGGATTTCAGTACATCGGCTTACATCAAGCTAATAGCGATAGCCCACTTTCTTTATATCGCCTGAGCATAAAGTGATTATGATCGACAGTATCGGAAGTTCCCGAAAGACTCAATTTGATCCAATACATGTTATCTACCGATCAGATAGTGTAGACTCGGCGTTCGAGCTAAGCATCTGATAAAAATGGAATTGAGTAGTACATGCAATTGGAACAAATTGAAGAAATTATCGAATTCACGGATACGGATCACCTTAGTCAGGCAATGGAAGTGTTCAATGAACAAGGATTAGTCAGTCAGGAATTATTGCCCTTTCTTAATGTAGTATTCGATAAAGCGCCAGAGAAACTTTGCCATAAGCTATCCCGTATCGGTTTCAAAGGCCAACCAGCTATCATTTCAACATCAAGCGCTTGTGATTCTGCTGTAACTCAGTTTTTCATCTTTAACGCGAGTATTCTCAGTGTGTCGGATGTTCTCAATCAGATCGAAAAGCCTTCAATGAAGTAGCTATATGTGATTGAAAGCGGGCAATGAGGATTGCCCGCTTTTTTAGTTACTCAGTTTGGTATAGGTTAAACCAAATATTCCGGCAAACTAATGGAGTTTTGCCCCAGCTTTTTTCTAAGCAAGTAATCAACAGACAATTTCCCTCCGCCTGCTAACATGAATATCCCAGATACGAAGATCCACATTGCAGGGAATTCCCAGCCACCCGTGGGTAGTACCCATACATACCCCACTGAATAGTGGCCGCCCAAGCCTACAGATACAAATAAATAGACTGCCGAACCAAACCCTGCGAGGCGTGTGAACAGGCCAAAGGACAGCATAATCGCCAAGGATATCTCAATGATTCCTGCAAGAATGACAAAGGCCTGAGGGAAGGGGAGGCCAATGCTGCCAAAGTAATCGGTAAATACGGCAAATGGATTACCTCCGACTAACAAGTGACCAGTGAAATGGGCAATAAACATAAGTCCTACATATATTCTTACTAATGTCATGCCCCACGCGTAGTGGTCTGGTTTTCCTATTGTCGATTGAGTTTGCGACAGTCTGGTTCTCCAAGGAAGGGCGATAAGTTGTAGGGCCAATAAGACGAACAACAGGGTGCTGGTTAGCTCAATGCTTGGGATACCTGGGCCTGTCTCTGCCACCATCAGAGGATCAAGTGACGACAATGTTGAAATATCGATTGATTCAAGGTGAATGGTTGAAAATATTCTTCCTAAAGTGAGCTGTGCAAACAAAGCACCTATCAAACCAAAAAAGTTAACCTGTCCTTTGTTATAGGTTTTAAGTAAGGACGCGATAAGAACGGCAATAAATAGGCCTGTGGAGGTAGAGACCCAACTACCTAGTCCGTTGTCCATAACGGCTTTGACAGAGAGTATTACCGTGAAAGTGGCGGCAATGAGGGTGAGTAGTCGTAATGTCTTATCAAAAGTGTTCATCTTTTTCTCCTCAAAGCAAAGCCAATAAAGGCGATGTTGACTTTGCTGAATATCGAATTTGGCTTTTTCAGAATGGTACCGAGCTTGTCGGACTGCTAATGCGTATGCCGTGGCGCATTAACACGCCACGGCAAGGTTGGTAAGGCAAGGGGGAGAAAGGCCTATTACGCTTCTACAGGTTGTGCTTGTTTCTCGTTGCGGTTCGCTTTAAGAATCAATAACACACCGATGATTGGAACGATAACACCCACGTAAGGAATCATTTCTGCACCAAGCTGACCATCAAGAACCATACCTCCAAGGAAACCACCGAACGCATTAGCAACATTAAACGCTGAGATATTTGCTGTTGCTGCCAGCTCTTGTCCGTCACCACCATTGTTCATTACACGTAATTGCATAGATGGAACGTTAGCGAATGATGCGATGCCGAAAATAAATGATGCGGCGACGAATAGGATTTTGTTGTCGGTAAACACACCGACAAGTACTAGAGAAGCAATCATTGCAATGGCCCAAAATAGAGAAGATTTGTTTAAATCTTTGTCTGATGAGTGACCACCAAGCGTATTACCAATGATTAAGCCAAGACCTACAATGACCAGAATCCATGTCACAGCACTTTCACCGTAACCAGCAACATGCATAGCGATAGGAGCAATGTAACCGTAAAGTGTCATGAAGCCAGTCCAAACTACAGCGGTAATCGCTAGGCTAATAAGAAGCTTTGGATTTTTGAACGCAGCAAGTTGTGCTTTAACATTTTTCGCTTCGCCGTGACCTGTTGAATGGATAGCGGCAAGAATGGCGAATAGAGCTACGACACCGAATGCAGCGACCACAATAAATGTCGTGTGCCAGCCGAATTCAACACCGATCCAAGTACCACCGGGAACGCCTAGTACATTCGCTAGAGTTAGGCCTGCAAACATTTGTCCTACGGCGCGACCAGCCATTTTCTCAGACACGAGGTTTGTCGCTACAACGGCACCAATACCATAGAAAGGCCCTTGTACTAAGCCACTAATAATGCGACTGATGAACAAGATGTCATAACTTGGTGAAAAGGCTGACATGAGGTTACCGACTATAAATAATGCCATTAATCCGATAAGAACCATTTTCTTATTAAAGCGTGCGAGATAAATGGTTAAGATTGGTCCTCCAATCACAATGGCAAGTGCGTATGCACTGATTAAATAACCTGCCTGACCCTCAGTAATCGACAGCGATGTGGCAACTTGCGGCAAAATACCTGCGATAATGAATTCTGCAGTGCCGATAGCGAAGGCGGCGAGTGTTAGTATCCAGACTTGAAATGGCATCTTCTCTTTGTTCATGGTTTTTCTCCTCTAAAACGGTTTGGGATGAGTCACGCTGAGTTGTAAGGTGGCTCGTCTCTCAAGTGATGGTGAGAGTATATTTATTCATTTTAGTTTTTAGAATTACCCAAAAAATGAAATCATTATTCGTAAATACTGAACAATCTAATCGAATCTCTTTGTTTGGCAGCAGAACGGTTAAGAGTATGGGTAGCGATAGGGCATTCCACTCACGTTGATCCGAGCTGTGTTGAGCGTCTTAGTCACAACACTCCAACTGTCGCCAAAAAAAACACTCTTCTGAAGTGATAAATGTTTAAATAAATTATGTTTACGTAAATATATATTGGGAATAATGTGAAGCTTCAAGGTGATTCTTTTGGAGTTAACACATGAAGGGTAATGAATACGCAATTTTCGAAAGTATGTTGAGTTCCGCGGACATCAAGATTAATGGGTCTAGACCATGGGATATTCAGGTCAATGATGTTGCCATGTTTGATCGAATATTAGCCGATGGTTCGCTTGGTTTGGGCGAATCCTATATGGAAAAGATGTGGGAATGTAAGGACATCGCAGAATTGGTAAACAGGATCTTAGCGTTTGAGCTCGACAAGCACTTAGATTTAAGGACCAAAATGATACTTGGTGCCAAAATTGGTAAAGACAAAATCAAAAAGTTTTTTAACCCTCAAGGCACGACAATTTCCAAGCACAACGTCTCATTTCATTACGATATCGGTAACGACTTATACCGCGCTATGCTCGATAAACGTATGACGTATACCTGTGGATATTGGAAAAATGCAGATAACCTAGATGACGCTCAAGAGGCCAAGTTGGATCTAATTTGTCGAAAACTAGGCTTAAAACCAGGTATGCGGGTTTTGGACATCGGCTGTGGTTGGGGGAGTTTGATGATCTATGCCGCCGAAAAATACGGTGTAGTTTGTGATGGTTTAACGTTATCTGAAGAACAAGCAAAGCTAGGTACTCAGATGGTGGAGGAAAAACAACTTCCCGTTAATTTCATTCTTCGAGATTACCGACTCTATGAACCGGAAACGAAATACGATCGCGTTGTTTCTGTGGGTATGTTAGAGCACGTTGGTTCATCGAATTATCGAGACTTTTTCACATGTGCAGATAACTTTTTGAATCAAGATGGGGTCTTTTTACTTCACTCTATTGGTACGTTTGAATCGACAGAAACCAATGATCCGTGGATCCACAAATACATTTTCCCAAATGGTGAAATTCCTTCTTTAGCTCAGTTAGCGACGGCGATGGAGCCAGAGTTCAATATGGAAGATCTGCATAATATTGGAGAGGATTATGATCATACGCTTTGTGCATGGTATCGTAATTTTGACAAGGCTTGGCAGCAAGGTGACCTCAACTACAATGAGAGGTTTTACCGTATGTGGAAGTACTATCTATTGAGTTGTGCTGGTGCATTTCGTTGTCGAGAACTGAGCGTGTGGCAGATGGTACTGACAAAAGTTGGAACGCCAAAACCAGCTAGCGCTCGTTCTGAATAACCTTTCTATTGAGTAAACCGACACCAAGGTGTCGGTTTTGTGATTAATGATGTTTGGCGGACTCTAGGTATTTTATCGTCAATGGAATGCTGGTGGACTAGCGGATGTTAAAGCGAAAAACGGCGAAATATGCTAGGGTAATGCTCTATAACCATCGTCAATATTAACCGAGGTTAATCGTTTGATTAATAGAGAAAAAGAAGAATCTATCGTAAGTCAGTGGATGAGTGCGGACGCTGGTCTATCTGAATCGTCCGTTAGGTTAGTGACACAATTTGTTTTAGCTTCGAATCAGTTTACTCATGTTCGTTGTGAGTTTTGCAAGCAATATGGATTAAATACGTCTGAATTCGATGTCATCGCAACACTTTATCGAGCGGGTGACGTTTATGAAGTGACAGCGAAAGAACTGAAAGAGCAGACCTTGCTTCCTTCGTCAGGCGCGTTATCAAATCGAATTGATCGCCTAGAAGCGAAAGGTTTGGTTCAGAGAAGACATGATACGATTGATAAGCGCAGCGTAAAAATATCTCTCACTGAAGACGGCGTGGAGTTAGTCCGTCAAATGTATCCAAAGTTCTTCGAGCAAATGTCCAGTCAGTTTTCATCCCTAGAGCCAAGTGAGATAGAAACACTAATGGTATTGATGAGTAAGATGGGAGCCTGAATCTAGGTAGCACCTTAGACTGGATACCACGCAACGGGTATCTGCGATGGCTCTTATAAGTATATGCACTTTCATGACTTAAAAACTGTCTTGCCTGATTTAAGGCCACCATTTCATGTGTCAAGCTTCTGATATGAAATGGGGCCTTAGTCTTATCTAAAAATAATCTCAGCGGAGATTCATAATCTTGTCTATTCATACTATTTGAGTTGATTACCCATATGAGACTGACGGTATTGGTGTCTTGCAATGCTGAGTTTTACGCCGTAATACATAATTTTGCTGATCGAACTGATTACTTGGAAAACCAGCACAAGTAGTGAGACTACTTCAATTGCCAAAAAAATAGTCTTAGTGACCCCGACGCTCGCGCCTTTTTTGAATATGGATAGTGCTTTCATAGTAACTCCTAACTCTTACTGACCTTATGTGGCTCATTCGAACCTGATTGATAACACGGCACACGTTAACCCCGCATACCCCATTTGATGACTTGAAGGCACTTTACTATCTATTTTTGTTTATGTAAAGTATGTTTAATTAAACATAAATGAGAGTCGTAGTATGAAAATCTTTCTAGCCATGTTGGCTCCGCTGTTGTGGGGGACCACTTATGCCGTAGTGGCTTCTGAATTTGTCGGTTGGTCACCATTTGCGCTGGCGGTGTGGCGAGCATTACCAGCGGGCATAATACTGCTGTTACTTAAACCAACCTTACCAAAGGCGTCAGAACTGCCTGCATTGCTACTGATAGGGTTTCTCAATATCGCTTTGTTCTTTGGTTTGCTCTTTGCTGCAGCGATGCAGCTTCCTAGCACTTTGGTGGGCGTTGGAATGGTCGCATTGCCTGTGATTGGTTTGGCTATAATGGGTATATTCCATCAAGTAAAACCGTCTCTGATTCAATTGCTATCAGCCTTAATTCTTATAGCCTGTGCAACGTATTTGTTCTTTTCGAGTACTGTTCCTGTCAATGTGAGTGCGGTGGTGCTACTTATTGGTGCGATGACGGCACTGATAGGCGGTAGCGTAGTAGCAAAGCACGTCATGAAAAAGATCCATTGGTGGAAGTTACTCACATGGAAACTGATTTTTGGAGGCTTGCTGTTGATCCCCATGGCATATTGGGAAATGGTATGGAGCGGTAGGTCATTTGTCGCAGCCATCCCGGTTGGTAGTGAGCAGTGGGCCGCGATGTTCTGGTTGACGATAGGACTCACTTCTTTGGCGTATGGTGCTTACATTTATACAATTCCGATGATATCTACTAATGAATTGAGTTTTTTTGGAACCTTCAATCCTATATTAGCGATGGTTCTCGGAGCGACAATAATGGGAGATTCATTTAGTCAAGTTCAAATATCAGTGATGGCTTTAATGGTTCTAAGCAACCTAATGGCACAGTTTTTCGAATATAAGAAAAAGCTACCAACCGAACAAACCATAATTGATTACTAATCTTCCATCTCTTCAAATTCCATTTTAATAGGGATTTAATCGGCGTGTATTGAATGTTATTGAAAGAAAATATTCGCTAACAAGTCAGAACTTTTAATATAAATAAATTTATACGGTGAAATAATGAATAAAAAAATAAACTTAGGCGTAACAGATTTATCATTCCATAGAATTACCGCCTCTCTTATATCTCATGTGCTTACCGACATGGGATTTGAGGTAAATCGAATCTACTCTCCGCACCAAGAAAATTTCGCAAAGCTTAAATCTGGTGAGGTTGATATTCTAACCTCTGCTTGGCTGCCTTCTAGCCATGGAATCTACAAACAGGATGTTGAACAAAAACGTCCCGTGATTGAGTTGGGTTTGCACTATGAACCTTATGCGCATTGGGGAGTGCCAAGTTATGTTCCTGAAGAAGCTGTTCGGGAAGTGAAGGATTTGCTCAAGCAAGATGTACTGGGCAAAATGCAAAAGGATATTCAGGGCATCAATCCTGGAGCCGGCATTACCAGATTTTCAATTAAAATGATGGAAGAGTATGGACTAAGTGAAGCTGGGTACGAATTTCACACTGGGACTGAGGAAGACTGCTTTACTACCTTTGAGCAACGAGTCGCCAACAATGAGTGGTTCGTTGTGCCACTATGGAAACCGCAGTTCCTGCATTTCAAGTACGACATTCGAGAGATAAAAGACCCTAAAGGTTTGCTCGGTATTGTTGACCGTGCTGTACTACTCGTACCTGAAGACGTAGCAGATAGGTTTACGGCAGCGCAAATCAATCAGCTAGATGACTTGAAGTTTTCTAACGAGATTATCGCAGAGCTAGACTACAAAGTGAGTAGGGAAGGTTTGGATATTGATATTGTGACTAAGCATTGGCTGGAACATAATCGATAAATAGCTTTGTCGTAATTGCTGATAAAAATCACTCTTTATGAGTGATTTTTTTAACTTAGTAAGCAAGTTTTCAATAAGAGAGCTTGCAAGAAAATTTTAAAAAATTATTCCATGTGATGGGGGTTATTATATGGACTCATCTATTTAGTTTGCTTCTTTGTATTATTCGCCTGTGCAAAAAAGAGAATTCACTTTTTTAGATATTATGTTATTCATTATAGAGCGTATCCTACTTAGTGTTTACAACTACAAAATGCAAATAAAACCTCTTGCTACCTGTCGATAACGCCTTTTGGTCCACTTTGGGCGTCTTAAATAAAAGGCAATTACTGTTCTTGTATTTAATTTGAGCGGTGGTAAGAGGTTACCTACTCGCGAAGTAATGGAAGGATAAGCAATGACTAAAAAACTAACCACTGCAACGGGTTGCCCTGTTGCTCATAATAATCACGTGCTAACAGCTGGTGAGCGCGGTCCAATGCTTCTTCAAGACACTTGGTATTTGGAAAAACTCTCCCATTTCAATAGGGAAGTAATCCCAGAAAGGCGTATGCATGCTAAGGGTTCTGGCGCATATGGTACTTTCAAAGTGACTCAGGACATCACTAAGTTCACAAGAGCCGCGATGTTTTCTGAAGTAGGTAAAACAACCGAGATGTTTGCTCGGTTTACTACCGTTGCAGGAGAACGTGGTGCTGCCGATGCTGAACGTGATATTCGCGGGTTCGCACTCAAGTTTTATACCGAACAAGGAAACTGGGACTTAGTGGGTAACAATACACCGGTATTTTTCCTCGCCGATCCTCTGAAGTTTCCAGATTTAAACCGAGTGGTGAAACGCGATCCGAAAACGAATATGCATAACGCCGAGAGCAACTGGGATTTTTGGACCTCTCTACCGGAAGCTCTACATCAAGTCACTTACGTTATGGGAGATCGTGGGATACCTGCGAGCTATCGCCATATGCACGGTTTTGGCTCACATACATTTAGCATGATTAACTCTGATAATGAGCGCTTTTGGGTTAAGTTTCACTTCAAAACCCAGCAAGGTATTAAGAACCTGACTGACGAACAAGCTGCAGTTATCGTTGGAGCAGACAGAGAGAGCCACCAAAGAGATCTATTCGATGCAATTGAGCGTGGTGACTTCCCGAAATGGACCTTGTTCATTCAAGTAATGTCGGAGGAAGAAGCTGAATCGGTGGACTTTAACCCGTTTGATTTAACCAAAGTATGGACTCACGCTGATTACCCACTAATAGAAGTTGGTGAATTCGAGCTAAACCGTAACCCTGAGAATTTCTTTGCTGAAGTTGAACAGTCGGCTTTCAACCCGGCCGCTGTTGTACCTGGCATTGGTTACTCTCCAGACAAAATGCTTCAAGGTCGACTCTTTGCTTATCGTGACGCACAAAACTACCGTCTTGGAGTGAATCATCATCAAATCCCAGTCAATGCACCGCGTTGTCCTGTGCACTCCTCTCATCGTGATGGGTTGATGCGAGTGGATGCTAACTCGGGCGCAACAATAGGTTATGAACCGAATCAATACGGAGAATGGGCGGAGCAACCAGACTATTCAGAGCCACCATTGAAAATCTCTGGGGACGCAGACCATTACAATCATCGAAACAATGTTGACCAATTCCAGCAAGCTGGCGATTTGTTCCGCTTAATGTCTGAGGATGAGCAACAACGTCTGTTCGCAAATACGGCACGTGCTATGTCGGGAGTGAGTGAAGCAGTTAAGTTGCGTCACGTATACAACGCCTCTCAAGCGGATACGGCTTATGGAGAAGGGTTGGCGCGCATATTGGGGTTGAGTAACAACTAGCAATGACATCAAGGCTCCACGGCATGAATCCGAGGAGCCTTGTTCTTTGAGCCTTGTTCAATGAACGAGCAGAGCGCTACTTGTGAACGGTGCTTGTGTCTCCCGCTGCTACAGAGACCAGTACATAGCTGACTTGCTGACCATTAACTTGTTTGTGCTGACTGCGAACGGTTTGTCCATCGACAACTAAACTTGGATAATTACCATAGAACCACACCTCCCAATCTAGGTTATGATTTGAGTCGTTAGTCAGTGTGGACTTACTTAAACCATCGTGTCGGACAGTAAGCTCATGTTCTCCCATTGGAAGTTGTGTTACTTCCAGCCAACCAATGTCTGGAGTGAGATGGGAAGCGGTAACCACTTTGTGGTTCGCTGCATCAGGTTTAATGCCCATCAAGCCTTCGATTGTGTTGGAGATAAAGGTAAACGAGATTTCAGGGTAATCACCGTTGGTACCTTGAGTTGGACGTTCATGTGGCTCATCTTTGATATCCATGATGTATTGCATCCACTTCCATGCCTCCTCATTACGATTGTACGGGAAGTAGGTTTCTGGAATGTAAGTGTAGGCCTCAATATTATTTGGAGCTTCTGGAGTCGAACCGATGCCATCTCCTAAGTTTTTGGCGATAAAGTCAAGATAACGATTATTACGCTCCCCGGGTTCGGTAATTCGCTTCATTGGCATAAACCAACTGTTTTCCTTACCAAAATCATTCATTCTAAAGCCATCTCTTTGAACGATATTGACGTAGTTGTCGAGTGGTTTATCAGGGTCGGCGATGCTCCATTCCTCGTTAAAGTACGTTTTGAGCTGCTGAGCTTTCTCACGCCAAACCGCAGCTTCACTGTACTCTTCACGAGCTTCTAACATAGCGGAGTAAGCCACTGTTGCTTGGTATTGTGAGCCAATACCATCTCCGGCTTCAATTGGAAACTCGCCGCGCTCGTTGTAGGTTGCTGACCCCTCAAAAATCCCACCGTAACCTTCTGCGATTCCGTTTGGATCTTGGTCGTCGTGTAATTCGATATAGTCTGTGAGCACTTTAGTGTAAAAGCGCCATAGGTCCTCATCTTCGATGTAGCGCTTATCACCAGTCCACTGATATTGCTGCCATGCTTTTTCGACGAACTCAAACTGAGCCGGAACCTCGCGGACAAACCAACTATCATCTTTGTAATCAATAGTATGAGGCGTGCCATCAAAGTTCACAGCCCACAAGGTGTACCACTTTCTGGATTCTGTTGAGTGTTTGGCAAAGGTCTTAAACATGGAAAAGTTTTCGATATCCAATCCAGCGATCTTTGCTCCGCTCGCCTGATGCAAAAAATCGCGAGAATAGAAGGCTGTTCTATCAAAATACCCCGCCCAATAGGATGGGATGTAATCCGCGGTGCCATCTCCATCGTTGTTGAATTCGTCACGGTTGACCAGATCATGCTGGCCAGTCATAACGAAGCGACGGGTTTTATCGATAGCCCAATCGAACGACTCTTGGAGCTTTTGGTTGGAAGAGGTGACAACAACTTGTTTCTCTTTTTCGATCGCTTTGATTGTCCAGCGTTGCTTGTTACCTTTTGGATCGGTTACGACAGCACGAACAGGTTGAGTAAAATCAACCGTGTCTCCGTTTTCTAATGAGACATTGCTGGTGGACGAAACGAGAATATTATCAATGGTGATACGGGTTAAGTCGGTACCATAAGGGACGTAAAACTCAATCTGTTTAGACTTCTTGTTAAGGTTTGTTGCACCCACTTGCTCTAGAGCGGAGAACTGGATGATCTGATTGAAGTTCAGCTTTTTGTTCTTGTCACTCTTAGTCAAAGAAACACTGTCGATACTAACACCACCACGTTTAGAACCCGAGAACCAGACTTTTAACTGCTCACCTTGCTCCAAAGGAATGTGCTTGAGCTTGTTACGTTTGTATTTTTTGCTCTGTTTAGCTTTATCTCGTACCAAGATTTCATCGTACAGGTTGGTAATAGCAAGAGTGGCGTCTTGTCCTGGACTGATGATAAACGCAGATAAATCATAATAGCCACTTTCAGGAATCGTGATTTCTTGGCTTATGTGGTGGTTTCGACCTTGGGCAATACGGCCTCGGTATTCACCTTCATGAGTTTGGTCGTTTTTGATATTGGCAAACCAATAGCTCCAGCCTAGTCCTTTGTTTTCAAATGTTGGGTTCACAATAAGGTTGTCGTTCTGTTGTGCAATTGCCGCACCAGATAGTGTGAGGGCAAAAGTGATTGCGGATGCAAGGACTTTAAGTTTCATACTGTTCTCTTTTATTGGAAATGGAAAATCTAGCCGATGTTTGACGTTTGTTAGTGAACCCATGCAGACAGGTCTTCTGCATGGGTTTTATTGTATTGGGTTATAGAGCTTGTGCTGGCTCAGCAGGTTTAGCCGATTGACCTTTTTCGGAACCATCATTGGTAATGTGATCGTATTTCTCTGTGAGATGGTCTTGAATTTGTTGGTGATAGGCTCCGTTCAACTTGTAGAAGCGGAAATAGACCACCAATGCAATTGCAAAGAAGAACGCAGGTAAGCCAACCATGATGCATTGCATGCCAAAGACAGTGTCAGCACTTTGTTCTACGTTTGGCACGTAATCGACAGCAGTGAGCGCGATACCGATGAAGAATGCGGCGAATGCTGAACCTGCTTTTACCACTAATGTCTGCACTGAGTAGGCGATACTCTCACAGCGAGAGCCAAGCTTGTACTCACCGTAATCAACAGTGTCTGCCACCATGATGACATTCAGTACCCAGAACAAGGCAGTACCGATTTGGAGTAGGACACCAGCCGTTGAAATCAATAGAATGCTCTGTTTGTCGTACATGCCTACATAAATAAGTACCGCGCTACCTAAAATCGGGAAGCTAGAAGCACAAGCCCAAAGAACACGACGTGAGAACATTTGTGCTAATTTCGGGAACAGTACTAAGGTAATGAGGTTCGCAATCCCCGCATAAGCCATGTAATAAGGGAATAGAGCTTCGTTGCCGACCACGTAGGTAAAATAATAAACCGCGAACGCTGTAATGATGTTTGTTGCTAGATTGTAGGATAGTGCCATACATAGCACGCTCGTTAACTGATCATTTTTGTAGATGAGTTTAAGAAGCTGTTTTAACGATACTTTTTCTTCCTGCTGTGTTTCATCCAAATTAGCGGTCGAGTAGCGCTCTTTGACGTTACGAAGAGTGATGTAAGTTGAGACAAGGAAACAAGCGATTAAGAGTAACGTAAAGATTTGGAAGCCAAAACCTTTGTCATCACCACCTACATAGTTCACAAACGGCATAGCAATGGCAGCAGTGACTATCCATGCAAGACTTGCAAAGAATCGAGGATAAGGAACAAGCTCTTCGCGCTCACGTTTGTCTAAGGTTAGAGTTGGTACTAGAGACCAGAACGGGATGTCCATTAAGGTGTAAGTCATACCCCATAAAATGTAGGTGACAGCGGCATAAGCAATCAGCCAAGGGCCGTCAATATAGTGTGCACTGAACAGCATCAGAAGGACTACAGAGTTGGCAAGCGTGCCAATCAAAATCCAAGGCTTGAATTTACCCCAGCGACTACGGGTATTGTTAACGATCCAGCCCATTATCGGGTCGTTGACCGCATCCCAAATACGTGCAACGAGGAAGATGGTGCCCACCGCTGCAGCGGAAATGCCTACCACATCGGTGTAGTAGAACATTAAATACATATAGACGATGGTAATTGCGAAGTCCTTGCCAAATGCGCCGAAGCCATAGCTCAGCTTGGTATTCATTGAGATACTCATTTGTTACTCCTTACGCCTTCCCATAGAGAAGGCGTTAAATATTCACGTTATTGTTTTTATTGGTATTGATTTACTGATTTACCCACTCAGGCAGCCAGCCTTCATGAGCGTCGATGAGGTCATCAACCAGTGCATATATTTCCTCTAACCCAAGTACGGCAGCGGTATGAGGGTCAAGCATGGCAGCGTGGTAGATGCGCTCGCGGTTTTCGGTGAGAATCGCTTCAGTTAACAGTGTTTGAACATTAATGTTGGTTTGCATCAACGCGGCTAAATGATTTGGTAATCGACCCGCCTTGATTGGTTGAACACCGTTGGCGTCAACTAAGCAGGCGACTTCTACACAGCAACCCTGAGGTAAGTTGTCGAGCAATGCTTCGTTCTTGACGTTGCCGTAGATGACGCTTGGAGTTCCTGTCCAAATTGAGTTCATGATGGTACTGGCGTATTCATGTGACTCTTGAACCGTAATTTGGTCGGCGTTTTTGAATTCTTGAAGGTCTTTTTTCCAGTCTGCAATTTGTTCTACACAGCGTTTCGGATATTCATCTAGTGGCACTTTATAACGTTCTATCAAATCAGGGCGATTTGGTTTGATAAAATATGGCGTGTATTCAGAAAAATGTTCTGAAGATTCAGTGACAAAGTAGCCAAGCTTTTTGAACATTTCATAGCGTACGAGGTTGGTACAGCGTCCATTGTGGTGAAGACCCGGCTTAGGCGCTTTACCACTTTCAAAAGCTTCGAGTAGATCAGGGTAGATATCAACATAGTCGCCTTGCTCATTTTTCTTCTCTATTGTGAGGTAATAAGCCATGTGGTTGATACCTGCACAGGTGTAGCGAAGGTCAGCATAATTAAGCTCCAAATCACGAGCTATCTCTTCAGCCGTGCCTTGCACCGAATGGCAAAGACCCACCTGCTTAATATGCGGATACTTTTCATACATTGCCCAAGTGTTCATCGCCATTGGGTTGACGTAGTTAAGCATGGTGGCGTTTGGACAAACTTCTGTCATGTCTTCACACACACTCCATAGATGAGGAATGGTGCGCAGCGAGCGCATGATTCCACCAGGGCCTAAAGTATCAGCGATGGTTTGCTCTAAACCATGACGCTTACACACTTCAAAGTCTGTCACCGTACATGGCTCATAACCGCCAATTTGGAATGCGATAACCACAAAGTCAGCATCTTTGAGTGCTTCTTTTTGGTCTAGATGACAAGTGATGGTACCGGTCGCACCAGAGGACTCCATAAGTTTGCTCACGACAAGGTGAGATTCTTCTAAACGCAGTTCATCAATATCCATCAGCGCAATCTGCGCTTGTTTTAATGCGGGCTTGTGGAAAACGTCACCAAGGATGTTCTTAACAAAAATGGTGGAGCCAGCACCGATGAATGTGATTTTGGGGCTTTTCATAGTCGAATCCTTTATCTCTCAAAGTTCTGTTTCGATGAAGCTAAGGTACACCTGTGGCAAGAGTAGATTCGTCTCAGATATAACAATGAGTATCCTGTTTTCTCATATTTCTAATGAGCCAAATAAAAATCTTAGGAAATGGGACAATATTGTCATTTTTGCGGATAAAGATTGTGAAAATACTAGCGCATTTCATGTAACACACTGACTTTAATCACATAACTTGAATCTTACTTATTGGGGTAGTTTGGCTATATGATCCTGTTCAGAGTTTTAAATTGCACGATTTGCTAAAACAGGTTTGTACGATTTCCTAAGGAGTGATAGATGAAACAATATGACCCAGATGCGCTGAAAGTTGTCACCCAAGACAAATACTCATCAGAAACGGTATCGGTCAGTCCGCTGTCGCTCTATTCGTCGTATGAGAAAATTGATATTGAATTGAGACCGCCACATTCGATGCCGGGATACCATTGGCATGGCCAAATTGAAGTTAATATTCCGTTCGGTGATGATGTGGAGTACATCATTAACGGCAGCCCCATTGTTGTAAAAAGCGGTGCGATTGGATTGTTCTGGGCATCGGTGCCACATCGCTTGACTGACCCGGGTCACAGCCACAATATGGGAATCATAAATATACCTATCCATCACTTTATGTCTTGGACATTGAGCCGAGATCTCGTCAATCAAATCACTCACGGTAGCGTAATTCAATCCAACTCATGTTCGCTGATTAGTGAGTTTGAAATTGCCCGTTGGGCAGAAGAAATGAACCATCCATCGGAAAGCCGCCAGCAGCTTGCTGTGGATGAAATTGGCTTGATGTTAAAGCGGATTTGCCTTGATGGTTGGCAGCAATTACTTATTAATAAGCAGGACAAGTCAACACCAAAAGGGGTGTCTAAACACTCTCAGTTTTACGTCAGTCAGATGTTGGAATACATAGCAACTCATCACAATCAACCTCTGACGATCAAAGATATCGCTGAACACATTGGCTTGCACACTAACTACGCAATGAACGTGTTCCAACGCACAATGCAGATGACCATTAAGCAGTACATCACCGCCATGCGCATTAACCATGCCCGAGCCTTGCTTAGTGATACAGACCGAACCATATTAGATATCTCACTTACCGTCGGCTTTAACTCAAGTAGCCGCTTTTACGAGACATTCCAAACCTATATCGGAGTCACGCCCACACAATATCGCAAGCTGTCGAGAGAAGACCACCGTTGGAGCAGTCACGGTACTAGTCCATTATATGATCTTGAGAAAGGAGCCTGCGATGGGAAAAGACCGCTGACGGTATTGGGGAGCTAGTATGATAGCTTTTTCCATGTTTTAACAAGGGCGCGAAATAGCCTAATAAAGAGCATTCAATTGATTTGTACAATCTAAGTCTGCAGATTTCCCACACCTCATTTTTTGCAACCTATGCAACTCTTTCTATACTTAAACTCATGTTATCGGAAGGATAATACTCTATAAAACAATAAGGTAAGTCGCTTATGATGAGTTTAATTTTCTTATTGCTTTTGATCGCCATGGTTAGCGCGTTCATTGGTAAGAAAGAGGTGGGTTACGCATTTTTCGGAGTCTCAGTTGTGCTGGGTCTATATTGGTTTCATCACCATGCAACCGATACGTTATCGATCTTGTTATAGCGGAGGTGACTACTTATGAATCAGAAGCACATCACTATGCTGAATACTCTAGGATTACTTGGAATTACCTTTGTTTTGCTCATGGGATCAGTTTTACAGGTGGCGTGGAATGAACTGCCATGTCCACTTTGCTTATTGCAACGGATTGGTTTTGTAATGGTCATGTTTGGATTCCTGCTCAATATTGTGTATGGCACGGAGCAGCGTCACTATGGTGTCATTTTAGTGGGGGCTCTATTTGGTGCGGCGACAGCACTTAGGCAGGTTTCACTGCATGTGATTCCGGGAACCCCGGGTTTTGGTAGCCCGATTTTGGGAATGCACTATTACACGTGGGCTTTTGTGATTTTTGCTATGACTATCGCAGGGGTGGCATTGTTATTGGTACTTTGGAATAAAGACTGGAGTGATGAACACTACCAAATGAATATGTTTGGTCGAGTCGTCTGTATTTTGGCTATCGTGGCGGTTGCTACTAATGTGCTGTCGACCTTTATTGAATGTGGTCCGTATCAATGTCCGGATAATCCGGTTAGTTATTGGTTGCTCGATAGCTTCAGGTAGCTTCCAAATAAAAACGCTTGGCTAACACCAAGCGTTTTTCTAACGGTGAATTAGATATCTACTGAACTACTTCGCCAGCTTCAACGACGGTCTTGCGAACCACTTCCGTGAACGCTAATGCTTCCTTTCGAATCTTATCTTCATCTACGGTTAGCATGTCGCGGTCTTTCATTATGATTTTACCATCGACGATAGTGTGTTTAACGTTAGCGGAGTTCGCTGAGTAAACTAACGCCGAATAAGGGTTGTAAACCGGAACCATGTTTGGCGCTTTGGTATCAATGACGATGATATCTGCCAACTTGCCAGCCTCTAGTGAGCCAATTTTATCTTCCATGTGCAGTGCACGTGCGGCGCCCATGGTCGCCATGTCGATAACTTTGATTGGAGGCATCGCTGCTCGGTCTTTGTTGACTAGCTTGTGGACCTTAGCCACTTGATTGAACTCGTCAATAGTACTTAGTGTATTACCAGACATCGGGCCATCAGTACCTAAGCCAATACGTACGCCTTGATCATACATTTTTAGCGCCGGAGATACACCTTTCGCCGATTTGATATTTGCACTCATATTGTGTGCCACACCCATATCAGACTCTTTCACCAACTTGATATCTTCGTCATCGACCAAAATCATGTGAGCACCAACAAGGTTTTTATTGAGCGCGCCGATACTGTGCATATACTGAACGGGAGACATGCCATTGGAACGTTCTGCGATCTTCTCTTGTTCTCGATGAGATTCAGCAAGATGGATCATGACGGGCACGTCGTGCTCCAGCGATAGCTTAGCAATTTTCTGTAGTGTTTCTGTCGTATTGGTATATGGACCATGAGGGGCAAACGCTGGGGTAATACGAGGGTGGTCTTTATACTCTTCAATAAAGTTCAAAGCGTATTTGATGCCTTCATCAGCATTGGCAGCATCTGCCACTGGGAATTTAATCACGGTTTCGCCCAACACTGCACGCATACCGATTTCATCAACGGTTTTTGCCACTTCATCTTCAAAGTAGTACATATCAGCGTATGTGGTAACACCACCTTTCACCATTTCAACGTTACCAAGGTTTGCTCCGATACGAACCATATCACGAGACACCAATTTAGCTTCAAGCGGGAAAATGTAGCGGTGTAAGCGATCTGGCACATCATCGGCAAGAGAGCGGAACACGGTCATTGATACATGAGTATGGGTGTTGATTAGGCCGGGCATCACGATATCACCATCAACATCAAGTGTTTGTTTGGCTTTATATTGTTCAGCTAGCGCTTCGTCGCCTACGGCGACAATCTTGTTGTCATCGATAACCACAGTGCCGTTTTGGTACACGGTCTTCTCTTGGTTCATTGTAAGCACGAGAGCGTCGGTGATCATCAGATCGACTTTTTGGGCAGCATGTGAAAAAGTACTTAAGCCAGCGATCGTCGTGGCGAGTAACGTTTGCTTGATATTCATAGTAGCTCTTAATTATTGTTTTTAATTAGCGCGAATAATAGTGAGTTCTAGATGAATTGCAAACGTTTGCTGGAGTGAGGTTGCGCAGGGTGAGCGACTTGGGCTAATAGTCTCACTTTTCGAGAATCGTATGGCCGTTGTCGACAAGTCCGTGAGTGATATGTACGTGACCTTGATTGGAAATGACGATGGCTTCAACGTGCTGTTGTTGATTCAAGTAAGCTAATGCGTCGTCAACCGAAGTCAGGAAACCTGCCGTGCTCCAAATTTCACCATCGACAGACAACTTGGAAATAATCGTTACGCTCGCGATATCAGTCACGATTGGCTTGCCGCTCTGTGCATCGAGTAAATGATGATATCGTACACCTTTGTGTTCAAAGAAGCGTTCATTGATGCCAGATGTGACGACGGACTTGTCGTTAAGCGGTACGATTCGGCAAACTTGGCCCCTTGGGCGAAATGGGTCCTGAATTCCAACCGTCCATGCTTTTGCTTTGCTATCTGGTGCATGCCCTATGGTTAAGACGTTCCCTCCCAAGCTGATATAGCCGGACTCTACCTCTTTGCTAATTAAATACTGCTTTATCCTGTCAGCGAAATAGCCTTTGGCGATAGCGCCTAAATCAATCTGCATACCTACTTTGGTTAAGAATACCGTTTGGTAGATGTCATCAAACACAATATGTGAGGGGTTCACAAGTTCAAGCTTTGATGCAAGCTCAGAATCGGAGGGTAGGGTCGCGTCCTTAAAACCAATACGCCATGTTTTGATTAACGGCCCAATGGCGATGTTAAAAGGATTGGCGTTATCAAGGCTCACTGCGGTGGCAGTTTTCAACAGTTCGTATAAATCAGCTTTGACACGCACCGGGCGTATACCTGCATTGTGATTGACGTTCATCAGCTCCGAATGAGACTGATTCACGGTAAAGCGCTGGGCGAATTCTTGGAGTTGGAGATAACAGTCCTTTAGCAACTGCCCGCCATTGTGATGATGAATAACAAGATCAATGAAGGTCCCCATCATTTGAAAGCGAGTTTTATAGCTAGGCATAATGTGTCTCCGAACAGGAATAAAAATAGGGAAGCCAGAGGCTTCCCTATTGTTTACGAGTTTCTCATAGAAACGTTTTGACCTGCGATTCGGCCGTAAGTGAATATATCAATTAAGGCGTTACCGCCGAGGCGGTTACCAGCGTGAATGCCACCCGTTACTTCACCTGCGGCATATAGCCCAGGAATTGGCGCTCCCTGTTTATTTAACACACGAGCGTCAGTGTCGATCTTGAGACCGCCCATCGTATGGTGTACAGATGGTTTTCTAGGCGTCGCGTAGAAAGGCGCCTGCTCGACCTTAAGACCAAGTGCACCTTTTTGGAACTCTGGGTCACGTCCATTATCAACGTAGGAGTTATACAAGCGAATGGTTTCGCTAAGTTCGGCAGTCGGAACATTGATCTTCTGTGCTAGCTCTTCAATTGTGTCAGCTTTAATGATAATACCTTCTTCAATTTCTCGTTCGATAGTCTCGTCGGTTGTGTTTGCCGCTGTTTTACGAATCTCTTCATCCGCAATCATGTAAATCACACCGCCATTATCGAAGAATGAGTTAGACAGCACATCACGGCTTTCACATTCGTTGACAAAGCGCTTGCCCTGTTGATTAACAAAGACAAAGTTTTCTGGTGGAACAATCAAGCCTGTAAGCAATGCACCTGACTTAGGGTCGCCAATTGGCATCAGCTGGATATACTCCATACCGACTAATTCTGCTCCAGCGTTTTCACCAATGGCAATACCATCACCCACAAGCGCTGGAGAGTTAGTTGTCTTGATGTCATCGGCGATTTCGTTCCAGTAGTTATTGTACTTCTGAAGCATTTTAGTGTTGGCACCAAATCCGCCAGATGCCATTACTACACCTTGCTTCGTGGTTAGTTTGTATTTCGTGCCGTTTGAATGAGTGGCATTAATACCCACGACTTGACCGTTCTCAATAATCAGATCGTCTGCACGTGTATCAGTGATAATACGACCACCTTGAGCGACAATGTGCTTTTGCAGTTTTTCAACAAACTCAACACCTTTAGGGCGATTTGGTTTGTGGGCGCGACGCCATAGCGCACCAACCGCAATGTCGACCATACCACGGTTAAAATCGATGCCTTTCTCTGTTAGCCAGTTGATCGATTCCATCGCTCGGCTAGTCAGTGTATGTACAAGATCGTATTGGCCGTAGATTGATTCACCATCTAAGTTAGTGCGTTTGCCGCCAAGATAAGTCTGAATCAAGTGCAGTTCTGTTGAGTCGAACAGATAGTGGTTACCAGCGTCTACATCTAAGAAATAGTTTGCTAACTGATCTTTCAACATGCGGAAGTCCGCGAGATATTCTGGCGCAATCTCAGACTCTGGTGTGTCAGCAAGTGCTTTTAGATAGTCTGCTTCCCCGGCAAGAGCTGGGAATGCTTTTTGCCATTTTGGCTCTGCAGCGTTAACCCAACCACCAGTACGAACTGTGTTACCACCGATCGCTGGGAACTTCTCAAGTACTATCACTGATTGATGATTATCTAATGCGGTAAGCGCTGCGCTCAAACCTGCGCCACCACCACCGACTACCACCACATCTACGGTGTCTTCGATGACTTCTGTTGACCACTCAACTGCTTCGCGTGCTTTACAACGTAGTGCCTCTGAATTACCCCCTGCGAGATCCACGGCATTGGACACACCATCAAGAACAGCTTGGCTACTGACAGTAGCGCCGGAGATAACATCGATATTCAGTGTTTGACCATCGAGTATTTGCTGAGGAATACGTTCAAAAGCCGGGTTGGCGATACCGTCTGACTCTTTTGAGGAATCCACGGCGATATCAAGAATTCTATCTTCAGAGAAACTGACCGTGACTGGAAGTTGACCGTTATGGCCATAACCATACGCTGTGTATTCGCCGGGTTCGAACTTGATCTCGACGCTTTGAAGCTCTTTGATACGTTGGTGTTTTAATGCTTCGGCTGCGCTGTCGATGATCATGTAATCCATGATCTCCCACAATGGTGTTGGGATCATTAATGCTTGTTGTTGAGCGATATCAGCAAATTCAGCGCAGACTTCGTCATTGATTGCTTTCTTTGCCCATGTTGGTTCGACAAGGAAACCTTTACCAATACTAACCATGTCATAACCATACTCAAGCGCAGTATCCGCATCTTGACGCTGAGCAATGCCACCGACACCGATAACTGGGACTTTAGCAACATCTTCAGACTTCAACGCATGGAATTTGCGGATAAGCGGTTCTTTGTCTTCTGGATTAACAATAGAGTTTCGAGCGTAGTTACCCATTGAAAAATGGAAGTAATCAAGGCCGCTTTGAGCGAGTTTATCAAGAAGGAACATGGTCTCTTCAAAATGGATTCCCGGCTCTTCAATCTCTTCAGGAGAAAAACGGTAGCCAATAATGAACCCAGGCATTTGGTGAGATGTGGCTACCTGCTTCGCCTTCTCTAAAATAGCGAGCGGGAATGTGGTGCGTTTCTCAATATCACCACCCCACTTATCAGTGCGTCGGTTGGAATGTGGAGAGAAGAATTGTTGGATAAGGTAAGTGTTGGCGCCATGGATTTCAACGCCATCAAAGCCGGCAAGAATGGCACGATTAACTGCGTCACCAAAATGGTCGATCATGCCAACAATTTGCTCTTCGGTCATCTCGAGTGGGGTCTCTGCGTTATCGCGCAGAGCGGCAACAGGACTGGCAGAGATCGGTTGGTGGCCGCCATTGAATTCACCATTTGCCATGCGTCCAGCATGATAAATTTGTAAAATAGCCTTCGAACCTTTAGCTTTAATTGCCGTTGCCAATTTTTCGAGGCCAGCAATTTTACTGTCGTGGTTGATACCTAGAGCCCCAGGGAATGCACGGCCGTAATTTTCGACAAATGCGCTTTCCACGATAATAGCCCCTGCATCTCCAGAACGAGAGGCATAGTAATCCACCATTTCTTGAGTCACTCCACCATCAAAAAATGCAGATTGAATGGTCATTGGTGCCATGACAATGCGGTTTTTAAGCGTGGCCTTGGACAGCCCAAGCGTTATCTCTTCGATTAACTTTGTCATTAGTTAATATTCCTCATACTGATTAATTCTTATATGAAAAACTCCTCAAGAGCCGAATGCATTGCTCAAAGTATTTTTCATATAAGAAAAACATCATCAGATGACTTTCCCTCAAAAATACTATGGATAATTTTTATGAGTAAAATGAAAGGTTTGCATTCAATATATGTTTATTGTGCATATGTTTAAGAATTGTTTATGTATTAGATGCATTAAATGTATTTGTTACGACAAGCGCTGGCTCTGTTTTTGGTAGGGGCGGATAACTATATAAATCTTTTAATAACAATGGTTTATTTTTATTCATTAGTTAAGCTGACCGAGTCTAACAACGTAATAGCCCTATTTTCACCGCAGTTTGAACAGGTAATGCTTTCAGCTTTGTGATAGAGACAAAGAGCAGCTGGTGACATTAATGTAACTTTTTAAGCTTTGGATATTGGTGCTTAGCTGAAAATAAGATTCCACTACCGGGCATCATTCGTCAGACGAGTTAATGGTGTTGAGGGCGGTAGTTAACAGAGAAAGATAGTGACAAGAAACGTCGAATTGCTCAGTGAAGTACGTAACTGAATACGTCGATCGCGGTTGAATAAGGGTAATGGTCAGGATGAATTGAAGATTACCCTTAAAGCGTATTAGTGTGGAAGTTGCTCGCTTTTACTCTTCATCAACAAATATTGCTCAACGGCAGTGACTGTCTCTGCACGGTTGATGTGTCTTGCTATGAAGTAGGGTGGAATAAAGAAAGCGATGAGGTAGAACGATTCGTGGAAGAAGTCAGAGGCGAGAATCGTTTCGTGGTTTACGTATGCAAACAATGCAAGTAGGCAAAGTAAAACGCACAATCCTGCAAGCACAGTGCAGACGATTAATAGTAATCCCAGAAAATCCCTTACAAACATTTTTGAAGCTGTCATGTTTTTCACTCCTGAAATATGAACGTTCCTAAAATACTCCTAATGATGCATATATTTTTGAGCGAGGTCATATTTTGTGCAAATGAAGGGTTTTGACGGGTTAATATATGATTAAAAAGAAGAAAAGCAGGATTGATGTAGGAATTTGGTGACAAAAAAGCCCGCACAAAAGGCGGGCCTGAGCGTTATGGCATTGTTGGATAATCGGTATAACCTTTGTCATTGCCACCAAACAGAGTAGCGCCATCGAGTTCCGCTAGTGGTTTGTCGTGTTGTAAGCGAGAGACCAAGTCTGGGTTAGACACAAACGGGCGACCAAAGGCGACGATATCGGCGTAGTTTTTAGCTAGCACGGCCTCTGCATTTTGCTGAGTGTAACCGCCGGCAACAATGATGCAGTTGTCGAAACGTTTGCGAAGCTCGATACGAAATGCTTCAGGAATTTCAGGCGCGTCATCCCAATCCGCTTCAGATAAATGTAAGTAAGCGATATCACGTTGTTGTAATTCTGTCGCTGCTTCAAGAATGGTCGGTACGATGTCTGGGCAATTCATATCTTTAAAAGTTATAAATGGTGCTAATCGGACGCCGACTTTGTGAGCACCTATCGCGCTGACAACCGCATCCACAACCTCAAGTAAGAAACGAATACGATTCTCGCGTGTACCGCCATACTCATCGGTACGTTTATTGGAGTTGGTGCGAAGGAACTGGTCGATAAGGTAGCCATTGCCACCGTGAATTTCGACACCATCAAACCCGGCTTCTACAGCACGCTTTGCAGCGGTGGCAAAATCGTTAACCACACGCTGAATGTCGTCTTTGGTCATTTCGCGTGGCTCGACACAATCTATCATGTTGCCATTGCCGTTTTCGTCTGCAATCCATACTTGAGTTTCTACTGGTGCTAGAGCAGAGGGGGCCATTGGCTTTTCACCGTTTTGGAACGTTGGATGGGATACTCGGCCCACATGCCAAAGTTGGCAGAACATTTTTGAGCCTTCACTGTGCACAGCTTGCGTCACTTTGCTCCAGCCGGCCACCTGTTCATCGGTATAAACACCTGGAGTAAAAGAGTAACCTTGAGAGTCATCGGAAATCTGCGTCGCTTCGGAAATGATCAATCCAGCGGTGGCTCTTTGTTGGTAGTAGGTGGCCATCATATCATTAGGAATATTGCCTGGCTGATTAGTGCGTGCTCGAGTCATTGGTGCCATCGCGATACGATTTTGAAGTCCTAGACCTTTGATCTCTGTTTGCTCAAATAACTTGCTCATGTTGAATGTCCTGAGTGGCTGATGTTTATTGTCTGCTCATTGTATTCATTTAATTAAATTTGATAATTGGCTTTATTTTGAATTTAGTATTCATTAATTTCGAATAGTTAAGTCATTAGTCAAATGATAATTACTTGCATTCGCATTTGGTTTGAATTTTAATAGGCAACTATCGCTTTAAAAAGGCTCACCCAATGGAAATTCAACAGTGCTGGTCTCGTTTTGTAAATGCAGAGAAATTACTAAAACAAGGCAGTTGGCCTGAGGCAAAACACTTGTTTTCACAAGTGTTAGATAGCTTACCTTCGCATGTCTATCATGCACTTGAATGCAAACAAACTCGCCCATGTCAGTTCGTTTTCTTGGTGACAGGATTACGAGACGCTTCTATCTATCAATCAAGTATCCTCAATAGTATTGGTGAGCCACAGCAAGCGTTTGAGACACTCAATCGCTGTTATGCATTACTGCAATTTTTGTCACTAGAGCAAACTCAACTTATCAAGATCGTTTATGCGGCGATTGAAGAGAGTACGGATCTTGTGCTCAGCCATATGGAAGCCTTCTGCGCTTCTCAACACAGTGCTGAGTGGACTCAAAAATTCAATGAGCTTAGCCGATCGCATCATAGTATTGCGGTCTTGAATCCACACACCAACCCGACACCAAACTCACATTACTAATTCGAATGAGCAAGGAAGCATTATGTCTCAAGACCCTATTCTAACTGTCCGCGATCTTTCCGTAAGCTTTACCACCAATGACGGTATTGTTGATGCAGTGAAACAAGTCAACTTCGATCTTTTTGCGGGTGAAACATTAGCTATTGTGGGTGAATCAGGAAGCGGTAAATCTGTATCAACCAACGCGCTGATGCAGATTTTGCCTAACAATGCGATTATTCACGCGGATTCAAACATCGCATTTAACGGCCACTCGCTACTGAAAATGGATGATAAGGCGATGCAAAAGATTCGTGGTGACCGTATCGGAATGATCTTCCAAGAACCAATGACCTCACTTAACCCTTATATGAAGGTGGGCATTCAAGTCGCTGAAGCATTGATGTGCCATAGAAAGGTGAGTGGTCAACAAGCAAAGAAACGCGTTTTGGAGCTGTTTGATTTGGTGCATTTGCCAGAACCAGAAACGGCTTACTTTAAGTACCCTCACGAGTTTTCTGGTGGCCAGCTGCAACGCATTATGATTTCTATGGCCTTGATTAATGAGCCTGACATTTTGATCGCTGATGAACCAACCACTGCACTCGATGTAACGGTTCAAGCTGAAGTACTTAATCTCATCAAAGAAATCCAAGCCAAGCTTGGAACAGCGATTCTGTTTATTACTCATGACTTGGGTGTGGTCAAACACTTGGCAGACCGAGTGATAGTGATGTGTAAGGGGGATATTGTCGAACAAGGCGAATGCCAAGCGCTGTTTTCATCACCCCAGCACGATTACACCAAGATGCTACTCGATTCTGTACCTAAGGGACAAAAAGAGGAAGTAGAAGAAACCGCCCCTACTTTGCTAGAAGCTGACGATATTCGAGTGAAATTCTTGATTAAATCGAGCTTTATACAACATCGTAATCAGTATTTTGAAGCGGTTAAAGGGATTTCGTTGCAGCTCAAGCAGGGTGAAACCTTGGGTATTGTAGGGGAGTCAGGGTCGGGTAAATCGACTTTAGGACGTGCACTGATCGGGTTGCTACCATGCACTGGGACTGTGAAGTTCAAAGGTCAAGAAGTGGACAAACTGACTGCTAAAGCTCGATTTGCCCTTAAAAAAGACATTCAAATGGTGTTTCAAGATCCCTATGGGTCGCTCTCGCCACGAATGACCGTAGGCGACATCATTACAGAAGGCCTTACGGTTCATCATCCCAATTTGTCAAAAGCCGAACGCATGCAGCGTGCACGGACTGCCTTAGAAGAAGTTAGGCTTGACCCTCACAGTATCAACCGTTATCCCCATGAGTTTTCAGGCGGGCAGCGACAACGTATTGCTATTGCCCGAGCACTCATTCTTGAGCCATCATTTATCTTGCTTGATGAACCTACTTCTGCATTGGATCGCTCGGTACAGCTTACCGTTATAGACCTTCTTAAAGACATTCAGAAGAAACATAACATCGGTTTCTTGTTCATCAGCCATGATTTGAGCGTGGTTAAAGCGCTATCTGACCGCGTTCTGGTAATGCAAAAGGGTGAGATTATGGAGCAAGGCACCACTGATGAAATCTTCTATCATCCAAAGAGCAATTATACCCAGAAGTTGATTGATGCCTCGTTCGAATTAGACCCTGAAGAGGCTTAGTCACCCTGTCTATTGGTAGGTAAGTGTTGGCTTACCTATCATTACTGTTCTAGCTTGTTATCAAATTGGAGTTCATTTTATCGGTTGCTCTCTCTTTAATGATATTGAGAGTCATTTACTATTATTAAATAGACAAATGAGAACCTGAAAGATATCCCTCTCCATCAGGTTGCCTCAATTAAGGAAACATCACTATGACTGAACAAATTTCTCAATGGTTAGCACGCGATCCTGATCCAATTACTAAACACGAATTGCAGCAGCTGGTGGACTCGAACGATGAAAGAGAGTTGAAAGATCGATTCAGCTCTCGCCTTGCATTCGGTACCGCTGGCTTACGCGGTAAAGTGGGGGCTGGACCAAATCGTATGAATCGTTTAGTCATTCAAGAAACTGCGACTGGGTTAGGTCATTATCTTCTCGAACAAGTTTGCGAGGCTTCATCGCGAGGTGTAGTGATTGGTTATGATGGCCGCCCTGATTCCAAGCAGTTTGCGCACGATACCGCGTCCGTTCTAACAGCTCTTGGTATCAAGGTGTATCTGACCTATAAAGTTGCAGCAACGCCTATCGTTGCCTTTGGTGTTCGTGAATTGAGTGCAGCTGCAGCCGTTGTGGTGACGGCGAGTCATAATCCACCAGAATACAATGGATTTAAAGTCTATTGGGAAAACGGGGCGCAGATTATTCCTCCACATGACTCTGGTATTGCGGCACAGATTGACGATGCTACGACTCAACCTCTAACGTTGTTACCCTTAGACCAAGCGAAACAACAGGGGTTATTGATTTGGTTAGAAGAGGATTACTATCAAACCTATCGTAAAGCCATAAACCAAAGTGAACTTCTAACACCGGATAGCAATACGGATATTTCCATTGTTTATACTGCGATGCATGGTGTCGGTGCTGACATGGCAGAAACACTGTTAGCAGACGCAGGCTTTAACCAAGTGGCGAGTGTAACTGAGCAGCGAGAACCGGACGGTACGTTCCCAACCGTTAACTTCCCAAATCCAGAAGAAGCTGGAGCAATGGATATGGTGATGGCGCTCGGCAAGTCTGTCGGTGCAGATATTGCCTGTGCCAACGATCCAGATGCTGATCGTTTTGCAGTTGCAGTTAAACGTCCTGATGGTGAGTACCAAATGCTGACGGGAGATCAAGTAGGGTCACTATTTGGTGATTACTTGTTGGCTGGTCAACCTAATGCGCTGGTGGGGAATACCATAGTTTCGTCGCGCCTACTAAGAAGCATTGCCAAGGCGCATGGTGCTAAGTATTACCAAACATTGACGGGATTTAAATGGCTAACCAACGTCGCAATGACTCAAGAGAGCGTGGACCATCCCTTCCTGTTCGCTTATGAAGAGGCATTAGGGTATACGGTTGGCAATAAAGTGTGGGATAAAGATGGGCTCTCTGCACTTGTGGCGTTTTCACAGTTAACCGGTAAGCTCAAAACGCAAGGAAAAACGCTGTGGGATAAACTTGAAGAGCTTTATCGCCAACATGGTTTCTACTTTAATGCCCAGCGCAGTATTGCGTTAGATCCTAAGTCGCCACCTATTGGCGAGAAGCTTCGTCGCAACCCACCGACAGAGATTGCAGGCAAGCGCATTGAAGTGATTGAAGACCTAAATACATCCGTTCGACAATTCGCAGACGGAACGACAGAAACCATCGATTTACCCGCAAGTGATGTGCTGATTTATTTGCTTGAGGATCAATCGCGAGTCATTGTGCGTCCATCTGGCACTGAGCCTAAGCTTAAATGCTACTATGAGGTCATCAGCGATTTTCCACCAGAGATGGACTACGCTCAAGCGAATCAATCGGCTGAAGCCAAAATGTTAGCATTAATTGAAGCGCATCAACGGAGTCTATAACTCAGAAAAAATGCAGTAGAAGAGAGCGGCATGTCAGCCGCTCTTTTGTGTTTTTGACCTATCTAAACCTAGTCTTTTTCATGTTCCTATTGATATGTTATAACATATCAATTATTCCTAACTTACCTTTACACACTTAGTAGGCAATCGGCCCTAGTTTAGGAATGTTATTAATTTTAATTGGAGGTATTAGATAAATGGATAAACTCAAGCAGGTCCTGATTGTGGCTGGGACCCATGGCAATGAACTTTCTGGGATTTATCTACATAAGTTAATTAAAGAAGGTCTTTATGCCGTTGATCGCTCGACGTTTTCTGCCTCTTCCATCATTGCTAACCCTGAGGCTCAAAAACAGAACATTAGATATATTGATTCTGACTTAAATCGTGAATTCTCCGCATCTAATAAGGTTGAGAGTTCGAATTCGCACGAATCGAAAGTCGCCAATCAGTTTATTGAACATCACGCAAACACAAGTGATCAACTGATCATTGATCTGCATAACACCACAAGTAATATGGGGGCGACCTTGATTCTACTTGCGGATAGCCCGTTTTATCGAATGATGGGCGCGTATGTGAAGCAACGTCTACCTAAGGCAAATATCTTATTTGAAAGTAGGAAATCTTGGAGTGATCAGCCCTATCTTTGCACTGCTAGCGAATATGGCGTCATGATAGAGGTCGGGAGTCAAGCTCATAGCTCGCTAAAATACAGTACGTTGGAGCTTATGAAAGCGATGTGTTCTGTGGTTTTGGATTACGTGGAAAAGCATAACCTGAAGCAGCTTGATGAGCTGAATGATTATGACGCTTTTTACTATACCGAAGAGGTCAAAGCACCAGTCGGAAACGACGGTATGCGTGAAGCGGTCGTACATCCCACTTTATGTGGGCGAGATTTTGAAGTTCTAAGGAAGGGAGAGCCTTTGTTGGCCACTCTCAGTGGTCATGATGTTTATTGGGAGAGCGACAATGAGGTGTACCCGCACTTTATAAATGAGAGCGCCTACAGTGACTCGAATATCGTGATGGCTTTGGCTGAGAAACACAAGGTTTCAGTTCGATAGGACGAGCTTCTACTTAATATAGCGACTATTGTAATGACCATAAACCCGCTGAGATATGTTCTGGATAGGCAATACAGGTGGCATATCATAGTAAACAAGCTCTAAATAGTTTCTATTTAGAGCTTTCCAGGTCAGCTCGACAACACAGGGGACATTCCGTAATCCTGCCCGCCCATGAAAAGTAAGCCAATGATCATCAGTATAACGCCACCAACAAGCTTGAGATAACTGCCAGTTAGCTTCCAGTTAACGGAGTGCTCACTGTTTGCCACCACTAGATACCGTTTAAGTATATGTTTGCCAGACAGAGTCATTAGTGCAATCAGTGACGTTGTTAAAGCCGTTCCTAGTCCCATCAGAATCGCACTGATTACCCCCATCCAATATAGACCAACAACGTTTGCGAAAAGCAGGACCATAATGGCGCCACTGCAGGGTCTAACACCTATGGATGCAACAATGCCTAAGTATTCTTTCCATGTTGAAGCTTCGTTGATCATCTGTGCACTAACAACATGCTGATGCCCACACCCGCAGTTATCGCCATGGGAATGGTGATGTTGAATACCTGTTGCTTTGGCCACTATAGGTGAGGGCTTGATAGCGTAGGTGGCAGGATTTACCTCAAGCTTTGTTTTCTGTTTCGTGTTTAGAGAAGAGAGTGGAGCTAGACTACGGATCTTGAGGTTGTGAGAACGCAAGAGCTTAAAAATCTGCGCTGCGGCCTTCCAGCAAATAATGCCTCCCAATAAAGCAACGAGCGCAAAGCTAATTGAAACAAAAATCATGGCATCACGGTTGACGGCCTGCATTGAGGCATTGAAACCCCAAATGAGGACGCTCACGAGTACAATAGCAACGAGTGCCTGACACAACGCAGAAATAACGGTTAAAACTAAGCTAGTTTTAACTTTGGTTGGGTGGGTCGCCAGATAAGTGGTCACGATGACTTTTCCGTGACCTGGACCAATGGAATGGAGCATTCCATAAAGAAAACTGGCGCCAATCAAGTAGCCACCAGCGATCAAAGGTTGTGTTTGAGCATCGTATAGCAAATCGGCAAGTTGTGCGTTCACCTCACGCTGCCATTGAATGCTCATCACGACCAGTGACGGCCATGCTTGCCATAACAGATATAAGCTTACAACCAGTAGTATAGAGACGACTATAGCTACAAAGATACGTCGATAATGTAAGTGTGCTTCTTTGGTGTGGTTGAGTGTTACATTGTTCTTGTTTTGCTTCATAACGTTTGATTCAATTTGCTTTGAGTTTGTCATTGCGAGTCGAAAACATTGGCACAATGGATACTTGCAGTTTGTGTAAAGAGGTGACCCAATGTGTTATCCGGATCCGCGTCAGCAGGGAGAGACATGGCATAACTCATTTGCTCTGAAGTCGGGTTTGGCTCAATGATGTTGACCTGACATTGGCGGGCTAGCTCTGGTGACAGGACGACATCATTAGTGGATCGCCAAGCCATATCAACATAATAACTCGGCTCATATATTAATAGCTTTAATGAATCGCGAGTAACGGGCAGCGGTTTGGTAAAGGGAATCTCAAAGCTGAGCACCAATTTTGCTTTATCACGGGTCATCTTTGCATTGCGTGCTAGCCCATACTTTACTGTTTTTTCACCATCGTAAAAGTGAGTGAAGTAATGTTCATCTTTCATATTGTTGAGGACTGACATCGACAAATTATGCAACGTTTCCTGCTCTTTATCGGGAGAAACATCTTCTCCATCAAGCATATAGATAGAGGTTATTGCGTCGAAAGACCACTCCATACTTAAGCTTGTGATGATACCGTCTTGGCCATTGATATGTGTTTTCATTTCAATCCAAGAGTGAGGATGAGCCGCAGCAGCGTTAACGAATAACGCTGCGACTAAACCTACCAATAAATACTTGCTCTTTTGGCGGGCTCTATTTTTTAGTTCATAAATCGTCAAAGATGATTACTCCTGCAAACAGCTTAAGAGCTGTTCTTCAAACGTATCATCAATAGTATCTGAAATTAGTTCGATTCGGCTTTCAAAATAATCGTCGAGGACGACTTCTGTTAAACCATCTGACGTTAAGTTGTAACCGAATATTCCATCTTCGGTAATAAATACTGCTTTCATGCGCTCAACGTCTAATTCAACCAATAATAAAATGAGTTTCTGTCGGTTAAATACTTTATCGGGACTAAAACGCCACCCCACGCTTTGAAAGCCTTCCCCCTCATTTTCTGCTTTAAGAAAACCACTCTCTGGGAGGTCTTGCTCAGACACTAGCGGCTTGCTTTGGGAATGATGGTGGTGGTGATGAGGTGGGTGTTGATGAATGCTTGTCTCCCCTTCAAACTCCGATAGGGGGATGGCACCGTGTTCGGCAAAGACCACCTTTGTATTTGGTCGGCCTACTTTCGCTACGTAGGTTGTCAATTTTTCAGAATCGCCTTGCTGGTAGAGATCGAACTTGTTACCCACGATAGTGTCAGCTATCGATATTTGCTGGTTGAAAGTGTCATGTTGAGTATAGCGAGAGTCGGACAAACGACGAGCATCGACAAGCGTGACTGTTTTTTGTAATGAAAGCACTTGGCGATAGTGTTCGGTAGAAAGGACTTCTAACACCTCTTTAGGGTGACCAAGTCCAGTGGGTTCTATCAAAAGACGATCGGGTCTTGCTTCCGACAATAACTGGTTTAATGCAATTTGCATGGGTAACCCGGCTGCGCAGCACATACATCCCCCCGGGACTTCACGAATGAAGACTTGTTGTTTATCTTTGTGTTGGCCTTGTACCAGACTACCGTCGATACCAATTTCTCCGAACTCGTTAACTAATATGGCCCAACGCTCATTTTCGGGCTTATCCTTCATCAGACTAAGAATTGCCGATGTTTTTCCAACACCGAGAAAACCAGTAATGATGTTAGTTGGAACGCCAGTTATAGGCTGATTGTCAGAGTTCATTAGCGATTCTCCTATAGCCTTGAACTAGCGTATGGTTAGCTGAAACCACCGACTCGGAAAAGGCTGAATATTCAGGTGGTACTTTAGAAATGCTGTTTAAATCAAAATCTGCACCGATATTGGTCATAGGTGGGACATGAAAGTGTTGAGGGAGGTTAAGGCCATCAATCACACAGTTATGACGTACCACGCATCCTTCCCCTATGACAGCATTAAACACAACGGAATTGAAGCCGATAAAAACATCGTTGCCGACCTCACACGGCCCGTGAACAATAGAGCGGTGCGCAATTGAGGTTCGCTCACCGACGATTACTGAAGCCCCAGCTTTGGAATGAATTACGACACCATCTTGAATATTGGTGTCTCTTTTGATGACTATCGCTTCCATATCGCCTTGTTCGTTGGTTTCATCAGCACGGATAACGGCATAAGGACCAATAAAAACATTGTCTTCGATAATAACTTTGCCGCAGATAATTGCAGTGGGATCGATGAAAGCCGTTTCAGAGACTTGCGGCATATGACCATTGGGGTTTCTTCTTAGCATAGTGTTTTTTGTTCAATAGTAAGTGAAAATTGCGCTGTAACGCATGATTAAAAGTCGTATGAGCTATTTATTGAACACCAATCTCATTGCTCCTACGGGTTGCTCAACCACTTTTTGATTGGTATAGACGAGATTACCATTTACCCAAGTCTTGTTGATTTGCGCAGAGAAAGAGTGTCCATTAAATGGCGACCAGCCACAGTGGTACAGGCTATTGTCGTTAGTAACGAGGGTCGTCGTATCTGGGTCGATGAGAACCAAATCGGCATAGTAACCTTCGCGAACGAATCCGCGCTGCTGAACACCATAACGGACCGCGGGGTTATGGGCCGTTTTCTCAACCAGTTGCGTCATAGTCATATGACCCTGATGCACTTGATCGAGTAAGCTGAGTAGGGCGTGCTGAACCAAAGGCAGTCCAGCTGGGGCTTCCTCGTACGGCACATGTTTTTCTGCCCAAGTGTGCGGTGCATGATCGGTAGCGATAATATCGATTTTTCCTGTATTCAGAGCTTGAAGCAGGGCATCACGGTCATTTGGGTATTTGATAGCAGGATTACATTTAATTTGATTACCAAGGCGCTCATAGTCTTTGTTGCTAAACCAAAGGTGATGAACACACGCTTCGGCGGTGATATGTTTTTTATTAATTGAACCAGACTCAAACAAAGACAGTTCTTTTGCGGTAGTGATATGCAGGACGTGCAACTGACTTTGATACTTCTTTGCCAGTTCGACGGCGTAGGATGAGGAAGCAAAACACGCTTCTTCATCGCGGAGTATAGGGTGATCGTCGATGGTCAATGTTGACTTGTCTTGTGCTAATTTCTGTAGGTTTTGCTTTATTACAGCACCGCTCTCACAGTGAGTGACGATGAGCACTGGTGAGTCGCGAAAAATAGCCTCTAATGTGGCTGGATCTTCAACTAATAGATTGCCAGTTGAAGCACCCATAAAGACCTTCACGCCACAGTGTTTCTGAGGATCAAGCTGCTTTATCTGCTCAAGATTGTCTTCGGTGGCACCCAAGTAAAATGAGTAGTTGGCGAAAGAGCTTTGCTCCGCAATACTAAATTTGTGCTCTAATGCTTCAATGGTTGTTGTGGCTGGATTGACATTTGGCATCTCCATATAGCTGGTGATGCCACCCGCTACGGCCGCTCGGGATTCACTTGCAATAGTCCCTTTATGGGTAAGACCTGGTTCGCGAAAGTGGACTTGATCATCAATCATCCCTGGAATGATGTAGCCACCTTGGGCATCGACAATGGTGTCACCTGGTTTACTGCTAATGTTGGATGCAATCATCTCGATTCGCTGACCAACAATTCTAATATCCGTCTCAATGATGCTTCCTTCATTGACTAAGCGAGCGTTCTTGATAAGCGTGGCAGACATGGGAATTAGGGACTCCTTTGGGTGAAATAGGCTATTAAATGGTGGTGATTAGTCGTTTCTCGCACATTCGTCGCACACGCCGCTGATCTCAAATTGTGGACTTAGCACGGTAAAGCCTTCCTTTTTGGCGTGTGACTGGAGGCCGGATACCACATTAGGATCAATGATTTGTTCACTGATCTTGTTGCATTGAGAACAGATAAGGAACTGAGGAACGCCGTGCTCATGTTCGCAAAGAATGTGAGAGCAAAAGATGTATTTGTTAGAAACATTGAGCTTATGAGCAAAGTGCTCGCTCTCAAGAAACTCCAAAATACGATAGACCGACATGGCTTGAATATTCTGGTCAAAATGCGTCTTACAATAATCAACTAAGTCATAGGCAGATAACGCTTTATCAGCATGGACTAGTGCTTTTAGGACTAATTTACGTTTAGATGTCAGTTGTTTACCGCGAATCTTACAGCGCTTTTCGGCATGCTCAATGATATCGTTAATGTCACCCATAATCGCTATACCATATCTAATGTGAGTAACAGCCTTCGTTCATTTGGCAGAACCTCAGGTGAGCGATGAACCAGCCCCAACGCTTCGTTACCTTCCCATCCACTGCCTTTTAACAATGCAACGTCACCAGAAGACAGCTGATTGATACTAGCCTCATTAGGATAAATACCAGACAAATGATCGGGCTTACCATGACTTCCTGCACCGAGTTTACGGCGGTCAACATCGTTATTACTTAGCCATTGGGTCGCACTGCCAAGATAAGTCGTCACGAGTCGACAGGGGACATGATCGACATGAAATTTAGGACACATGGGTTTATCTAAACGAGTCAGACGCAAGCCCGCCTCCTTTAAATCGAATAGACAACAGAACATATCAACGATAAGCGCAATGTCTTCGCCTAAAGCCTCTGCGCAATCATGACTAGCCAGCTTCTCCTTTACCCAATGTGCTGTGTTGCTGGGTGTGACAGTTTGCACTAGCGCTAAAGATGTCTGCTCTTGAAGCAGCAACTCTATACTTTGTGTCATTTCTGTTGAGAGTGAGCGATGCCAAACCGCGATGTTGTGTTCTGGCTGATAAATTCCCGTCAGAGCGCTAGGTTGTAGGCTCAGTGGCAGTGGAGGGGATATTCCCAGATCTGTGGCTGTATTGGTTAAGTAGTTATGCATAAGTGCTTAGCCTCCATTCTCTTGACGTTTGACGGTAGCTTTCCAAACCAAGCTTGAAACAAGAAATAGCCCAGCGGCGACACAAACGATCGTTGGGCCGGTAGGCGTATCCATTAGATAAGAAGTGCGCAGACCTACAATGCTGGAACTGCTTCCAATAACCGCCGCCAATACGACCATGATTTCGGGGGTGCGGCTAAATGGGCGGGCGGTGGCAGCAGGAATGATCAGCATGGCAACAATCAGCAAGACACCCACCACTTTAATGGCGACTGCAACGACGACAGCGAGTGCGATTGTGAGAATCAGTTGCTCCCTTTTGGGAGAATAGCCACTTGCTAACGCGAGATCTTTGTTTAAGGTGGAGAGCAGTAATCCAGACCAACGAAAGCCAATCAGTCCAACAACCAGTAACGTACCCAGCCAAATCACCAATAAATCGGTTTTGCTTACTGCCAGAATATCACCGAATAAATAGGCCATCAGATCAAGGCGAATCCCGGATAAAAATGAGACAGCAACCAGACCGATTGCCAATGCCGAATGAGCCATGACGCCGAGTAAGGTATCCATGGCGTAACCTCTGCCGCTGAAGGTGGAGACGGTTATGGCCATCAGAAGCGCAATAATCAGCACGCCTGGAAAAATAGGCAGCGAAAATGCTAGTGACAACGCAACGCCCAGCATAGAGGCATGAGCGGTAGCATCACCAAAATAGGCCATGCGACGCCAGACAATAAAACAGCCCAATGGCGCGGCGGCTAATGTAACGCCAATTCCTGCTAAGGCCGCTCGCCAGAGAAAATCATCCAACATTGAGTCTTCCTTCTTGGAGAGCGATTGGGGAAGAGTGGTGTCGATAGACACCTAACACGTCTTCATCATCCAAACCGAATAGTGCTTTGTACTCTGGTGATGCACTGACCTTCTCTGGAACACCTTCACAGCACACATGCCCGTTTAAACAGATCACTCGATCTGTTCTTCGCATAACAACGTGAAGATCGTGACTAACCATGATGACAGCACATCCTGTTTGTTTGCGGATCGCGTCGATTTGTTGGTAGAAATCGACAGTACCTCGCTGGTCAAGTCCTTGAGTGGCCTCGTCGAGTAACAGTAGGGACGGTTGCTTCAGAAGTGCTCGAGCCAGTAGGACGCGTTGTAGTTGCCCGCCTGATAGCGACCGAAGTTGCTGTGTTTCTAAGTTAGCAACACCAGCTTGCTCCAAGGCTTGTTTTATCCTTGATTTGGAATGACGCAGAGGAAGCGTTAGAAAGCGATATACCGTCATAGGTAGGGTTTCATCAATATGTAAACGCTGGGGCACGTAGCCGATCTTCAAACTCTCACTGCGCTCGATGTGACCGCTAATTGGGGAGATTGCGCCTATCAAGGTCTTCAATAGTGTGGATTTACCTGACCCATTGGGGCCGACAATCGTGACTATTTCCCCCTGACTCACCGAGATATTTATGTTGTCCAATATTAAATGGCTGCCAAATTTAACTGACAACCCGTGGGATGAAATCAACATTCACCTTCTCTCAACTTACTAAGTAACGACGATTTGCAAACCTGTGCATAGAGAAAAGATGCTTGCAAGACGTCTGGAATAAAAGTTATGTTATAACATAACAATTGTAGTTGCCAATCTTATATCTTAAAAAACAGGGAGAAGAAAATGTTTAAAAAAGCCTTATCAGGCATGGTGGTTGGTTTGGTCGTAGCTTCAAACGCTTACGCTAAGGTACCTAATGTGGCAGTGGATATTGCTCCATTGCATTCGTTAGTGTCTCAGGTGATGGATGGCGTTGGTGAGCCTGACTTATTGATTCGTCCCGAGTCATCACCTCATGAATACCATTTGCGTCCATCAGAGGCTAAAGCTCTCTCAGAAGCGAACGTTGTATTTTGGGTTGGCGAGGGGTTGACCCCATGGCTCGAAAAACCATTATCCAGCTTAGCTGGATCAGCAAAGAAAGTTGAGATGATGGAAGTGGATGGCACAACCTTGTATGACTTCCGTGAGGGTGCAACATTTGAGGCGCATGAACACCATGGAGATGAGGCTCATCATGATGAACATGAACATCACGATGCTGACCACCATGATAAACACCAAGAAGAGCATCATGAGCACCATCATGAAGGCCATGACCCACATGTATGGTTAGATCCTCAAAATGCCGAGGTTTGGGTTAAAGCCATCGCCAAAACACTCTCTGAAGCTGATAGTGAGCATGCATCGATTTATCAACAGAACGCAAAAGCGACGATTTCTCGCTTACAACAACTGACTTCTGAGATAAAACAGCAAACCCAAAATCTGGGCGGTATTAAATTCATTGTTTTCCACGATGCCTATCAGTATTTCGAACAACGTTTTGGTGTGTTAGCGTCAGGAGCAATATCAGTATCGGACGCATCGAAGCCAAGTCCTGCGCGTATTACTCAAATTCGCAACACGGTAAAAGAGCTCGGAGTGACTTGTGTGTTTACGGAACCCCAGTTTAATCCGCAACTGGTAAATTCAGTGTTTGAAAACTCTACTGTTACTACCATCGGTGTGATGGATCCTATCGGTGCTGATATCGCAGTAGGTAAAGACCAATATAGTCAGCTGTTGCTGGCGATGCTAGGTAGCCTTCAACAGTGCCAACAGTAAACTCACAATAGTGAATAACCTCTCTGCATTGTGATATGCAGAGAGGTTTATCTGTTTGTTATGCCTTATGCCGTTTCAAAGAACGCCTTGTGATAGGTTACTTCACCTTTAGGGATAGTATTCTCAAATCCTTTCACCAAGAAGTATTCTGCTGGGACATCTGCAAACGTTAGGTTTGGATGAGATTCGAAACCAAAGCGTCCGTAATAACTTGGGTCTCCAAGTAACACAATGCCTTGATAACCGAGTTGTTTGATTTGAGCTTCCCCTTCTCGAATCAGCGCTCCGCCTATGCCTTTGCCTTGATGCTCTGGAATGACAGATACAGGACCCAATCCAACCCAAGTTGAAGCTTCACCATCTATTAGGATTGGTGAAAACGCAATATGACCGATAACCTCGTTATTGGCTTCGCACACAAGAGAAACAGTAAGTGCGTTGTCACGACGAAGTCCGTCGACAATGAGATGTTCTGTTGGTTTCGCACCTGGTTCGTGATGTGGGTGGTTCTCAAATGCTTGATATGTTATTGAGTGGATCTGTTTAGTATCTTCGTGAGTTTCTGTTCTGATTTTCATGCAATTACCTGCTATTTGGCCACGCTTGTTTACGCATCAAGCCGTTGTTCTTCGCTTATGTGATGTCGTTACTATAAAGTGTGAAGTTATAGACAGGTCAACGACAATTTTTAAAAACTCTTATTCGATTGGGAAAGGGGAATAACGACGAGTTTTATGAGGACTCTATTTGCTGACAATCTTCAGTCTAGAACTAGAACTGAATGTACAAAAAAAGACCTATATGAATAGGTCTTTTCAATCTAGCTACTTTAAATTTAATAGCATGCTCAACGCAACTTTTAAACCCTTAGTACTTTTTAAGAATTTCCACGATAGCGGCTTCATTATCCGCGGCGATGATGGCGTCCACGTCTTCATCGTTTTGGAACAGTTCTGCCAATGCCATGATAGTTTGGATATGGCTATCAGAGTCCATCGCTGCCAATGTGACCGAGAAGTAGACGTCGCCGTTATCTTCTGATTCTAAGTCAACACCATTCTTAAATACCGTGATTTGAAGCGCTTGCTCATTCACGCCGTCTTCTGGACGAGCATGTGGCATGGCGATTTTTGGAGCTAGTACATAGTAAGCACCAATTTCTTTGTGCTTAACCTTAATTGCTTCCAAATAACGTGGCTCGACCTTACCTTGTTCAATCAGCTTTGAACATGTGATATCTAACGCCGCGTCTACGCTTAAGCTCGTTTCGTGAGAGATAACGATGCCGTTATCTCCAATTAGGTTCATGATGCTCATGATACAATCCAACCTAGAATTAGACCAACTACACCGAAGTCGAAGTCAGCGAACGTCGTTGCTTCAAGACCTAAGCCACCTAGTACTGGCAGTAGTAACATTGGTAGGAACGAGATACATAGACCTTGAGTGAATGCACCTAGTACTGCACCGCGAAGACCACCTGTTGCGTTACCATAAACACCTGCCGCACCACCTACGAAGAAGTGAGGAACAACACCTGCTACGATAATGGTCCAGTCAAACATGCCTTGGATGCCCATTGCTACAAGACCTGCTGAGAATGAAGATAGGAAACCAATCAGTACAGCGTTAGGAGCAACTGGGAATACCATAGGACAGTCTAGTGCTGGTTTTGCACCTGGTACAAGTTTGTCTGAGATACCCTTAAATGCCGGTACAATTTCAGCAATCAGCATCTTCACGCCTTGTAGTACGATGTACACGCCACCAGCGAAAGTCAGAGATTGCATGAAGGTGAATACTACCCAGTTTTGACCACCTGAAACACCTTCTACAAACTCACCGCCTGCAAAGATAGATGCAATCATAAAGAACACAGCCATAGTTGTAGCAACAGCGACAGGCGTATCACGCAAGAACATAAGGCTCTTTGGAACATTAATGTGCTCAGTTGATTTTTCTGGGTTACCAAATTTGCTACCGATGAAGCCAGCAACGATGTAAGACAGTGTTGAGAAGTGACCCATTGCTAATTGATCGGTACCCATAACTTTCTCAGTATATTTCTGAGCTAGAGCAGGCATAATGACCATTAGAGAACCAACAATTATTGCACCCATCGCAACTAGAGTCGCACCTGTAATACCTGCTGTTGACAGAATAACTGCAACTAGCATAGACATAAACATAGTGTGGTGACCAGTTAGGAAAATATATTTTAGCGGTGTGAAACGAGCCAAAAGAATATTAACGATAAATGCGAAGAACATAATTAGTGCCATTTCATAACCGAATGCTTCTTGTGCTAGAGCAACAATTGCTTCGTTATTTGGAATAACACCACTTACACCAAATGCTTCTGTAAATACAGTGGAGAAGTTATTTAGTGCGCCAACTAAAGCGCCAGCACCAAAACCTAAAATTAGGAAACCCATTACGGTTTTAATAGTGCCTTTTAGAATGGTTGAAACATCAGCTTTCTGTGCAATAAGGCCAATGAAAGCTATTAAACCAACCATGATTGCGGGCTCTTTTAATAAGCCCAGCATAAACTCGAAGAAGTTAGCCATTATACTTTTTCCTTAGATGAATTTTTTTAATTGCTCTTCAATTGAAGCTTTGTCAAAAATATTCGCTAGGCTAACAATATTCTCTTTACCAGCATCTGCTAATTGCGTTGCAACATCAGTAGCTGCTACCCAAATATCAGCATTGCTTGATGCTGCTGATGATAGATCTTCATGATCAACTTCTGCATCTAGACCAATTTTCCCTGCTACTTCTTTAACTGCCATTTCCATCATTAATGAAGTACCAAGACCGTTTCCGCATACAACCATTATCTTTTTCATATCGTCATTCTCTGTAGAGTTATTGAGAAGGAGGCCGTTCACCTCTCTATTGGATTGAGTGCATCATAACGAAAAACAGGAGGGTTGCCATGGATCCAAATCACAAAATCAAGTTGACCTTATGATCTGGATCACAGTATTGGCGGAGTAATATCGATTAAAACTTGAGCGCTAATACTTAAGGGTTATTTGTGGATTTAATAGGATGGTAGCGATGAAAAATCACAAGAGAAATAATGTGATCTGTGTATATGAATAGATTTTCACTTGTTTATAATTGGTAGGGGACGATGTCATTACTTACCATAATCAGTGAGCATTTTCTTAAGGAGCTTATTAACGTCCTTGGTCTTTTTATTTCTTTTTGTAAGAGCACTTAATGAGGTTGGTAGCTGCGGTTTATCGGAATCTTCGACTGTATCTTCGGCTTTATCTCTCAATTTCTGTACCGCAGGTAAAAGCATGCGAACTTCATCACCGAGTTCATTTTCCAATACGACAATGTTATCTGACTCAACTTGAATAATAGTTAACAAACCATGGTTGGGTGATTGAATAGTTTCACCAACCATTGATGATTGAACTGGAACAGAACGGTCGGTAAGTTGACCACTTCGAAGTTTAGCGGCTGTAATTGAACGTATATTACCGGTATTTTCAAACGCAACAATGACGGTATGTGTATTGTAGTATTCCACAACAGTAACATAACCATGCTTTTTAGTTTCAAATCTCGCACCTATTTGCATATCTAATGGTGCGTCCATTTTTTTTATTAACATTTAGTTTCCAGTGTACAAACTTTTTAATTTCACTTAGCTAAGTATACACCCTAGATTTTTCAATATAAATATTTGTATTAGGCTAGCCACCATATTAGTTAAGGTGTAGGGCAACATAAGGACTTAAAGGCAACCATGAAATGCCGCCTTAGATCCTCTAGCGATCTTCTGTTGACTGTTTTTCCTTCAAGGCGTTAGCTGCGTAGCGAACTGCGAACACACACAAAAGCATCATAATAAAAGGAATGGACGCCAAGGAGATTTCTAGCCAAGGGAAGTCGGTGAAGTATTTTGAAAGTAACAAGTGGGAAATGATGTTCAGTAAAGCAATCACTATTGCCACCACGAGTAGTTTCATCTCTTTGTTCATCCGATTTTCCTGCTGAATGATAGTTTAGGAGAGGCGCTATGGTTTCAAGCATGAGGGCGTTATTGTGCCACAAGGAGGACAGCGTTTGTCGTGTTCATGATCTCGTATTCTCAAATTGTAGTAACCACATTTAATCATCAAGTGAGAGTGGTTAACGTTCCCCAACGTAGGCATTTAGTTCGTTCGATTAGCTATGTTAGACTCGCCACGAAAGGGCGGAGTTTAGAAAGGAAGATAGGTTGAAATCTGGTTTAATATCATTTCTTGCATTTGTGCCAGTGTTAAGTCAGGCAAGTACCTTGTGTCACCAAGAAGAAAATTGGTTAGCGGGATGCGAGCTTCGTAACGATAAGGTTGTTAGTTTCTGTACTGATAAAACAGGGTTAACGACATACCGTTACGGTAAACCTAACAACATTGAGCTGACTATAAAGGAACGCCAGCCAGGGACAATGAAGACATTGAGTGAAGGGTATTCACGAGGAGCTGCTTCGGAGTATCAAGCTCAAAATGGCCGTTATACCTACACTTATACTGATGGGCTTTATGGAAGCAACGACGCAACATATCTCTTAATGGAGCTCAATCATAGAGGATTTGAAATCGCTGGATTAACTGAAAACACGCTGTCTCATCATACCGTAGACAAATCGCTAATCGTTTCTCACGATTCTAAGGGCGAACTGGCCAGCATCAAATGCGATGACGACAGCCATTTTTATGGAGAGCCCGTTGGACGAAGTGAATACATTCATATCCTCCGAAATGTAACGGATGAATATCGCTTACCATTGGCGGACTTGCCTCCTCAATGTCAGTCTGATGCCGCATCTTGTGTAAAACTGTATGAGGACTTCAATCGAGATTTCATTTTTGTTCAGTTCCAATCTATCGATCAAAGTAGTTTTGTGAATGACAAAGCGTATTTAATCAAAATGGCAACGGGAGATATTAGTCAGGTCACAATGCAAGCTCTGTCATCGTCAGATGAGACTCTGATGAAACCGCTGCTTTATCTTACTGTCGATGCAAAACAGTTGGTGGTTAGCCTAGAAAGCGAAGTACGTTAGTAACTCTTCAGCGCTACTCAACTAATTGTCCCTAGTCCTAGGTAACATTTCATCCTCACACGTGAATACGGTCGAAAAATCTCATACTTCACGCGACGTCAGTGTTCTAGTTGTCATTATAATTTCGCTACCCAACGTTTTGATGTGTAAAGGAATAAGGAGAACTTGAACATGTGGAGTCAGATCTGGGGATTTGTGACTGGTAATGCAGCTTCGATAGTTGAGCAGGTAGAATCTGCCGTAGATGATTACTTCTATACGGATGAAGAAAAGAGCAGAGACAGCGTCTCAGCACAGAAAAATCGCACAAAGTTTAAAGCACAAATGGCGGCGATTACTTCACAGTTAGCACAAAATGAACAGCGCTTTAAAGTTCAACTAGAACAGCTAATCGCAGAGCGCGAAAAACAAATCCACGATACCTACCAACGAGAAATCAGTGCCTCGAAAGATGTCATTGTCGCCGAGCTTCACCAATCCGATCTTTACACTAAGCGAGCAAGGCCAACAGTGATTTATGCGGGGCTTTTGTTTGTGTTTCTAGAACTGCTTGGGTTGAGAGTAGCGTTACTTTCGCACCTTGAAGCGAGCTTGGCCGTTATTGAAAGCTCTACGGCAATATTATCGGCATTTCTGTATATGTGGGGAACAGTAGCGGGTGCCTACGCATTAGGGAGAAGTGCCGAAAAGCGCGGCATCTCTAATTCGGTTACGCGATTGGTAACCGGTGCTTCAAAAGCACAAAGTGACAACTCCGCTAAAACCCTTGAACAGAGAGTGAAGGAGCAAATTACGTGGTAACCATAGTGTTGCATTGTTCTGATTCTCATTTTGGTAATGCTGCGCTCATTGCGAAATGGCATCTGGCGAGAGGCTGGCAAGGGATTGGATATCATTACGTGATTTTGAATGGTTGGCTGAGCACCAGATCTTATCATCCTTGCTATAACGGTCATATCGAAACTGGACGAGCGTTGAATAGCGATTCCTTGGTCTCTCCTTTTGAAGTAGGTGCTCATGTGAAAGGGCACAACGCTCAATCTGTTGGGATATGCTTGATTGGTCGCTCTGGTGTGTTTACCGATGAACAGTTGAACGCAGCGTTGTCGATTGTCTATCAACTGGAGAGACAGTTTGGAGAGATAAGAATTGTTCAACATAGTGAGCTTGATGGAAACAAACCAGAGTGTGCGGGTTTAGATATGGTTCGTTTCCAAGCTAATCTGCGCTGTTACAGACGATTAATTGAGGTGTGTTGAGAGCGGATAAAGTGGTCACCACCTAAAACGGACGAATAGCGATGCGCGATGGTGAGATGCCCGTCAGTCGCTTAAAAGCGCGCGAAAACTGAGATATGCTTGAGAAGCCCATATTAACTGCTACGCGCGATACTGTTTCACCGCGTTGCAGTTGTTCCATAGCTATGTCTAAAATTAGGTTGTCTCTTAGTTGTCGAAAAGTGATGCCTTGCTCCTTAAGTCGACGTTGAAGTGTGCGTTTACTAACATTGATCACTTGAGCGGCTCGCTCTAGGTCAAACTTAATTTCTAACACATACGGACGAAGCGCGCTGTATATATGACTGATGGCGTTGTAATAAATCCCGTTGTTTTCCTCTTCTTCTTTACGAAACCCCACCTCACTTTTCGTCATTGTGATAGTTGACTGCGCCAATGAATGTTCAATGACCACGCCACAAACAGTGCGAGCTTGAACAAACTGAATTGTTGCTGGAAAACACTGGATAATGTCGTCATGACACAATGACTGTAAGTGCACTTGCGTTGGTATCCAATCTGTTTTGGTTAACGCTTGAATGGTTTCTATCATTGCCCAAAGACTAAACACTTCGGACCAGACAAAAGTGGTATCTTCAGTATTTACTGCTTTGTAGCGAGAAAATAGAAAATGATCGCCAAATAGTTTCAACTCAATGTCCGATTGAGGTAACTGAACTTGAAGTGCTTGAATGACCTGTTTCAGTGCGTCTTCGAGAGTGGTTTCTGAACCTACGTTACATAGCAATTGTGGGACAATATGTTCTCGTAATGCAATACGCACTACTTGTGTGCCAGATTCAGGACCCAGTTGATCATACGTAAGTTGAACCAGACGAAAGACGGCTTGCAAAGGAAGAAATGTGGGTTCCGCTTGTTCATATTCGGTCGGTAGACCAGCCGAAGATACGAACTCGTGAACATCAACACCGCTGCGGCGCAATTGAGATAAAATACTCGTGGCATAGTCGCTATAAACAACGGGAATCATAAACTCTCCTTCATGGTGGTTAGAATTCGATTAAGACGCAGCAAATAAAGTCGATGGATAGAATGAGATGCGCTAAGAGCGCATCATTAGTTGAGAAATCGAGTTAAGGTCATGACTTAACTACGGTTTTCTCTGGTGTGATTTTCCCATCCAGTACTTTTTGGTTCACGCCGTAATAGCGAACGGTAAAAGAGAAGTTTTGGCCGTTGGTGTCAATGTTGTTGATTGCCTCTTGCCCACAGTTGAAAGAGACAGTGACGGAGCCATTCGCATTTTTCTGCCAGTTATTTGATGACACATGATTGGCACCATCGATCAGGTAGCGGTTTTCGTCATATGGCGTAACGGATGTAAAGTACTTGGAGTCAGGACTCTCGAATGTTGTTGTCTGGCACTGATTCGCCTTTAACATGACCGAGTTAGTATAAAGGTTCGCGACGTTGACCTCAGGCGAAGAGCCTCCCCAGCCGTTGGCATTTTCTAGGTTCCACTGATGAAGATCGGTAATGTCAGACGATGAGCGTGGAAAAGTGTAAGCGAAGACTTTGCCCTGAGTTTCAGCGGTTAACTTTGAAGTCCATGCCTCTACTTCGTCGAAGTCGTAGTTTTTGACTTGATAAGTACCAAATTTCAACTGGTCAGTCGTAATTCTGTCCTGAGCGGCTCTCGCTGCATCTAGGCCTTTCTCAGTACCAGTGCGGTAAATCAGAAAGGCATAGTCTGTTTCTACTTTGGTTGTGTAAGAACCTTCACCCACGACGTAATGTTCCCCATGGCCACCCTCATTGACTACTTGAACGGCCATATAGACATCGCTTTGCGGGATATCGAATGAGACAAAGCCATTCTGCGCTTCAACAATGGCTACAGAGTAAAGCGTGTCATCATTCATTTGCACTGTAGGGGCGGCTTTACCACGTGGTGGTAGGTTTCGCATATGAGTGATGTGTTGGTTAGCTCCGAGCGCTGCCCAATTGCGATAGTTGCGTGCTGTCTCTGCAAACGCGTAGTTTTGCTCGGTTACTTTGATGAATTCGTTGCTGTCATTATTAGTAGTGGTGGTTCCACAGGCGCTGAGCACAAAGCTTAAGCTGATGACAGAAGTGGCGAGTAACGTTTTCTTGAGTATCATAACTATCTCCGAGGGTAGTAATTAACCAAAGTGACGATTAACTCAACCTTGTATTTAATCGCGTTCTTGAATGAGGTTAAGACTATGTAGAGATAGGTATTATTACCAATGATACCTTTTTATTTCAGATATGCATGAAGCGTATATCTTGATTAACTACCTGATACCGATATCTTTTCTGCCAGCGTTTCCAACATCAATGTTTTAAACCACTTGTGAGCGGGACTGCTCAAGGTGCGGCGATGTTCAATCAAATAGATACTGACTAAATACGGCTTGTCATTAAACGGCTTGATGATCTTGAGGTTGGAGCTTTTCTCAAACGTTTGGGCCAGTGCGTGGCTCGAAATCATTAATCTATCGGTGTCTTCAAGTGATTCCATCAATGTGGCGAGTTGTCCTGATTTTAAAGCGATGGTTCTTGATAGCCCTTGATTGGCAAGCTCTATATCAATCGGGTTGAGATAATGCTGAGTAGAGCGCACGTCTAGAGATAGGTCGACAAATTGATACTCTAAGCAATCTTTGATGCTTATAGTCTGTTTATCCAGCAATGGGTGACTATTCGAACCATAGATAACAGGGTAAGTGCTTCCAATCTTCTCACAGTGGTACTCCTCACTTTGTACCACTTCTTCAACGTGAATTGAAAAATCCACTTGCCCGTCTTTTAAGAGCTGAGTAGGGTCGAGAGACGAGGGATATTCTTCAAGGGATGCGTTAGGGGCGACTTCTTTAATTGCTTTGGCTAAAGGAGCAGTGAGAAAGCGGCTCATTAACGGTGGTACAGAAATTCTGAAGGCGCGTTCACATCGACTGGGCGAGAAGTTCAGTCCATTGAGTAAGGCATCAATGGATAGCAGGATTTGGTCGAGTTCAGGCTCTAGTTCAAGGGTTTTAGTTGTGGGTTGCAGACCATTGGATTCGCGGTAAAACAAAGGATCGTCAAAAAGCGCTCTCAACCGGGAAAGGGTACGACTCATCGCTGGTTGGGAGAGGTAGAGCTTTTCAGCCGCTCGTGACACATTGCGCTCTTTTATCAGTACGCTAAGTGATACCAGCAAATTTAAGTCTATTCTTGATAGTTCCTGCTCAAGAGTCTTCATATCTTCCTTGCTCACCATTTATTACATAAAAGCATATCAGTACTAATACTATTGCCTTTGAATTAATATCGCTAGCCGATAATGACCTCGACGTGCTTGGACCGCAAATGTTTAACCATGTTTTCTGGTACTGCGTCATCAGTCAACAAAATGGAGATTTCGCTGGTGTCGCCAATCGACGACGGAAAAATCTGCCCGAACTTGCTGGAATCTGTTAAGACGATATTACGGCGTTTCTTCTGGATGATGGTATCGGCAATGTCTGCACGCATCATATCGCGACTAGTGAAGCCGGTATCAATATCAAAGCCATCGATACCTAAAAACGCAGTACTAAAATGAATGTTCTCAATGCAAAGCTTGGTTAGTGGTCCAACTAAGCTTTCACCTTGATGTTGGTAAACACCACCCAGCAAAATGATATTGGCTGAGGTATGACGAACGAGATGCGCGATGTAGGCCGAAGGAGTGATGATGGTGACATCACCTCTTTCTGCTAGTGTACGAGCAAGTAACGCATTGGCACTGCCGCCTTCGATAAGCACCGTTTCATTAGCGGCAACAAGATCAGCAGCCTTGTTGGCAAGCTGCTGTTTTATATCGAAATGCACTTCAAGGCGCGAGTCGATGTCATCACTTTGCAAGGAAACAGCGGCACCATGAACTCGTTTTAAGTAGCCGTTTTGCTCTAGATAGTTGAGGTCTTGACGTATGGTCACACCGGAAACACCAGTGAGCTCAGAGAGGTCAGTGACTTGCACTCGTGTTCTGTCGTTCACTAAGTTTAAGATTTCAGACTGTCTGGAATTCATTGAGGCCCCGGGCGTTACGTAAATCAATAAAGAAGAGGGCTAGTATAGCCCTCTTTCGTTTCAATTTCATTTGAAAGTGGTGATTTGAAACTTGTTACAAGTCGTGCTCGGTACGAGCGATGATGTCATCCTGCGCGTCTGGAGACAATGCAGTAAAGAACGCTGAGTATCCTGCAACGCGAACCACAAGATCGCGATACTGTTCAGGATTACGTTTGGCCGCCAATAAGGTGTCTCTCGATACGATATTGTATTGAACGTGCCACCCCTTATGATGATTGAAGAAAGTTCTAATCAACATGGATAGCTTCAGTTTGTCACTTTCCGACTGCACCGCTGCAGGAGAGAGTTTCTGATTCAACAACACACCACCAAGAATCTGATTTGCTTGGATTTTTGCCACTGAGTTGTACACAGCCGTTGGTCCCAAACGATCTGAGCCAGACGAAGGGCTTGCTCCTTCAGCAAGTGGAGTTGACGCTTTTCTGCCATCAGGCGTTGCCATCGTCGAGGCTCCGAATGGCACGTTAGCAGAGATACTAGAGGTCCCCGCATAGTACCCACCACCAATCGGGCCTCGTCCATGTCGGGTATTAACGAATTGTTTAAGCTCATCAATGTAAACTTGATACGCTTGCGCTAGTAGATGGTCAACAGCGTCATCGTCGTTGCCATATTTAGGCGCAAAGTTAATCAGCTGGTGGCGCAACTGTTCTTGTTGTGAGCCTTCAAAGTTCTCTGCCATCGCTTTCGCCAATTCAGGCTGGCTGATCTGCTTTTCATCGAACACCAGATGCTTGATGGCTGCCAAGCTATTGCCTAAGTTTGCGATACCTACTTGTAATCCGGATATCCAATCATACTTCGCACCGCCTTCCTTGACGGTTTTGCCACTTGGTAAGCAGTTATCAACCAACGAGGAGCAAAAGATATCGTGCGCCTGCTGCTCTAGCACAGAGTCGACAACGGTATCAATTTCAATCGACTTTCTGGTGTAGTAGCGGATTTGATCTGCCCAGCTGTGCATCACTTCATCCATACTAGCGAAATTGTTTTTCTCTAGTGATTTACTGTGAGGTAAGAAGCACTCTCCAGACGTGGCGTCGACACCTTCATTTAACGCGGCCAATAGGATTCGAGCAAAGTTAATAAAGCTCATACCGGTGCAGCGATAACCCCACTTACCAGGGACCGCGGTTTCAATACAACCAATCGACGCATAGTTGTAGGCATCTTCTCGCTCGACCCCTAGTTTTATAAACTCAGGAATAACGATTTCATCGTTGTTAAACGCTGGCATACCAAAGCCACACTTAATGACTTCGATACAACCCATTAAGAACTCTTGATTCAGGCCTTCGTGATAGCGAACACTCAAGTTAGGCTGCGTGGAGCGGAGTTGACCACATGACTCAAGAATTGCCCAAGAAAGTGGGTTGACCGCATCCATTGGCACTCCTTTCTCATCAAGCTTTTGACCGCCAATACAGACGTTTTGATAAAGTGGAGAACCAGCCGAGGCTTTGGAATGAGCCCCTGAGCGTATTTTGTTGACTTCCAGCAGCTTTAACCAGCAGCTTTGTAGTAGTTCTGTAGCAAAGCTAGGTTGCAGGGAGCCATTGTTGATATCGGTGATGTAGAAATCATTGAGATATTGGTCCATACGACCAAATGACACCGAGTGACCGTTTGATTCGATTTGCAGCATCAATTGCACAAAGTAGCAGAGCTGTAATGCTTGCCAGAAGTTGCAAGGTGGATGATAAGCAATGTGTTCACAGTTTGCGGCAATGGTTTCAAGCTCTAGTTTGCGTTGAGTATCCGACTCCTGTTGCGCCATGTTCAATGCCAACTCCGAGAAACGCAAAATGTGTTGCTGAATCGCACGTAACACAATATCGACCGACTTATAAAACTGCTCTTTCTTAAGTCCTTCATAAGTGGAAATATCGTTATTTAAACGATGATCGTCCACTTCGGTAATGAGTCCATCTAAACCAATGGCGAGAATTTTCTCGTTATCGACTGCTAGGTGAGCGTCACCGGATGTCATATTACCTTCGGCTTTGATAATGGTCGTTGCCAAGATGGCTTGCTGCTCATCGGTGAATAAACCATAGCAACGATCCTGTACCGTTTTACCTCGCCAATATGGGGTAAGGGCGTGGATAACGTCTTTGTCTTGCTCTGTGACAGCAAAGCCTGCTCCTGGTCGGTCAGCAAGCTCATCAATCTCTGCTTCAATCCAACGTACGGTGTACTCAGGGAAGATTGGCGCCGCGCGCAGTTTGCTGGCTTGGTTACCCACAATTAGCTCATTATTATCGATCCAGATTGTACGTGTCGCTAAATGTTCTTCCAGTGCTAGTGCACGTTGGACGATAACAGGCTTGTCTTCATTCTGCTGGTAGACTTTGGTGTATGCTTGCGCACGCTCGGTACAAATAGGTGGCGTAATAATATTAACCAGAGCTTTCTTATGTTCTTGAATACGCTTAGGTAAGTAATTGAGTTCCATAGTCATTAGCCTCTTACAATCACGTTGATACGTGGATACTGCTTGGCGTACTGTTGCGCGTATTCAAGCAGCTCGGGGTTGTTGAGTGGTTTGTCGGAGCATAAATAGGGCATGTCCAACAAACGGTATTTATTGATGCCTAGTGTGTGATAGGGCAGCAGGTGTAGTTCGGTGCAGTTTTCGATATCAGCTGCGAAATCAATAATGTCTTCGAGCTCTTCGGGAGAGTCATTAAAGTCTGTGATTACGGGTACACGAATGATGATTCGTTTTGCAATAGGCGCTAGTTTGTGGAAGTTGCTCTTAATACGTTTCAGTGAACCCTGTGCCCAGTCCAAGAATTTTGTTTCATTGGTGTGTTTAAGATCGGTTAGCCAGCAATCAATATAGGGCGCTGCTTGTTCAATGTTTTTCCACGGTACATGCATACACGTTTCTACAGCTGTATTTACACCTTCTGCTTGGAGCTGCTTGGCTAAGGACGCCACTAAATCGGACTGCATTAATGGTTCACCACCAGAGAAAGTTACCCCGCCACTACTTTGATCATAAAACGGCTTATCCTTCATTAAGGTATCGAACAGCATTTTTTGTTGAGCATCTTCTCCACACACGGTTAACGCTTGTGTCGGGCACACATTTCGCAAAGCAATGATTTGTGAATCATCAAGGGTATCTCTGTTTATCTTGATGCCTTCTGGTGTAGCTTCAATTGAAGGGCAAGCGTCCAAGCAGCGATGACAGTCACTTAAACAGCTGCGTTTATCGAATAGCACAGAATGCTTAGCACTGCGACTTTCTGGGTTTTGGCACCAGGGGCAAGCCAAGCTACATCCTTTGAGAAACAGTAGGCTTCGAATACCATCACCATCATGAGTAGAGAATCTTTGGATATTAAAATACATGTGCCATCCAATCTTTCATTTTAAGAAGTTATTTACTTTCATTAAATGAAACTTTAACTCTTCATATGAAGATTGTCTTGATCAAAATCAAGATCCATCAAATTGGCAAGATCTATATTGTTGGTAACTTGATAATGTTCAAATAAAGGTTTGAGAATAGAAGATGATTGAACTCTACTTAGATACGGCGGATGTCAGCGAGACCGCACGTTTTAACCAATGTTTCCCGTTAAAGGGAGTGACCACCAACCCGACGATTGTCGCTAAATCTAAGGTGGGGCTCACGACGACACTTGCTAATATGACAGAAGTATTGGGTAATGCGGCGCGTTTTCACGCTCAAGTGGTGAGTAAAGATCCTCGTTCAATGTTAGCGGAAGCAAAGAAGCTAAGTGAACTTCCTTACGATATGGTGATAAAAGTTCCCGCTACGGAGGCAGGGTTAGCTGCTATTAAGTTAATGAAACAAGAGGGTATTCAGGTTCTAGCTACAGCAATATACACGGTGCAGCAAGGATTCATGGCTGCATTGTGTGGCGCCGATTATCTTGCGCCTTACGTTAACCGTATTGATGCTATGAATGGTGATGGCGTTGCAGTGGTTCGTGACCTTCAATTGCTGATCGAAAAACATGGACTTTCAACAAAAATCCTCGCTGCAAGCTTCAAGAATGTCCAGCAGGCGATGGATGTGATGAAGTTGGGGATTGGTGCAATTACTTTACCAGTTGATGTGGCTGCGCAAATGTTCTCGCATCCAGCCATTGAACCAGCAGTAGCACAGTTTGATAAAGATTGGTCAGAAGTGTTTGGTGACAAGCTTTCATTTGAAAGCTAAAAACTGAAGCGTCGCATTCTGAATGCATTTATTGTTGCTAGAGTAACCATTGAGGTGCTAGATAAGCTATCTAGCACCTTTGGCAAATGGCTACGCTCTTACGTATCGGTTTTTAACGATACAATCAAGGTAACGATCTGCTGATACATGCTTGAATTTCAGAGGCTTATCGAGTTCACCAAACAATGAAATACCACCACCAAGAAGGGTTGGAATGGTGGTGATTATCATCTCATCAATTAGATCTTCCGCTAAGAAACTCTGAATCGTCTTACCGCCATCAATGTAGAGGTTTTTGTAGCCTTTCGAGTTCAAGTCACTAACGATGTCGCTTAGCTTACCTTTCACCAAAAAGACTTTGTCTTCATAGCCTTCAGGCACTTTAGTAAGTGTATTACTTAACACAAATACTGGCTTAGAGTAGGGCCACTCAATACCAAAACTCAGAACGATTTCTAGAGTGTTTCTGCCCATGACGAGTCCATCAACTCGGTCCATAAACTCCGCAAAACCAAAATCTGAGCCCTCAGGGTTTGGCACATCATGTAGCCAATCGAGACCGTTATTTTTGTCTGCGATATAGCCGTCTAGACTGGTTCCGATGTATACGATATTTGCCATTGTTGAGACTCCGCTATTTGATATTAAAGGTCATTTTGCTATAATTCTACAGTGTAGAAATTAATATTAGTTTAGCTAGGATCTTTTATGACTGTCAAGGCCAAAAAAAGGGGACGTCCAACTAAAGGTAATGTCACGCTGAGCAAAGAAGTGATAGTGGAAAACGCAAAGCGCTTGATGCAAGTGGATGGAAAGATCCCAAGTATCAGAAGGCTAGCTACTGAGCTGAATATAGATGCGATGGCCATCTACTATTACTTCAAAAACAAGGATGAGTTGCTAGAAGCTGTAGCAGTATCTTTGGTTGAGGGGATATATCTGCCGGAGGAAGGACGAGAATGGCAACAGGAGTTACAGCAACTGGGTTGGAGTTATCTTGAACTATTGGGACAATATCCGGGCTTGCTAGAAACACTGTTCAAGATGAAAACAGCAGGACCCGCTAATGTATTTATCAGTCGGTTCAATCAAGTTATTGAGGAACTTGATCTATCTACGACAGAGAAACAAAACGCAGTGAGTCTGCTTGCGGATTATTTGCATGGGTTCGCATTCTCTATGCAGTTTTCCGAGATTGACCAGCAAGCGAAATACGACATTTATCAGGGGTCAATAACGCTGTACTTAAAAGCTGTGACACCTTCACTTTCCTCCTAGCAGCCAGCGGAGTAAGGTAGTCAATATCGAGTTTCACAAGGATGAGAGACATGTACGACTTTATTGTGGTTGGTGGTGGCATTGTAGGTGTATCAACCGCATGGCAGCTTAAGCAGCGTTATCCCGACAGTTCTGTTCTGGTTGTGGAAAAAGAATCGCATGTGGCGCAGCATCAAACCGGACACAATAGCGGCGTTGTTCACGCAGGTGTCTACTATCAACCCGGCAGTTTAAAAGCGGATTTCTGTAAGCGTGGTCTTAAAGCGACGATAGAATTTTGTCATCAACACCAAATACCCGTTGAAAACTGTGGCAAGCTACTTGTTGCGACCTCTGAGCTAGAAATGCAACGGATGCAGAGTTTGTATCAACGCTGCCTACAAAATGGAATTGAGGTCGAGCTTATCGATCAAAAGCAGTTAGCAGCGTTAGAGCCCAATATATCGGGATTGGGAGCTATTCGAGTGACCGAAACTAGCATTGTTGATTATCGAAAGGTTACCGAAGTGATGGCACAGCAATTTTCGCTATTGGGTGGTGTAGTGCAGCTATCAACATCTGTAAAAGCGATGCAGGAGTATGACGACCATGTGACGTTAACCTGCTTGCAAAAAGGCGTTTTGAACACTCTTAAATGTCGACAACTAGTGGTTTGCGCAGGTTTAATGGCGGATCGAATGGCCACTATGATAGGCATTAAAACCGACTTCCAAATCATTCCTTATCGCGGTGAATACTATCGGCTTGCTGATAAGCATCGTGATGTTGTTAACCACCTTATCTATCCTATTCCCGATCCCGAGCTACCTTTTTTAGGTGTTCACTTAACAAAAATGATCGATGGCTCTATTACTGTTGGCCCTAATGCAGTGCAAGGTTGGAAACGAGAAGGTTACGGCTCATTTAACATTAGTTGGCGTGACTGTTGGCAAATGCTGACATTTTCAGGTTACTGGAAAGTTACGTTGCAGCATTTAACTACTGGGTTATATGAGTTCAAAAATTCCATTTGGAAGCCCGGATACTTAGGGTTAGTGCACAAGTACTGCCCGTCGATTGTCTTGGATGATCTTAAACCTTACCCCGCCGGAATTCGTGCGCAGGCCGTCAAAGCAGATGGGTCGTTAGTGCACGACTTTTTATTTGCTCAAACTTCTAGAAGCTTGCATGTCTGTAACGCACCTTCTCCGGCAGCGACATCCGCCATACCGATTGGTGAGTATATTTGTGACAAAGTAGCGCAGCAACTTGTTGATTTTAAGCTGTAAAGCTTTAGTCATGAATGGTCTGCATACTTAACGATACCTTTCTCAATTTGAATAAGTGAACGTGTTATGACCATAGAAATCCGTATTGCCCGCTCTGACGATCTGCCTTCAATACTGCCTTTGTTTTGGGATGATAAGCCCGAATTAAAGCAAGCTTGCGATGGGCAAATTACTGACGATATGTATCGGATATTTGACCATTTTGCGACATCTAAGGATCATTTCCTGTATGTCGCTACTATTGATGACAACGTCGTTGGGACGTTGCAACTGAGTTTTATTCCTCAATTTACCTATAACGGCGAAATACGAGCTAATATTGAAGGCGTGTTTGTCGCAAATCATGCTCAAGGAAAAGGTGTAGGGGCTACTTTGGTTGAGTTTGCTATTGAGCAATCTAGATATCAAGGGTGCAAGATAGTTCAACTTGTTAGTAATCAAGTTCGCGAACGTGCCCATCAGTTTTATGAGCGTCTTGGTTTCGAGAAAAGTCACTACGGATTCAAATACTATATGGAATAGGTCAATGATCAGAGAGTTTAGCGAAGAAGATTTAGACAGTGTGTTAAAGATTTGGCTCAGCGCGTCAGTAGAAGCGCATGATTTTGTTGAGCCGCTATTCTGGCACCAACGTGTAGACGATATGCGTAACAAATACCTTCCGAACTCAGATACCTTTGTATATGAGCGAGCCGGACGGGTTTTGGGGTTTTATTCTTTAGTAAATTCTAATTTAGCGGCCTTGTTTGTTGACCCACAAGCACAAGGCGACGGCATTGGGATGCGTTTAATAACGGATGCCAGAGAGAAAAGCCAGGCGTTATCCCTGTCGGTGTATAAACACAACTGTCGTGCAATAGGCTTTTATCATCGTTGTGGTTTTAGCATTGTTGATGAAAGCCTTGACCCCCACACAGGTCACATTCAATTGACAATGTCGGGCTAACTGTCTGGTTCCCTGAATATCAACGAGTTAAACTGTTTCTCCAACGAAATGGACGGTGAAATAAGCAATGTTTAACTTCGATGAGATTGTAGAGCGTAGAGGTACCCATTCGGCCAAATGGGATGAGATGGAGAGTAGTTTTGGTGTTTCTCCTGATGAAGGGTTACCCATGTGGGTCGCAGATATGGATTTTAAAGCTCCGCCTGCCGTCAATCAGGTTTTAATGGAAGCCGCGGATAACGGGGTTAATGGTTACTTTGGTGATGACCATCGCTATAGAAATGCCGTTATTACTTGGATGAGTAAACGACACCAATGGAGTGTTCAGCCCGAGTGGATAGTAACCTGTGCAGGATTGGTACAAGGTACGGCACTCTGCGTTCAGGCGTATAGTAAGCCTGGCGATGGCGTTATTTTGTTTACTCCTGTCTACCATGCTTTTTCGCGCGTTATCAATGCCAATCAACGAGTTGTGGTAGAGAGTCCGCTAGTACAGGAAGACGGTCACTACAAAATGGATCTACCAGCTTTAGCGGCTAATCTTAATGGCCGAGAAAAGATGGTGATCTTGTGTTCCCCTCATAATCCCGGCGGCCGTGTTTGGAGTGCGGATGAAATTCGTGAGGTGGCCGAGTTTTGTGCTCAGCATGACTTGATATTAGTAGTGGATGAAATTCATCATGATCTGATTTTCCCTCCTAATAAGCACATTGTGGCAACACTTGCAGCTCCTAAACATGAACAGAATATGGTTATCCTTGCGGCGACAACTAAGACATTTAACATCGCTTCCGCTTTGACCGGTGCCGCCATCATTCCAAACGAAACATTACGAGCGCAGTATACGAGTGTTCTTAATGCTGCCGGTGTTGGTCCTAACCGTATCGGTATGCTGATGGCAACGGCCGCTTATGAACAGGGTGAAGCATGGTTGGAAGCGCTGGTGGAATACTTGGACGAAAACCGTCGTCTCTTTGATGAAGCGATTAATGCTATTGATGGATTGCAATCTATGACTTTGCAAGCGACGTATTTATCGTGGGTAGACTTTTCAGGTACAGGTTTAACCCCTGATCAAGTGATTGAAAAAGTCCAGAGCGAGGCAAAAATTGCTGCGAACCATGGTTCGTCATTCGGTACGGGCGGTGAACAGTTTTTGCGATTTAATCTAGCAACACCGAGAGCGCGAGTGGTAGAAGCCATTGAGCGACTACAGGGAGTATTCGCTTAGCCTGATATCACTAAAATGGTGGCGCGACTTAATATTGGTAACCCTGATACCAGACGACGTGTCAGGGTTACTTAAGTAACATACCCCTTGCTACTGGTTTTGCCATAACAGAGTCGCTAAAGTGATGATGTTCAACAGAAATGAGAGGCAATACCATGTCTAATGTTAAGAAGTGGCCAGCAATTGACCCAGAGAAAGTTGCTAAATATAAACATATTTGGGAAAACGTATCGGCAGCAGATAACCTTGATCCTGAAGTAGCGGCTTACTTAGCTCGTGTTAAAGAGCAAGGTGGTGGCAAAGGTATCGAGCAGATGAGTTTCATCAATAAAGATTACCTAGGCTTCTATCAAGCGCCGTTCTCGCAAGATTTGGATAACACTGATGTTGTTATCTATGGAATGGGTATTGAGAAATGCTCTCCAACTGGTTCTTCTCACAAGTTCGCACCACAGCGTCTACGTCACCTAAGTAAAATGGGGATGGGAACGGTTGGTGATAACGGTGAAATTCCATTCGAATGGTGCCGCGTTTCTGACTATGGTAACTGGGACAGCTTAGGTCAATTTGAACTAAAAGCAGAAGTCGAGCAGTTAACCGAGCTTCTACACCACATGGTGGTCGAAAAAGACTGTACTCCACTGATTTTTGGTGGTGACCACACAATCCCATATCCAACGATGCGTGCGCTTGGTGAGAAGTATGGTCCTTTGCGAGTGATTCACTTCGATGCACACTATGACTTGTCGACACGTGCAGACTTTGATTACCCGTACACATCAGGTCACTGGTTACCAAAGCTTTACTCTGAAGGTCTAGCGGACCCAGAGCGCACGGTACAAATTGGTATGCGTGGTCGTCAAACAGCATTAGTAAAAGGTAATCATATTGCATTTGGGACTACAGGTTTCACGACCAATGAAGTTTACGAGCAAGGCGTAGACGCTGTTGCGGATAAGATCATCGAGCTATGTGGTGACGGTGGTCCGGTATACTTTACATTTGATCTTGATGCTCTGGATACTGCATTCTGTCGTTCAAACTCAAGCCCAGATCCGTTTGGCCTTACTCACCTGCAAGTTTACGATATCATTCGTAAAGTAAAGGCATCAGGTAAAGTACGTTTGGTGGGAGCAGATATTGCAGAATACACGCCTGATACAGATCCAACTGACAAAGATGGCATCATTGCTGCTGGTTTTGGTTGGGAACTTCTATGCTGGTTAGCTGAAGAGCGCAAGAAAGAAAACGGTGGTGAGAATCGCCACACAGTTTGGCATCAAGCATTCGGCTCAGTGTCACTGTAATATATTGATTATGAATAGTAAAAACCATCGCTGCAGCGGTGGTTTTTTTATGCCTGCCACAACAAAATAATCTTGTCCAAACGACAAAAAATCAGATTAGTTCAAACGCATCAACTTTGCTTCAATAGCGCCCGAAAGATTGCTGTTAATCTTATTTCCAATTAAGGGTTCAAAATGTTTGCTATTGATGATGTTGTTGTTGCAACAAAAGGTATCGATCTAGGTCAGATGGTTGTTACTGGTTTGAGCAGTGGTGGCTACTACGTTCACGTTAAAGTAGACGGCATGTCTCTAACTTACCCAGCACGTGATCTTAAGAAAGCATAATCACTTTCAAGATTGAGAAAAAAGGTAGCAAAGGCTACCTTTTTTAGTTTTTATCCCATCCATTAGAGCTGCTCTTCAATGGGTAGTATGCCACTGAACCACGCGCCCATTTTGCGCCAGACACTGGCATCAGGCTCAGAGGTGAGTGTTTTACCTGTTGAATGATCTATCCAAATCACATCACCATCCTTGACGGCAATCTCATACGCAGTAGTGGGTATTTCTCGCATAATCTCATCATAGACCTTTTGTGCGTATTCAGGCTGTTCAACAACAACGCCCATTTCCGTATTCAAGTGCGTGGAACGTGGGTCTAAGTTCATTGAGCCTACAAAGATCTTGGTTTTGTCGATAACCATGGCTTTAGTGTGCAGGCTTGAACGGCTGCTCCCTGTCAGGCTCCAATTCTTCTTGATTTCAGCATGAGATTTCACTTCCCATAGTTGCACGCCGCCTTCCACTAAGTCTTTACGGTATTTGGCATACCACCCGTGAACGGCAAATACATCATTGGAAGCCAGTGAGTTTGTTATAATGACGACTTCTAGGCCATCCTTGACGGCATTTACCAAGTCTTGGGTACCACGCTCCGTGGGAACGAAGTAGGGTGAAATGAATACTAAAGAGGTTTCTCCTTCATCTAATACGGCGCCTAGGCTATCGATTAGGGTGCTCTGTTTGCTGTCCGGTTTATTAGGCAGATCATATAACAAATCACTTTCACCCCAATACAAATCAATGGTTCCATTGATGAGATCGGTATAAAGAGGCAGCTTAGCAAAATCATAAATACCGCCTGAGAACTTCGCTTCTAACCCTAGATTTTTAACCCAAGTATCTACATCTGCGTCGGTGTAGTGTTCCATCTGAGGTGTTATCCATTCAATAGGGACGCTGTAATCACTATTCCAATAAAGATCAAATTGGCGATTTACTTGTCGAACCGATTTCCCAACCATAAGTAGATCTAAATCGGCAAACTCGACCGTTGATTCGATGGAGTAGTATTCGTTACCAACGTTTCTTCCACCAACAATGGAAACCACGCCATCTACGGTCAGTGACTTATTGTGCATTCGGTGGTTGAGTCGCTCAAAGTCACTAAGCATTGCGATACCACGAGCGGATCGCAAGTGATGCGGGTTAAACATGCGTACTTCAATATTCGGATGACTGCTGAAGCGCACTAGGTCGCTGTCATCGTACTTTTGCATGTCATCCAGTAACAACCTAACTCTAACGCCACGTTCAGCTGCTTCGAACAGACGCCAAGCAATTAAGTTGCCGGCTTCATCATCACGGAAAATATAATATTGAACATCAATGCTAGATTGCGCGGTTTCAATTATCGCTAGACGAGCAAGCAGTGCATCATGACCTTTGTCTAGTGGATAGAATCCGGTCTCAGTGGTCAAGGAGTGTGAGGCGACTTCTCGTGAGAAATAGTCGTCCAAGCGCGTGGGTGTGTCGTTGATGATTGTGTAGGACGGGGATTTTTCGTACCTCGATGGATCAATGCTTGATGATACACACCCGCTTAAGGCAATAATCAGTAAAACAGAAAACAGGTTTTTTATAGACAAAAAATTGAGCATAGTTAAAGTGTTACTTTAAATTGTGATTTCCTAAAAATGCAGAGCGAGTTTAGCCACTTCCATTGGCAAATGCACTGTATCCTCAGGCTTTTGACTGATATTTTTCACACTTGCTTAATCTAAGGTTAATAGAAACCCGCTCAGTTGCATAGCAATTGCTGATATCAGTTTATAGAAAATTAACTGCCATTATTTAAGGAGAGATTATGGCTGGACTTGGTTCAAACAAATACACGCTGTTTGGAGTTGCTGCAATATTATTGTGGAGCACGTTAATGGCATTGACTCGTAATATTGCCGAGTTGTTTGAGCCAATTGGTGGGGCAGCAATGCTGTACACTGTGAGTACCATTTCACTTGCTATGGTGATGGGGGTTCCTAAGTTATCAGACTTCAATCGTAAATATCTGTTACTAGGTGGGGTACTTTTTGTAAGCTACGAAATCTTCTTGGCTCTCGCGCTAGGAATGGCAAATGACCGTCATCAAGCGATGGAAATGGCGGTGATCAACTATCTGTGGCCAGCCCTAACGGTATTGCTTGCCGTTGTATCGACTAAACGCAAAGTCAGTGCTCTGGTGTATCCAAGTGTATTGGTGGCATTTGTTGGCGTCGCATGGTGTATTTCGGGGGACTCTGGTTTAGCGTTGTCTGTACTTGCAGCAAATATTGCGACGAATCCGATTACCTATTTTATGGCATTTAGTGCGGCGTTTATTTGGGCATTTTACTGTAATATCACTCCGAAAATGAGTAATGGGAAGAATGCCATAGTATTATTTTTTGCCGCGACAGCCATCACCCTGTGGATTCAATATGCATTCAGCTCTGAAAGTGGAATGACATTTACGCTCTCATCTGTATCAACATTATTGATATCAGGAGTGGTCATGGGAGCGGGTTATGCACTGTGGAATCAAGCTATCATTGGCGGAAATATGGTGCTTCTTGCGACCTTCTCTTACTTTACGCCAGTATTTTCGACGATCTTCTCTTCATTCTATTTATCGGTTGCTTTAGGCGCTTCATTTTGGCAAGGCGTGGCATTGGTAACGATAGGGTCACTTGTGTGTTATTGGGCCACAAAAGAAAAGCCAGAGCATGAAAATGCTCCGGCTTAAATAAAGTTATATTGAATTTGAGCTAAGCGTTAGACGTTGATACTTGCTTACTTTGTGGGCTAGAAAGCTGTTCACATGCGTCCTTTAACATGACGGCAGGCACCTTAATAAAATACGCTGAGATCAAAATCATCATCATTGGGTCAGCATAGACGCTGTATGCAGCGAATGGTGATTGCTCTAGTACCCAAGCTGCAATGAAGCCCGTCATTACAGCGACACTTAACATGGTGTCCATTTGCCATTGTTTGGTTTCAGCATCAATAAGGTTTGAGTCAAGTGCTACGTTTTTCTTAGCGATATACCACCATGAAAGCGCACATCCGATAACGTTAAACAGTCCAAATATGGTTGCAATAGAGGTATCTACTGGACGACCACCACCAAACATTGCTGTTACTGCGGAATACAACGACGCCAATACAATAAGTAGAATCACAGAAGCTTTAATGGCGATCACGGTACCTTCAACTGTCGTGCGACCGTATTTGGCAAGTGCGCTGTTTGGCTTTTTCAACTGTGTCGCAGCAACCAGCGACAATAAAGTTAACAGTAGGCTAACTAATGAGTACACACCATCAAAAGCGATAACTAATGAGCCCATCACCACACCGACAACAAGTCCTGCGATAGCAAAGCCTGTTGCAATAATGGCTGATACTGTCAGAGTTTTTGACTCATTATGTGGATTATTGGGATACATACGATTTACCTTCTTTAAAATCTGTATCCATTGTTGAGCTAGGCTGGTTATCTTTCAAACAAAAGTTTGCTAAACATGACTTGAAAATCTAATGGTGTGAATTAATTTTATGAAAATCAATATATTAGAATGCCTTTCTGGTGGCAGGAATATTGACGCTCACTGATGGTGCTTGGCTTAGAAAGCAAACAAGTATTCACTAACTTGGTCTGCAAGCCAAATCATCGCGGGGTGTTCGGACATACCTGCTGAAGTGAACATGCAATAATCTTCTTGTGTTAGACCATAAGTGTGTTTGATGACTGAGAGTTCTTGCTCTCTTAGGTGCTGTCTTATCAGCGGCTCTGGCAGTACACCCCAAGCTCCCTCGGACAGAATCGTTTTCAACATAAATTCAAAGCTAGAAAACCCAATGTACTTTAGTGAGAAAGGCAATAGTTCTGGGTTATCGCGATGATTGAGGTAAGCGAGGGAAACCTGCATAGAGTCGCGTAGAACTTCATCGGAGACTCGAGGCAGCTTGGAAAGCTTATTATCCGAACGACATACTGACATCATGCGGATTTTACCCAATGGCTGATAGGCCAAACGAGGGTTTTCAACGCGCTCGAAATCAACACCAAACGCGAAATCTACCTGTTTCTTCTCAACAATGTCGGCTAGGTCTCCTGAAGAAACTAGAACCACATTGAAAGAGATGGCAGGAAACTGCTGATTTAAGTGGATTGAGAAATCACGCCACAAGGTGTCTGGCAGTGAGTCATCATGGGCAATGTGTAACTCGGTGGCAAAATCGCCAGAGACTTGCGCACAGGTTTGACGAATGCGCGCCGAAGTAATCAGTAAATTCTCACAGTCTTTGTAGATCGCTTTACCCGTCTCAGACAAAGAGACGTTGTTGCCCGTACGCACAAACAGTTCGGTATCGAGATCTTTCTCTAGTGCTTTGATTGCCATGCTAAGTTTCGTTCTGTTGCAGTCTAGGACTCTTGCAGCCTCAGAGACTGAACCAGTGTCGGCCACTGCACAAAATGCCTCTATTTGAGAAAGATTTATCGACATAGCGGTGAAACTACCTGTTACTTAACGGAACAAAAATCATAGCATGTGTGCCAAAGAATACGAAGATAACACTAGGAATTGATTGGTGTTCTGGTTTAATCTATGCCTAGTTATTAAGGATTAAAGTTTGGTGCCTGAGATATCGTGGTACTAGTAGAAATAATGGAGTGAACTATGTCTAACGAGTGGGATGAGTACGCCGCGACATGGGAAAACAACGAAGCGACGGCAACCTTTGCACAAGCCTGCTTCAAAGAGTTAACTGAACTCACGTCACTTAAGCGTAAATCGGTATTAGACTTTGGCTGTGGAACGGGTCTTTTAAGCCAATTGATGTCTCCTGAGACGAAAGAGATTGTGGCATTGGATGGCTCTGAAGCGATGATCGAAGAGTTAGACAAAAAAGGCTTGGAAAATGTTGAACCGGTCGTTGATCTTTTGACTCGCGGTTTGGTTGCTCAGCATCCAGCATTTCGTAATCAGTTTGATCTTGTCGTCGCGTCTTCGGTATGCGGCTTTTTAGATAACCTTCAAGAGACGGTTAATATCATTTACACGTTGCTTGATGAATACGGTTTATTTGTTCATTGGGATTGGGTGGCAGAGACAGACAACCAAGATTATGGTTTGACACTGAAACGAGCAAAAGACACATTGCTTAATGCGGGTTTTGATAAAGTTGACGTCACGACACCATTTGAAATCGACACTGGCAAAGGTGTGCGAAAAGTGCTGATGGCAGTCGCTCATAAGTAATTACATTTAACGTATCTGAATTTTAAATAGGTGATGCCATTGGCGTCACCTTTTTTTTGCTACAATTCTCATCCATATTTCTACTTGGGTTTGCTTATATGTCGTTAACTCATCGTACTCTATCAATGTTAGTTTCCTTTACCCTGTTAGCTTTGGTGCTACCGACTAGGGCGTATACTATTGAATCATCAGATAACCAATCTTTTCGTCAAGCTCACGCTATTATTGTTGATTCTGCCGAGAAAATTGACCAGTTCGACTCAACATCTCATTGGGACTCGGTTAAAAATCTCACTGGTGTTGCTAAAGCTATCGTGATTTTCCCTTCCGGTGGACAAGGCGGGTTTTTACTAGGCATGCAAAGAGGTCTGGGCATATTAATGACTAGACAAGCACACCATTGGAGTCAGCCCGTTTTTATCAACTTCAACAGTTTTATGTTTGGGCTTTTGGCCGGAGGCCAGTCTATTAGTGGCGTTGGTGTTGTACTTTCAAATGATGTGTTATCCACACTACAACAAGAACCATTCAAACTAGGAGGAACGGCAGATCTGACTATTGGTAAAGGTGTTAGTGGTAAAGTGATCGGTGGAACGAGTGGAATCAGTGCCATGATGGTATCCGAAAACAAGGGGCTCTATTTCGGTGGCAGTATCGATACATTTCAACTGTCCTTAAATGATCAACTTAACACGGCCTACTATGGTGAGGGTTTTGATTTAGAGCACATACTCTCCAATTTTGATGATAGCCAAGGCAAGGCACAAAGCCTCAGAAAGCGATTGGAAGGTATCTCCTATCGCGCTGTATTTGAGTAGAAAGCTCTTCGCTAATGTGTGAAAAACGGTGTCATTCTTTTTAGAGTCATTTAGTATTGTAACGGAAAGGTTAATAGAAGAGTGACGAGATGACGAATAAACTATCCCTATTACTGATTGCTGGATTGGCACTTGTTGGTTGCACAACCACTACGATCTCACCGCAGCCCAATTTGTCCTATGGTATCGCTACCACGGGCGATTTCTCTTTCCTGCCAACTCAAGGTGTTGCGACTTACGCGTGGAGACCAGACTCTGCAGTGGCGAGAGTATCGGATAATGTTGATGGCGAAAAGTATCTCAAAGTTATTAAAGATCTTATTGATAAAGAGCTTGCCAACAAGGGTTATGTTCAAGTTTCTTCTTCTCAACGTCCTAATATGTTCATGGATTTTGGGATCGCGACGGAGTCTGGTATGAATGATCAAGAGATCTTTGAATCAACCCAAATATCTACCGGTATTAAGGTGCAGGCAAAACCTGGTGAGGAAGGTGAGAAAGGCAGTGTCTATGTCGCAGCTTTTGCCCCAGTTGGCGATTTCCCACGTTGGCGAGTGTTGGCACAAGGACCTACTGAGCGTCGTATTGATGAACCAAGTCAGCAACATGAAATGGAAAAAATCATTACTTCAATGCTTAACTTAATTCCCTCTAGAGCTAATTAGGGCGTTGCCTTGTCGAGAGGAATAAAAAGTAGGTGGTCGTTGTGATGATCACCTACTCAAAGGTATTCAGGGTTTATTTCGGCATGATTACCGTATCTATGACGTGAATTACACCATTCTTCGCCATCACGTCGGTCGCCACAACCGTTGCATTATCTACCATTACCTTTCCATCCTTCTTAGTAATCATGATGTCTTGCCCTTGAACGGTAGTTGTCTTGTCGAGCCCCATGACGTCAGCTGCCATCACTTTACCAGGAACGACATGATAAGTGAGTATCGCGACTAACTTGTCTTTGTTTTCTGGTTTTAACAAACTTTCAACAGTACCTGCCGGCAGTTTAGCAAAGGCTTCGTCTGTTGGAGCGAAGACTGTGAACGGACCAGGGCCTTTGAGCGTATCGACTAATCCTGCGGCTTGAACCGCAGCAACGAGCGTGGTGAACGAGCCGTTCTCAGAGGCGACGTCGACAATGTCCTTTCCATGATGTCCTGCACTAGCCGAAAACGAAAACAGAAGTACAGAAAAAAAGGTGATCACACGAGATATAAGGTGTTTCATAGTAGCGTTCCTTGTTTGTTCATATAGGCAGAGCTCTGTTACGTGTTGAGTTTTCTATCGATCACTAAAACCGTTTCAAGTTTCTGTTAAACCTCTTAATTGCTGAGTTCGCATATTGCATAAATCGTGACTAAACTATTGATAAAAAAGATAGGATCTCCTTAGCCATGTTGAACTACACCGTAGAGAAACGAATCGACATAGAGTCCACCGCAGATCACGTAATTGAGTTTTTAGCGGACTATAGAAATTGGCCTGAATGGTCACCTTGGCTCATTATGGAGCGTGAGTGTAAGTTAGATTATCGAGGAGAGCAGGGAAATATTGGTGACGGGTACAGTTGGCATGGCGACTTAGTGGGCTCAGGCGAAATGACTCTGATGAAGCGAACGTCACATCAATTAGAGATGCATTTACACTTTTTCAAACCGTTCAAATCGGAGGCACACGTTTCGTTTCAAGCTGTCCAAATGGGGGCAAGAAGCGAAGTTCGCTGGACGATGTCAAGTCAAGTACCCTGGTATCTGTTTTTTCTCAAAGGTCTTTTCAAAACCATGATAGGTATGGATTATGATCGAGGCTTGAAAATGCTCAAAGCCAAACTGGAAATCGGGCAAGTCAACTCTGAGCTTTTACTAGTTGGGGAGCGGCAACAAGATAACGTAAATTACATTGGCTTACGTGGGAGTGGGACGATAAACGAAATAGGTCCGATTATGCGAGAGCATATTGAAAAGCTCTCTGTACTCATCGACGAAAAGCAGCTTCCAGCAACCGGCGCACCCTTTAGTTTTTATCAAAGTATGAAAATGGAGACTCAGTTTTTTGAATTTATCACCTGCGTCCCAATAGAACGTCAATTGAGCGTCCCAGAACCATTTGTAAGTGGCCAGATAAAGGCTTGTGACACATATGTCGTTAAGCACACTGGAGAGTATCAATTCCTTGGCAATGCGTGGTCGATGGCAATGAACGCTTCACGGCATCATAAAGTCAAAGTGAAGCGTAAGCCATTAGGTATCGAGCGTTACCTCAATAATCCTGAACAAGCAACCGAAAACGAGTTAGTGACAGAGGTTATCTTGTTTAAGCGTTAAGCATAACTATGCCGAGATTTTTCGAGAACTAAAACGCTAAACCTTTGAGTTCAACTTTGAAGTGCGGCCACTTTTTATCTGTAAGTGGGGTGACCATGGCGGAGACTGAAGTTGCACGTGGTGGAATTTCTTCTCCAACTAAGTAAAGGTTAGTGACGCGTTCATAGCCACTAGAGCTATACACTTCATCTCTACCAAATAATACCGAATAGACATAGCCTTGCTGCGCCATCCAGTTATGAGCCTGTTTCAACAACAACTTCACATACCCATGACCTCGATAATCCGGATGCACGCACACCTCAGCAACACCGCCAATCAAGGCTTGATGTGAGCCTATACGAACTGTTTTTTCATGTACCGCTAGATGAGCAATAATGGCGTCTTCCGATGGTGACTTAATATACCAACGATGTTGTGGCATCTCATTGTAGTAGCGTTGCACCTTAAAACGCTCATCGCTGGGCTTGGTAAAACAGCGACTTAATAAAGCGATCAACTGTTGGTTGATGGTGTCGTCTACGTTGTCATCAAGTATGTATTTAATGTCTGTCACGATACTTCCTAGAGTTTTATACATTTATCTGTTGTTACGCTGTGTGTGCCTTTATCTGGGCCAGAGGCAATGGTGAGTCGACTCAGTATGGTGAAACAGCGCGATTCACTCGAGTCCTTCATTGATTGAATACTAACAACGCCCGAATTACCGGAGGAACGGTTACTCCATGTCTTCGATTTGCCTGATTTTGGATTCTTAACTAAGGCTTCGACTGCCTCTTTATGAAGTTCTTTATCTTTCTTGGTGTAGCTGTCGCTCTCTTTTAGCCCGAACGTATCAGCAGACACTTCGGTTATTTTATCAACCAATTGAAAAGGGGAGCTTAAAATACCGCCAATGACTCCGGAGACTGCACCTTTACTCGCTTCTCTTCCTGCCTGCTCTGCTTGCTGAACAAGGCCTTCTGCTTGCGTAAGAATATCAGGTACTTCTTTTCTAAGAGCCGCACTCTCAGACAAAATGAGCGGAATTTGTTTATTTGTCGCCGCGATTTGCTGGTTGGTTTGACGAACCGTTGTATTGGTTTTGTCCACCTCTGCCAAAATATCGGGTACAGACTGGTGCCATTTTTGCGTTTCACCGAGAATGGGTGGAATGGCTTCACGCACTTGAGCGACTTCATTGACAATAACCGGAACCTGCTGATTGACATCATCGATTCGTTTTAGAACTTCTGGAATAAGTCTCTGGTACTCTTCACTTTGAGCCAGAATCTGAGGCACAATTTCTTGAATATTTTTTATTTCTTGAATGACCGGGGTGATTTTCTGAGCGGTCGAGTCAACTTGTGCCAATAGCGTAGGAAGTTCGAGTCTGAGTTGTCTCGCTTCCTGCGTAAAGTTATAGATGGACGCTGCCATCACAATCAAAGCAATCGAAAAGGCGAACTTAGATGCCGCCATAAACTTTTCCATGTATTAAACCCATTACATCAATCTTGCATAACAAACAACATAACTGATGTGATTTTAGGAGTAAACGATAGGTTAAATGCTAGGGTAGAAAAGTTTTTTTTGTCTGCTTCCTGTTGAAAGGTTATTGGGTGTAAAGGTTCGCTAACCAACGCATTAAGGTGACGAACAAAACGAATAAGAAAAGACTTGAGTAGCTAGCTGTAAACTTCGTTTGATGACTACGGCTTAGTGTCAGTTTTATCCATTACTAATAAATCTAATAATAATGATTCGAGGTTATATGAATTCGTTTAGCCGCCAAACATTTTCCGAGGCGATGCGTTATTTCAGAAAGCAATGTAAATTATCCCAAACAGAGTTAACTGATCAATTGTCTACCTCTCATAAGCTATATCAGAATGTTAGCCAGAGTATGATTAGTCACTGGGAAAGAGGTAATGTTGAGCCTTCTCTATTAAGACGAATTGGTATCGCAAGTTTTTTCTCTAAAGATTATGTTTATGAAGAATCTGAAACTGCGATTATTTCAAAAGCACTTAAAAATAAAGATAATCTATTAGCCCAGCAGTGCCTTTATAATTTTACCGTTGATAAACAGGTAGTAACGCATTGGGACATGTTGGACGACACTAGCAAGCAACTTATCTCTCAGGGCCACTCAAAAATATTTTCGTTACCTCTTGAGCATGTTTTGAATAAGATGAATATTCAGCGGCCTCAGGTGCTGCGGCTATTGCACGGTGGCGCAATTATTGGGCATGCGATCTTCTCCATCGAAAACGGGGTATTTTCCCTTGCCAGTTATGGGGCTCTGGCTGAAGATGTTCGTATTCGTCTAACAAAAACTCTTCTAGAACTTTGCATTGGTTGCGAGCTTCATGTGGTGGTTCATGCATCTAGTCTTGAGTGTTTTTTGCGAGATATCTATTTGGAAAAAACGGAACAAAATGGCAACGTAAGTTTCTATCGAGGTCACAGCACTCAACTGCTTAATAACCCGCTTTCCGAACCAAATCTGCACACCAATAGTAACTTCAGATGTCTGCGTTATTTGCAACAAAAAGGAGTTGGGCCGTTTTAAATGTAAGGAATGGATAACGCCTAGCTGTTAATCACAATACCGTTTCAAGACAAGTGACATAATGGTGCTTTACCGAAAATAATTAACGAGAGCTAAGTGAGCAGTGAACTAATACAAGCATTAGGCTTTATGGCGTTTGGCGTCAACCTGTTAGCTGGGAGTACAGTCAACGATAATAGAATGCGAGCCCTCATTTGTTGTTCTTGTTTGTTGTTTTCAACCCATTATTTCTTTATGGGAGCAGTAGTTGCTGCCATTAATCTATTGATTAATTCAGTGCGTGCGTTTGTCTCTCTGAGGTTTAAAGGCGCGCCTATGTTTTGGTTATTTTTGGCTATCCAAACCGTAATGACCATCACCTTTTACTCGGAGGCGAAGGATCTTCTACCTTGGCTGGCGTCATCGTTGAGTTGCTGGGCACTATTTCTTGGGCATGGTTTAAAAATGCGATTGGCGTTTTTGCTTTGCACACTCATTTGGCTGGTTAACGCGGTGATAGTAGGTTCTTATGGTGGGATGCTAAACGACACATTTAATGCCATCGTGTTGTCGACCACCGTGTATCGTTTATATCGTCTGGAATGTCAGCCTAGCAAAGAAACTTGAGCGAATATGTAAACTTAGCTTGCTGGAATTAATTCACTAATATCTTGAGTTTTATCGTGTTAAGACCGAAATTATAGGTAGGTATCTTAACGGGACGAAACCATGCTTTATCAAACTATTCTTCTAGCGCTTGACCCAGCTGACGAGCGTTCTCACCGATTATTGGTGAAAGCTGGTGTTATTGCAGAGCAAAACAACGCCGATTTACATGTTGTTTATGTTGAGCCAGGAATCGGCAATAACAGCTTCAATGATCTTGAAGTCGAGTTAGCGTCTTTTCATGACTCCGAACAGTTTCGTAAGTTTGAAGAGCTTATGGCGCTTGCCAAGGGAACGAGTTATCCCATTCGTGCTATCCATATGTCGGAAGGGAATGTGACGAAACACTTACTTAAACTGATTGAGGAATTGAACGCGAACCTAGTTGTGTTTGGTAAAGAGCACAGCTTTTTCTCTGCGATTTCCGGCGCTGAATCTGAACTTCGAAAGCACAACTCCATGGACTTACTGTTTATTGGCTAAACATCTTGTCTGCGTGCCAGAGTATACCCTTACTCTGGCACTTTTCACTTCTACTACAAGCTACTGCTTTGTCTAAAAACTGACCACTTAAACGTAATTTCTTACTAAGTCACTAAATTGTAAAGCCAATTCGGCTAAACTGAAGTGAAGAAGGAAATGATAAGGAGCTGGTTATGGCGATCCAACGATTAGAAACAAAACAGCTATACCACGCAGCAGAACTGGAAAAACTGCCTTGTAAATCCACCAAAGAACTTCCACCAATTGATGAAATCGTCGGACAAGAACGCGCTCAGAAAGCGGTTGAGTTTGCGATGTCAATTAAAGAGAAAGGCTACAACATCTACGCTATTGGCCAGAATGGTCTTGGCAAACGTACGATGATCTTACGTTATTTAAGTCGCCATCCTCATGACAGCAGTGACCTCTATGACTGGTGTTATGTGGCTAACTTTGCCGATACTCGAACGCCTAAAGTCTTGAAGTTGCCTTGCGGTGTCGGCGAGAGGCTAAAAAAAGATGTTGAAAAACTTATCCTCAAGCTAGTAAAAGCCATACCTATGGCGTTCGACAATGAACTTTACTTTGGTCGTGCCGATAAGCTGAAAAATGATCTCGCTAAGAAACAGCAAGTAGAGTTACAAAAACTCAGTGAAGAGGCTAAAGAGAAAGGTATTAGCCTGACCATTACGCCTCAAGGTGACTACCAATTTGTGGCAATGAACGAAGAGGAACTGCATACAGAAGAGAGCTTTGCAGAATTGCCGGATGATGAGCAGGAGCGCTTTGGTCTAACGATCGATGAGTTGGAAGTAAGCCTACGTGGAATGGCTCGTGAGCTAACCGACTGGGAAGAAACCTATACTGACAATATTCAAAAGCTTAATGAAGAAGTGACGCTTGGTGTTATCAGCCATCTGATTAAAAAGCTTAAGAAAGAGTATAACGGTTACACTGAAATCAAGAAGTACTTTACAGAGTTGCAAAAGGACATCTGTGAAAACGTTGATATTTTCTTAGAAGAGGGCAGTGAGCAGGGCGAAATCGCGTCTGCCTCCCTTGATAAAAAGTTCCCTCGTCGCTACAAGGTAAACTTGATTGTTAAGCAGTCTTGTTCCGACTTTCCTATCATTGTGGAAGAAAACCCGAATTATCACTCGTTATTCGGCTATATCGAGACGGCGACCTACAAAGGCACAGTATTTACCGATTTCTCCTTGATTCGAGCTGGCAGCTTGCATCGTGCGAATGGCGGCGTATTGTTAATGGATGCGGTAAAAGTACTAGAACAGCCTTATGTCTGGGATGGTTTGAAGCGTGCTTTGCGTTCACGACAATTAAGTTTTACCTCATTAGAGAAAGAAGTAACTCTGACCGGTACGGTTTCGCTTGATCCGCAGCCAATTCCTCTTGACGTTAAGATCATCTTGTTTGGTGATTATCGTACCTACCAATTGTTGCAACACTACGATCCGGAATTTAGTGAGTTGTTTAAAGTGACCGCTGATTTCGAAGATGAGATGCCGCGCAGCGCGGACTCCGAGCTACATTATGCCCGCTTTATCTCCAGTATCGTTCATGACAACAATATGTTGCATTGTGACCGTAAAGCGATAGCTCGTATCATCGAGCACAGCTCTCGTTTATCAGGTGATCAAAATAAACTGTCATTGCATTCAGCGCACATAGCGAATCTATTGCGAGAATCAAACTATGTGGCTCGTAATGCCAAATCCAATTTGATCCGAGCTGGGCACGTTGAACAGGCGTTGGAATACCAACAGATGAGAGTCAATCGCTTACAAGATAATGTGATGGAAGGGTTTGTAAATGGCACAACGCTAATTCATACCCAAGGTTCGGCCATTGGGCAAGTGAACGCGCTTTCGGTTCTGACAACCAGCGACCACATGTTTGGCGCACCTAATCGTATTACCGCGACGACCTCTTACGGCGATGGTGATGTTATCGACATTGAACGCAGCGTGGATTTGGGTGGCAGTATTCACTCCAAAGGGGTAATGATCTTAACGGCGTACTTGTCTTCGGTATTTGGTAAGACTGCTAAAGTCCCGCTTACCACGACCATTACCTTTGAGCAGTCGTATGGTGGTGTTGATGGTGATAGTGCGAGTATGGCTGAGTTTTGTGCGGTAGTGTCGGCGTTCTCAGGACAGGCAAATCGACAAGACATCGCTATCACTGGGTCGATGAACCAGTTCGGTGAATCTCAGCCAATTGGTGGTGTGAATGAGAAAATAGAAGGCTTCTTCGATGTTTGTGCCATTAAAGGTAGAACCTCTGAACAAGGTGTCATTATCCCTCGCTCAAATGTTCATAACCTAATGCTAAGACCTGATATTGTGAAAGCGGTTGATAAAGGTGAATTTAACATTTGGGCGATTGATCATGTAACAGAAGCGATAGAACTGTTTACCGGGAAAGAGGCAGGTACACCGTCATTGGAAGGCAGTTATCCTATAGATACCGTTTATGGCATCGCGCAAGCAAGGCTCAATGCACTTAGAAAGTAGTTAGGCCATTATTAAAGGGAAAGCCAAGTGTTATCACTTGGCTTTTTTATGCGCGTAGTTTGAGTTTAGTACCATCGAATTTTAGATGAGAGAGCAACTCTTTTGCGTTTTTCTCGCCCTCTTCATCAAACTTTATTCCGTAACCAGTGTAGTGGCTGGACTTTTGCTGATTACAAATTAATCCTGAGAGCGCAGGAAAGAAGCGGTCTTTGTCTCCACCTGAGGCCACTTTGAGGGCGACTTCCTGTCCAACGGTCAAGCTTTTCCCTAAGGCTGGTAAGATAAATCGACATCCACTTTTTGACATGTCACGAAGTTCACAACGAACTTGCGTATCACCAGTATAAAGACGTGCGCCCAAATTGACCTCATATCGCGGCTCTTTGCGGAGGTTGGTCACCTGCATGGATTGGGGAATCGACAAGATGAGCAGTGATAGCGGCTCATCAACTATATGTAGCAGTTGAGAACGGAATTGAACCACCCCACCTTCTCCGCGCTGAGAGATAGCACGAACGATTAACCAAAAGCCTTCTTGAAAAAAGTACTTAAGGTCACTTTCATCGATATTGGGGATTTCTAACAGAATGCGATGATCGGAGTGAGCACCAATGAATTTAGTTGCACTACGAAACGAGGTGCCAACGGGAGCGGTCACCGTAAGCGTCACATCTCCGCCATGCTCTATCATGGCTAAAGCATCCGTACTATTTAGTGTTTGTGTGCTTCTTTGAGTTGTGCTGGAGAGTGTTCTTTTATTTGTTTGCGTCACTGCCTGTTATTCCTGACATTTGTTACTTCACACCTGTTATTTTTTTGGAATGGTGTTCGCGAAATACTAGGATCTCAAGCAGTGATATGCAATCAAAAAACTTATCGAAGAGTCAAAATATTGACTTGGTTGTCAATTTTAAAACTAAGTTGGCGATTCTAATGATAGATGTATTGGAAAATGGATGAATTTTATAGACGTTACAGCCATAACTTATTAATTCATCAACAGTTTAACCATACTTTTTGTCATGTGTAATTGCTCAAAAGTCGGCGTATGCTAACAGATATACAATAATCGATGGGAGAGTAAGTATGACTTCGATTGCTTTTTTCAGCTCTAAATCTTACGACCAGGATTCATTTTCAAAGGTGAACCAACGCTTTGGCAATGAAATGCATTTTCATGATTTCAGGTTGACCGAAAAAACGGCCAAGATGGCAGCTGGGTGTGATGTGGTGTGCGCTTTTGTCAATGATGACTTATCGGAGCAAGTGCTGGTTAAGCTCCAACAAGAGGGGGTAAAACTTATTGCGATGCGTTGTGCTGGGTTCGATAAAGTGGATTTAGACGCGGCAAAAACGTTAGGTTTGCAGGTGGTTCGTGTTCCAGCGTACTCACCAGAGGCAGTGGCGGAGCACGCCGTAGGTTTGATGATGTGTCTAAACCGTCGCTTTCATAAGGCTTATCAGCGCACACGTGACGCCAATTTCTCATTAGACGGCTTAGTGGGTTTTAATCTCCACGGTAAAACAGCGGGAATTGTCGGCACTGGAAAAATCGGTGTTGCAACCATGCAAATCCTCAAAGGATTTGGTATGAAGTTGGTGTGTTTCGATCCTTACGAAAACCCACAAGCATTAGAATTAGGGGCAACCTACTGTAGTAAGGAAGAGTTATTCCGTACCAGTGATATTATTTCTCTGCACTGCCCTATGACGAAAGACAACTACCACCTACTCAATGAGCAGGCGTTTAGCTTGATGAAGGATGGGGTTATGATCATTAATACCAGCCGAGGCGAATTGTTGGACTCCTCTGCGGCTATCGAAGCATTGAAGTCAGGCAAGATAGGTTCACTTGGTCTGGATGTTTACGACAACGAAAAAGATCTGTTCTTCCAAGATAAGTCTAATGATGTCATCGTTGATGACGTATTTAGACGCCTGTCAGCCTGTCATAATGTGCTATTTACTGGCCACCAAGCCTTCTTAACCCATGAAGCGCTGGACAATATCGCTGATACCACATTGAACAACATCCAAGCGTTCTTCTCTGGTTCACCTTCTAATAACGAACTCATCGAACTTAGTTAATGCTCGCATACCTAAGCCCAGCAACAGTGTATGCTGGGCATTGTTTTTCTATTACTACTCTTTACTAAAGCTATAGAATTAGACTGAAAAGAGATTGAAAACGTATGATTGCGGCCATAAGATAATCAACGAATCATAAGTGAGATTGAAAATGAACGAAAACGCCAAAAATGAGCTAGGTAAGCTATTAGTGAACCAGGAAGCTCTGCTAGAAGTCCTTTCAAAAAACCATGCTTCATTGACCGACTATCCGGAACTTCAGGAATATTTGGCTCGTAAAAATCCTAATGTTGCACAGTATGCGAAAGCAGTAAGAGAAGGACAGTTTACGCGTCAGGAATATTTAGATGAAATAGGCGAACGTCTTAATTGGCTTGCTTATGAGCTTCAACCACTTATTGATATGGAGTTCATTATTAATCGTGTCGCCTCTATCGTTGGAGACGACATTGATAAAATTAAGACGCTGACTATCGAAGACATTGGTGCCGATTGTATTTCTAAGTTACTCAACCTTATTGGGCACGCGGTCTACGCTACGCAGCAGGTAAAGCCAAGTTACCCATTCCTTGCGACAAAAGGTCAAGTTGACCACGTTTTCTGGAAACAATCACACCTTGCGTATGATGCATGGGCAGAGGGATATCAAAGCCATTATAAGCTGACGAATTTCTGCCAAGATCAACTTGATTGTAAAGCGCCACAAAGTTCAGTCCGATTCTTCCGTCAGTTCGGTGACCCTCGTGATATTCCTGAGTGGCGCGAGTATGCGGGTTATGTGGTTGAAGATAACGTGTAATACCAACAATGATGAGTGCAAGGGATTTGCACTATCGTTAAACGGTTTGCTGCTCTTCCTCAGAAACTATTTGGTATCCGTCATTACTTTTTAGTACCCGTACTTTAAACCCCACCTCATTTAGAAAATCGTAGTTATGCCCTGCGATAGCAGGCCAAACTGCAAGCGCAGATAATCGCGTGTTACCCGTATTGATCAATCGGTGGGCGACAAAGCCTGGAATATGATGCACGCTGCCTGGAAATACTTTCTCAATCGACACCTCTCCGTGTTCTGTTTGCATGAGTAGTAAACCCTCACCCTGCGAGCCGAAATAGAACTCTGCTTGCTCTTTACGTTGGTGGATGTGACCTCTCGTCATGTGGAACTCATCACCTACAGAACCGGGCTCAATATGCGAAACACCAAAGTTTAGTTCTCCTTCTGCATGCTGGGCAGGTAGCATTTCCACTTGGTAGATAATTTGGTCCTGTTCACTTGCGGCACGTTGGCTTTCGTCAGCAAATACACCTTCAAGTGAGCCAAGTGTAGTTTCTTTGCAGATGACGTTTTCTGCATCAATATGACCAGTTAAGTAATTGATGCTAGGAGGAATAGATAAATGCATGTTAATCCTTATTGGCGATTCTGAGTAATTCAGAAAAGGCTAGAAATAGATGATAAAAACTGCTCGCTGGAGAGTGTTCATTTAACGGCTCACCCGTGCTATCTACTTGATCGACCCATAACCCTGGCAACGCTGGATTCAAGTAATGAACGAAGATGTGTTCCACTGCTTGACTGACTGCGGCTCTGCGAGTTTCGCTAGGGTCTCTTTCCCAAAGTGCAATACAGGCTTTTAAGTACTCGGTTTGACACCAAAGGCGTGATGTTGAGCGCAACGGCTTGCCGTTGGCGTATATCTCGTCTCTAACAAGACCATTGTCGTTGTGCCCATATTGCTGTGCAAAGTGGTACAACACGTCGATGTTTTTTTGGACGTCAACGCCAGTCAGTTTCTGATAATGGCTGAGTAACCAGATCCATTCATAATGATGACCAGGGTCAATATGGGTACCTGTTTCCACGTCAAGTGAGAAATCGGCCTGAAAGAACTCGGCTAAATGGTCACTTTGCATAAAATGAGTTTGGAACAACTGATAGATTTGTGTTGCTCGCTCTAGCCAAATGGGGTTGTCGGTATGCTCATAGCTGACCATTAACGCTTCGAACAAATGCATGTGGGGGTTTTGCCCTTTGTTGACCGCGTTGCCTTCAGTCAGAAAGAAACCACCTTGTTCTGTATCCCAAAGGTGCGTTGAGATGTATTGATAAATGGCTTCCATTGAGGCTAGTGCACTTTCATCCGCCGCTAGTTTGTAATGCCAAGCAAACCCAAGAAGGGCGAAAGCTTGTTCGTATAGGTTGATCGCCTCACTCTCACTGTCATTGCTTTTACACAGCGCGAAATGATAACCGGATGATGGTGAGCCAAAGTGTGCGAATCCTCGTTCAATGGCCGCTAAAACTTGATTGCGACCGTCGATTAGATTGAGCTCAGTGGCGTGCGCGAAGACGTAAACCTGGCGTGGTTGTACGCGAAATCTTAGTAAACTGTCACTAAACTCTTGTCCGTCGGAAAGTAAGCCTTCGGCAAAAATCCCGTTTTGATTGGATTGTGCTTTTTGCCACCGAGGTAGGGCATGCTGGGTGAGCCAGTGTTGGCAACGAGCAATTTGAAAGGTTAGGGAGTCCATGGTTTGCTCCAAAGAATAGGGCACTCAATGAGTGCCCTAAGTATTGAAAAATTAGAAGAGACCGATAGCGACACCGATGAAAGAGATAACCACTAATGAAAGCATTGCTTTTACTGGGCTAAGGCCTTTTTTCGCCATCGCAAACCACGTACCTAAAACGACAACTAATGGTAGTAGTTTAGGGAAGATTCCATCGAGCATCATTTGTACGTTAATATCGACGCCATCTTTGGTGGCAAACTCAAGACCAGTGCCTAGGTTGACGTAACTGGCCGCAACACCGCCCATGACAAAGACACCTAATAGTGACAACGCTTCACGGATCTTGGTTGAACGGTGGCTGACAAGCATCTCAACGGAGCCTGCGCCCATCTTGTAGCCTTTCATAAACAGCTGGTAAGAACCGATGATAGCGATGGCGTTGAATGCCACGATGTAGAAGATCGGGCCTAACATGCTACCGCCAGCGGCTAGTGCCATACCAATACTGAGTAAGATAGGTACTAACATACCCGGAATCATAGAATCGCCAATACCGGCAACTGGTCCCATCAAACCGACTTTGAGTGTATTGATGGTCTCGCCGTCAATAGGCTCGCCGTTGGCTTTCTTCTCTTCCATACCCACAGCCATACCATTGATGATAGCGCCCAACTGCGGTTCGGTGTTGTAGAAGGAAGCATGACGTTTCATTGCTTCTTTTCGATCTTCTTGATTCGGGTAGAGCTTTTTCAAAGCAGGCATCATACCGAGACAGAAGCCAAACGATTCCAAGCGTTCAAAACTCATCGATGATAGGTTGTACATCATCCATGCACGCCAACATTTCTTAAGATCTTTTTTGTCGAGTGCGACCTTTGGTTCGATCTCAGTACCAATTTTGTTGTGTTGTACAGTCATTAGAATTCATCCTCGTCATCATCAGCCTGTTGAACTGGCGCAGCGTTAGCTGTTTGTGGTTCTGGTTTGTAGTTGTAATGAAGTAGAGCGAATAGTGCGCCAATCATTACCAAACCCACCATGTTGAGGTTTAGGAATACGATGCCAACGAAACCGACTAAGAAATAAATCAGCATCGTAGACTCTTTGATAATCTGCTTTAACAGAATTGCGATACCAACAGCAGGTAAGATGCCACCTAGAACCGTCATAGTGTTAATCACCATATCCGGGAGGCTAGCCATAAACCCTTCGATGTATTGGTTACCGAAGTAAACCGCAATAAAGGTCGGAATAAAGCGCATTAAGAAGTTGGTGACCTGCGGATAAATGGCGGAGTTCATGTACACGCCTTTCTCATCACCAGCTTCTATGGCTAAATCCGCTTTATGGTTCCAGTAGGAGTTAATAACCATCATAAAGTTGAAGATGATGGTGCCTGCGATACCGATGGTTGCGGCGATAGCAACAGCGACTTCCACGCCCTGTCCAGACATGATGCCTAGCGCGACAGCAGGGTAGGCGACGAAGTTAAGGTCGGCCGGCATGGAGCCGCCAGGTGTTACCATTGCGATGTAAACGGCTTGTACTGCCACACCAACCATGATGCCAGTTTGAATATCACCTAAGATGATACCCACCAACATACCGGACACCAGTGGTCGAGTGATTGTGTACCAACCACCTGTTAATCCAAGTAACCAGGGGGTGGAGAGGGCACCGAGATAGCAGAGTATCCCGATAAATACTGCTTCTATAAACATAATGTCATCCTTTAGCTCACGTATTAGTCGCTCCACTTTTGCCGCGAAAAGTCGCGTCAAAAGTGGAGGTTGTCTTGTTGTTATTTCAGTTTTTGAAGTGCATCTTGCCAGGTGTAGGAACTGGCATCAGGAACCAATCTGAAGTCGATGTGGTGACCGTCTTCTGAGAGGTAGTTAAATGCAGAGATTTCTTCTTGGTTGACGCATTGGTTGCCGCCAATTGTCGTTGTGCCTTCTCTAGCGCTCATTGGGCCAACGTTGATTTTGTTATTGAGATTTTCAAGGCTAATACCCGCTTCGCGAATGCGGCGCAGCGTGACTGGAGATTTCGCGATGACGAAATACCTCTTGTCGCTGGCGATCACCTTCGGTAGCTTGCTGACGGCGGTCGCCGTGTCAAATAGCCAAACTTTAACGTCGGTTACAGCGCCTTTCATGACTTGTGATAGCAATGGGTCAGCGGCAACAGCATCGTCAATGGCTACGATGCCATCACAAGGAAGTTCTTTCGCCCAACGAGTCATTAACTGTCCATGAATAACGCGGTCGTCGATACGCACAAATGAAATAGCCATAGTGTTTCTCCTTAAAAATCGTCTTCTTGTGCCAGCTCTACTGGCTTGGCAACGACAACCGTTTTTAGCGCTTCTTGCTGCAAGGTCGTTGCAACGTATGAAGCGTCCTTCTCTTCAACAAAGTCTGCCGTCATTAAAAGTGTTGGGAAATTCACCCCTGTAACGACTTCAACCTTTGGATTGAAATCTGGGTTGAATGCGTAAGTGCAAGCAACGTTGTAAGGCGTGCCGCATTCCAAATCGCATAGCACAACAATGCCGTCGACATTGGGCGCTATCGCAGTGATTTCACGGTGGAAATCTTGTTTAAATTGCTCGATGCCTCCCTCTTCGGTGAGACAGATCGCAGTCGTGTTACTAAGTTCGCCAAATACCATGTTGGCACTGCTGATAAGTGCAGTGGCTAATGGACCGTGACTGGCTACGATAAAATGGAGCATGATTAACCTCTTACGAACGCTTTAATAGTGGCAATTTCTTGTCCTTCGCTTTCGCCATATGGTTGGATGACATAAGCGTCTATGTGAGCTGGGATAACGAAGGTTTCGGCATAATGAACAACAAATGGCTCAAATTTATTGTCTGGACTCAAGATAATTGCCTCTTTACCTTCGACTAAGTTCAGAACATTGACGGTTCCCTCAGTTTTATGAAGAACGGGTTTGCTGAACCAGTGGCGTCGGGTCTCTATAAACTCACGCTCATGCAGGCCTGTTTTTTCTTCTCTCCAGCCTTCACCTTCTGCGATTGGCGTAATGGCGTTAACTAGATGCTCCTGACACCATTCCGTGTTGCGTTCCCATTGAATGACTTCTTTACCGTGATCCAAATGCACTGGTCGTGGCAGGCCATCAAGCCCTAGACGATCCCAATCCCACAGTTTGAAAGTGAAGATGTATGGGGTTGCACTGATTTCAAGCACCATAGAGTCGGAGCCTGAGCAGTGAATAGTGCCCGCGGGGATTAAGAAATGGTCGTGCTTTTTCGCTGGGAATTGATTGATAAAGCGCTCATCATCGAATGACTTTTCGCCGCGCTGCGCTGCATATAAATCATCCATCATTTCATCTGGGTTGATGCCAGACTTAGTGCCAAGGTACACACTGGCGTTTTCTCCAGCGTCTAACATGTAATAGCTCTCGTCTTGGGTATAGTGCATCCCAAACTCGTTCTGAATGTATTCGGTCAGAGGGTGTACTTGCAGACTTAGATGCTGACCTTGCATGGTATCGAGGAAGTCGAATCGAATCGGGAACTCGGCACCAAAGCGAGCATGGACACTGTCGCCTAATAGAGCGCGCGGTTGCGTTAATACCAAGTCTTGCGATGGAATTTCGACAACAACGTCACCGTATTTAAGCAGTAGGCTATTTTCTTCAGGAACGCAGTCAAAACACCATGCATAGTTTGGCTTGTCTTGATCTAGGTCGCAGACTTCTTTCATCCATTGACCGCCCCAGACTCCAGGGTCAAAGAAAGGTACCAACCTAAATGGTTGAGTTGTTGCTTGTTGTAAGCCTGCGTTGAACGCTGTGCCAGAGACCATTTTAGGGTCAAAAGCGGTGTTGGTGTCTAATAGAAAATCCACATCTGACAGCAGCTTAGTTTTATATCGGTCGAAGACACGCCATTCAATAAAGAATGAACGCTTGTATTTACGCAGGACGTCTTCGTTGTAGTTTTCTGCTCCCCAGTTGCCAAGCTCTCCACGGCGGAAGCGTTGCTGAATTTCCCAACGGGCTAAATCGGCGTAAACAAAGGTATCACCATCAGCGACCAGTCTAGCTCCATGACCAATAACAACGATCAAACCTGAATCAGCATTACTAACAGTTTGTTTCAAGCCTTGTAGCTTTTCGCTGTCAAAGAACTCATCCAGCTTGTGCGGTGCAATGACGCCAAATACTCGATCATCGGTAATGTTGCGTTCTAGCATGGCGAAGATGTGTTCTTCGGAGTATTTCGCATCGTCCATTGACACCACAAGAGCGGGGGAGAGCGGTGCAACAAGCTGGTCGAGGAGTTCATTGTGATTGACACCATGATAGGTGTCGATCACCAAAATATGTTTATCTTGGCCCTGAATACGTTGTTCAATTGTGTCAACGATACTGTCCCAACCGCGAACGGCAGCGTGGTCAAAGCCCTTCACTTCTACATTTGGAAACTTGTCATAATTGGATTGACCAGATAGGTACTTCATACATCACCTTGAGTTAATCATTTGACTACAGTCTAATCACTCAGTTAATCAACTAACAAACTGGTTAACGCGTTTAACCACTCATTTAGCAGTTGTTAACCAATAATTGGCGAGGCAATTTTGTAGTTAATCACATAATCATGACGATAAATGACAGTTGATTAGGTTAATCGATTAACCTTGTTTTAATCAGAAAAGAAAGTCGCTATAACTGGTGCTAATTTCATTTACTGGAGTTCAACATGGCCAAAGCAACCATTGCGGACGTGGCTAAGCATTGCGGTGTTTCCACCGCGACTGTGTCCATGGTATTGACTAACAAAGGACGAATCTCGGCGACTACTCGTGAGCGGGTTTTAGAGGCGGTTAAGGAGCTTGGTTATGTTTACAATCAAGCAGCGGCCAACTTGCGACATAAGCGTAGTAATCTAGTCGGGCTCGTCACACCTGATATTACCAACCCTTTTTTCTCTGAAATGATCGCAGGACTTAGCCATTATCTTGAAGAGCAAGATTCGCTACTGTTTCTCGCTAATGCTGAAGAGAGCGTTGAGCGTCAAAGCAAGTTCATTGATTCATTGTTGAGCCAGAACGCTGGTGGTGTAGTAATGTGTCCTGCGATGGAAACTAATTTGGACTTCTTGGAGACAGTACAAAGTCGTGGTTTCCCAATAGTGTTGGCTGTTCGACCTATTGGAGAAGATCAATTTGATTTCGTTGGTACCAATAACTTTATGGGTTTGCAGTTGGCAACCGAGCACCTTATCAAAAAAGGTCACAAGCATATTGCGTTCGTTGGTGGACTGGAGATCTCGAAGACGCGTTCCCATCGTCTTGGGGGTTATATGTCGAAGTTGATGGAACATGGCATCCCGTTCAATGAACGATACATTCGAAGCTGTTCAGCAAGTCGTTCTGAGGGTGCTAAGGTAACGAGGGAGTTACTGGATCAGCACCCTGAAATTACCGCTATTATTGGCTACCAAGACATTGTTGCTTTTGGCGTAATGCGAGCCATAAAAGATCTCGGTAAAACCGTGGGCAAAGATATCGCGGTTGTAGGTTTTGATGACGTAGCAGAATCCGCGGATACCAATCCAGCGCTGACTTCCATCTCTGTCTCAGCACGAGAAATTGGCCGTGCGGCGGGAGAGATCATTCTGTCTCGCATGGAGGGCGACAAACAGCCATACAAAAGCGTGGTGTTCCCGCCCAAGTTGGTGGTCAGAAGCTCATGTGGCTAACATAAGGTACGTTAACCTTGGAAGGTCGCGCGCCATTGGCTCGGTGAGGTGTTAAACGCTGCTTTGAAGTGCTTACGAAACACACTTTCTGAGCCAAACCCAGAAAGTTCGGCAGTGGTCGCCACTGTATAGTGGGTTGACTCTAGTAGTTGCTGGCTGAGAGCGAGTCTTTTGTTTAGTAACCATTCTCCAAAAGTACAGCCGTAAGCCGCTTTAAATTGTCGTGTAAATGTGCGACGACTCATTGCGCAGCGCTGTGCAACACTGTCTAAATCATAATGTTCGGCAAGGTGTTGCTCGATTTCACCAATAACGTGGCCAAAGCTGGTCGGTTTGTCAGGTTGCTTGGTGATCGGATTAGGAATGTACTGTAGTTGCCCACCACTCCGAAACGGAGCTGTCACCATCATACGAGCAAGGTTTGATGCAATATCGCTCCCGCACAAAGAGCGAACAATATGCAAGCAGCAGTCAAGCGAGGCTGCTGTTCCAGCTGATGTGATGATTCTATCCTGTTCGATAAAAAGGGGCTCACAATCTATATCGACTCGTGGAAAAGCGTCGATGAAAATCTGTTGGAATCCCCAATGGGTCGTTGCGCGTTTACCATCTAATAAGCCAGCTTTTGCTAGGGCATAAGCGCCTAAACAAAGACCAACGATGGTGGCACCTCGTTGATAGTTCACTCGTAACCGTTTTAGTAAGGTCTCACTTGGTTCGGGAAGTGAATTAGGCCAGCTGGGGACAATGATAATGTCCGCTTTATCGAGCGCGGACAAGTCGTGACTGACAGAAGCTTGAAATCCAGTACTGAGTGAAATGTGGTTACTACTTTCACTGCAGATCATCAACTCAAAAAGCGGTTGCTGTTCTACAAAGACATCTTGAAATACCAAGCAAGGTACCGACAGATGAAATGCACTAATATTGTTAAGTGCCACTAAGGCGACTGTGTATTGACTCATTTTATTTGTTGTGACCCGATATGAGCGATAGATGTCCCTTGGGACAGTATTGCACACGCTTTGGCTTTTGCATAATTATCCTATATTCAGATAGGAGGTAACTATGAAAATTCATCACTTAAGAAGCGCCACGTTTGTTATTGAATCTGGCGAAAATTTCATTTTGATTGACCCAATGCTTGGAGAAAAAGGGTCAATGCCTCCTTTTTCTGTGTTTCGATTTAAAGCAGAAAAGAACCCTACCGTTGATCTTCCAACCAATGCGGATTCGATACTTTATAAGGTAAATCAAGCCCTTGTTACTCACAGCCAGACATTTGGTTTTAAGCCTCTCCAGCATGGGGATCATTTAGACCCCGCGGGTGAAAAATTCTTAATTGATCATCAAGTACCTGTTACGACTCCTCTCAAAGATAAAGCGTATCTCGAAAAATATGGGATAACGGTAGCGAATGGTCTCGAAGCATGGAAACCAATACCATTTCTAGGAGGAGAAATCGTTGGTGTACCTGCTCAGCACGGTCATGGTTGGATCCATAAAGTGATGGCAAATGGATTTGGGTTCTTTTTACGACTTCCAAATGAACCAAATATTTATATCAGTGGTGATACTGTGTTGACAGAGGATGTAAAAAGAGCGCTTAACGAGCTTAAGCCAGACATTACTGTTGTGGCAGCAGGTCAAGCGCAAATGGATGTGGGGCAACCGTTATTGATGCCTACCAATGAGGTAATGGAGTTTATCCGATTGTCTCCGGGTAAAGTTATCGCAAATCATATGGAAGCACTAAACCACTGCCCAGTTGACCGAGAAACGCTGCGTCGATCACTGGAAAAACATGGTCTATCAGATAAAGTGTTCATTCCCGAAGACGGAGAAGTTATTGAGTTTTAACTATGGAATTAACACAAGGACGTTGGACTGAAGTACTGGGCGGCAAACTACTGTGGATTCCTGATTTTATTGACGTGTTCGAATCATTAGAGTGGTTTCGTCTGTTAAACAGCGAGCTGCAATGGCGTGAAGATAAGATCATGATGTTTGGTAAATGGGTGACGATACCAAGGTTGCAAGCATGGTATGGTGATGCGAGTTATCAATACTCCAATTTAACGTTGGATCCGCTACCTTGGACACCGCATCTCGAAGACTTAAGACGGCGATGTGAGTTGGCTTCTGAAGCACCGTTTAATTCGGTTTTAGCTAATCTGTATCGAACAGGACAAGACTCGAATGGTTGGCATAGCGATAACGAACCAGAACTTGGCAACTCTCCAGTGATCGCATCGTTGAGCTTTGGTGGCACCCGCCGATTTGCGCTTAAACATCGAGAAACCAAGCAAAAGATAACGCTAGATTTACCCAGTGGAAGTCTATTAGTGATGGCTGGTGATACACAGCACCATTGGTTACATACGGTACCGAAAACAGCCCGCCATGTTGAACCGAGGATTAATCTCACGTTTAGGCATATCTACTCCAAATAAGCTTAAGGCAAAAAAGCTCCTAGCAGTGGCGAGGAGCTTTTTCGTTCTACGTTACTCTATATTTTGTCGGCGCTTCGACGAGACACTCTGCGAGCCGCAGGCTTTTTGGCAGCGGGCTTTTTAGCAGCTGTTTTGGCTGCTGGCTTCTTCGTCGCAGCTTTACGTGCTGGCTTTTTCACTGGTGTTCTGGATTTTTCGAGTTCCGCTTTTGCTTTGATAAAACGTTCTGGAAGTATCTGAGTTGCAAACACATCTTCTACGGTTTCTGCGCGCTTGATTAGTTCAGATTGACCATCCTTAACCAGTACTGTAGCCGGGCGCGGTAACGAGTTAAATTGGCTGGCCTGAGACTCAGCGTAGTGGCCTACATCCATAATCGCCAGTACATCTTTTGGTTGCAGTTCAGGCATGGTGGCTCCACTTTCCCAGATTGAAGGGATGCAGATTGGCCCTGCAATCTCAGTGGTTTTTGCTACCACTGGTTGTGTCATTTTATTTGCTGGAAGGACAGGGTTTTTAGACTCCTGAGATTCCACCAAGGTCGCTAGGTAAGTAGACGCATCCACCATAGTGTAGGTGTAGTCCATTTCTTGATCGTCTTTAACGACATAAACTGACGTGAGAAGCGTACCTATGTTACCTGCAATATAACGGCCCGGTTCTAACCACAACTGAGGGATGTCAAAACCAGCACGGTTGAATTCGTCCAACATGCCCGCGCAAACCACTTTTGCGTAGTCTTCAATGGTATTGGCGTTCATCATGTGCTCTTTGCTACGACATTCAGGCTCACGTTCACGTGGCCAACCGCCGCCAAGGTCGACTTGGAATGGTTGAACATCACAAGCACGAGAAATTTCAATCACATCTTTAGCATATTGGCGATACAACGCATCCCAGCCTGCTGGATCTTTAGAGAAACGACCTAGGTGAGTGTGGAAGCCGTAGAATTCAAATATATCGATCTCTTTTACGCGGTTAACGATTTTCTTCGCTTCTTCACGCAACAAACCAAACTTGATCCACTTCATTGCACCTTTGAAGTCAGGGAATGGGTAGGCATCTGGTGAGAAGTTGTCGAAGAAGTCGTCTGGTAGAACCTTGAGACGAACAGCAATTCTTACTTTGTCCTCAGGTTTTACTTCACGGGCGATACGTTCAACTATTTCGATTTCTTCATAAGAGTCTAGGTGAATGGCATAGCCGTACTCAATCGCTTTGCGAATTGCTAGCTCAGGCTTTACGGTGCCGTTGAGAGCGATCGTTTTCGGATCTGCTCCAGCAATATGAGTCGCTTCTACTTCACCCGGACCAAAGCAATCACCGCCAACACCTTCTTCATTACAAATAGCACGTACCGCGAAGTTAGTATTCGACTTGATTGCGAACATAACGTTGACAGGTTTCGGCCAGTAATTCCCAAACGCTGCTTTAACACGACGCAGGTTACCACGCAGTGTATCTTCACTCAGCACAAATAGCGGGCTGCCATACTGTTCAATAAGATCGTTTGCTTTGCAGCCTCCAATTAACAGATCATCGCCCTTGGTTGTGAGTGTGTCTGTTGGAGTGAGAATATTCTCAAGACGCTCGGCGTAGTTCATGGTTGCTTTGTGTTCTTCAAGTAACTGCTTTTGCTCTGCTAATACCATGCCGAGATGGTTCACGGTTTCTTCTAAACGATCTTGATATTTCATGTCTGGCCTCTGTTAAAGGTAAAGTCTTGATTCATTTAACTAAGGCTTAGATTAACCAGTGGTTAAAACAGCATCATGTCACTCAGTGTCAATAAAGCTTACTCTGAAGTTACACTACTTAATTTGAGAAGAGGGAGAAACAGCACTGAGGACCTAGAGGTAGTGGGACTGTAAAAAGTACCGCTGATGGATATTTCTTATTCAGTATCGTTGGAAGTAAAGATTCGAGTTAACCTTCTTTTTTGAATCCTGAGGCAGTTCTTATAGTTTCTATCAACTTAGTTCATTTATTGTGTATGAAGGTTTAACTAAGTTATAAAACAGGAGCCTCAGTATAGTCATGAGGCTCTGTCTTTTAAGTGAGTGAAACTATGTCAAAGAGAAGTTTAATCACCTAACGAAGTCGAGGCTCGGCGACGATCAGTGGCGCCATGTAACTCGCCATCCTTAATTTCAATTGCGTTGAGCCCGCTTACCACAGGGATGACGTGAACTTTGTAGCCCATTTCGGCAAATTCCGGCACCATAGACTCTGCAAAGGTGCGCTTTTCGACCAATAGACCTGTGGGGTTATATGGCTTGGTACGGTCGATTTTTGTCCCGTACTGAATGTTGGGCAGGTCGATAGCATCTTGAGCTGGAAGATTCCAATCAACAATACCAACGATGGTTTTTAGCACATACCCCGGAATCTGAGAACTACCCGGACTGCCAACCACCAAACGCAACTGGCCTTTGTCATCCATCATCATTAGTGGCGTGATGGCAGAACGTGGTCGCTTACCTGGTTCGATAGAGTTTTGAACTGGTTTACCCTTGATACTCGGAATTGAAGAGAAGTTTGCCATCTGAGCATTAAGTAAAACGCCATCGACCATAACGCCGGAGCCCATTCCCGTTCCGACGGTACTCGTCATGGCTACCACGTTACCCTGTGCATCGACGATAGAAATATGTCCAGTGTCTTGACTCTCAAAACCCTCGTGATTGGCTGGCGTCTTAGCCGGAGGCAATCCTGGTTTTATCGATTTCTTATTACCTGCCCCTTGTTCAGGAATGAGCTCATAACGATCATCGATATAGTCTTCCGCAAGCAGTTCTTTGACGGGCGTATCAACGTAGCTAGGATCGCCTGCGTACGCTATACGATCTTCCTTAGCGAGTCTCATCGCTTCTACCATTAGTCGCCAAGGTTCGGCACTGGTGTACGTCATGTTGGAGATATCATACTTCTCGAGCATATCAAGTGACTGGGAAACAAGGACACCGCCGGAAGCAGGGTAACCAAATGAGACGATTTGATTGCCTCGGTAATTTGAGCGGACGATATCGCGTTGCTTCATTCGATAATCGGTAAAATCCTTTAGAGTGAGTTTGGCTTGTCCGTCTTTTAGCTGTCCGTTGACCGTCTCAACAATACGCTCTGCCAATGGACCCTGATAGAGATAGCTATCCCCTTGTTGGGCGATCATTTTGAGTGTTTTCGCCATTTTAGGGTTGGTCATTTTGGTACCAGTTGGCCGAATCGTCTCTCCTTTCCAGTACAGCGCTTTTATCTCAGGGTCATTGATTAAACGTTCACTTTCACGCACGACAATGTCATAGGTATAGCTGTTCATGGCGTAGCCGTTTTCAGCATAATCTATAGCTGGCTGGACCAACTGTGCCCACTCTAACTTGCCATGTTTTTGATGTGTTTCGTAGAGGAGCTTAAGGGTCCCTGGTATTGCGACGGAGCGAGGTCCCAATATGTCGTTTCGGCTTATTGCCTTGCCGTTGTCATCGAGAAACATGTCGGGCGTTGCACTCGCTGGAGCGGCATCTCGTCCATCGTAGGCGGTAAAGTTTTTGGTTTCATTGTCGTAATATAAGGCGAAGGTACCACCGCCAATACCAGTCATGTCCGGCTCAACAACCGACATAACCATTTGCATGGCCACCATAGCATCAATAGCATTTCCACCTTGCTTGAGAACGGTGTAGCCAGTGCTTGTGACGTAAGGGTTGGTAGCACTGACCATAAACTCTTTCCCAGTATCATTGGGAATGGTCGGGAAAGGGTTTGGCTGTGCAAAAGCCGCCGATGAAACAAGCGATAATAGAACCGCGTAGCGTACTGACATGAAGGCCTCGGTGTTTTTGGATACATTTACTAATAAGGGTAGGAAGTATCAGTAACATATCCACACACCTGGTTGATTACCGTCCGGTCATCACTTTGTCATTGATAGGTCAGAGGGTTATATAAGCTATATTGATTATTTCTACTGGTTATAGGTATGTGTCGTAGAAAAAATAGCAGGTGATGGCAATAGAGCTCAGCGCCACAAAGCCACGAACGTAAGATTGGGGTACTTTTCGTGATAAATCAGCAGCAAAGTAACCGCCCGTTAACGTGCCCAGCATGACAGCAATACCTGATTGCCAATCAATCAATCCATTGAAGATAAAAAGTACGATGGCAATAGCTGACACACAGGTTGAAATCAGCAGTTTGAGTCCGTTCATTAGGTTGATGTCACGATAGCCTGCTACCGCTAAATAACTCAGCCCGATAACCCCTAAACCCGCATTGAAGAATCCGCCAAATACACCTACCCCTATTAGGAACAATGAAAGCATCAGCGATATTAACAAGCCAAGCTTAGCGTGGCTGCTGACCTTTTTGAGGTGGTTATTGATGACGTCGCCAAATAAGAACAACAAGGTAGCGACTAAAAGAAGCCAAGGTACCGCAGTAACAAACTGTTGCTCAGAGACTTGGATCAAAAGGAAACTACCGGTAATACCACCAAAAAGGCTTAGTACAATGATCTTGGCAAGGTTTGCTCTGTCTCTGACAATTTCTCGTCTGAACGCGTAGGTGCCACTTATATAGCCAGCACATGCGGCGAATGTGTTGGTGGCATTGGCAGTGATTGGAGGGACACCAGCTAGAAGTAGGGCAGGGAAAGTAATAAAACTTCCCCCTCCAGCAATGGAGTTGAGAATACCGCCGAGAATACCGGCAACAAATAAGGTGGCTAATTGAGTGATGTCGAGCAGCATAAAATCGTTAATTTTTTGTTATTTTCTAAGCAATAACATATAGCAATCCTACGTAAGTCTCAAAGTGTTTAAATACCAACGTGATCTCTGATTTGATGTGGCGGATTTTTATTTTGAGATAGCAGCGTAGCACTTGCTCTCGCGCGAATTTCTTGGGAACATTAAGGCAATAGGTAAATTGATTCAGGTCTACGTCCCATGTCGAAACTAAGCCTACAAGAACAGATGTTGAAAGCTGGCCTTGTAAACGAAAAAAAACTGAAGAAAGCCAAAAAAGGCTCTAAAAAATCTCGTGTTCAAGCTCGTGAAGCAAAAGCGGCTGTTGAAGAGAACAAAGCGGCTCAAAAAGAACGAGATCAAGCGTTAAACAAACAACGTGACGAAGAAAAGTTGAGCAAAGAGATTAAGGCTCAAGTTAAACAATTAATCACATTAAATGTTATTGAACAGCGCGACGGTGACATTAAATACAATTTCACTGACGGCACGCTTGTGAAGTCTATATATGTGACTCAGGAAGTCCGAGATCAGCTTAGCAAAGGAATACTTTCTATAGCACGACAAGAAGACAGTTATACGGTTATTCCAAGTATCGTTGCCAAGAAGATCATGGAACGTGATTCAGAAACTATCATCGAGAATGAATCGAAAGAGGAAGTCCTTGAAGAGGATGATCCATATGCGCAGTATGTGGTGCCTGATGACTTGATGTGGTAAGTAGGTATTTTCTAGAAGCCTCGATGCTGGCAACAGTATCGAGGCTTTTTTCTATCTGCAAAATGTGAGTTTGCTCTCATGGTATCGGTTTTCCCCCAATCGCTTACAGAACAAGAATGAGTTGAAGAAATACAAATAAAATGCTCAGCAGCTTAGGTTCGGTCGCTTTGGCGGCATAGCGGTAATCTTGGCGTTCGGCCCTTACAGTGTGTGTTGGATAATATACAGGATACATATTGACCTCCGGGTTGAGTGTGTGGTTATTATGTAAACTAATTGGCGAACAAAGAATGAAGAGATGATTATGGGAAGTTCACCTTTTTACTCGATAACGCAACTTAGAAGGCTCCAACAGCTCAATCAGCTATATTCAGTCGGAACCATTCATCCTGTTACGATAGGAGAACTAGCGGAAAATCTGTCGTGTTCCGAACGTAATGTCAGCAAGCTGATGGGCACTTTGATGGAGCGTGGGTGGCTAGATTGGAAAGCAGGTAGAGGGCGAGGTAACTTGTCTAAAGTTACATTACTTGTTGACTTTAAGGCAGTTATCCTAAATCAGCTGAGAGCTTTAGTTGGTGCAGGACAAGTCCAAACAGCGTTTGAATTAGCGGAACACTTTGATTACCAGATTGACTTTAAAGCCAACCTTTCTAATTGGTTACAAGATGCGGAAAGTGAGCTAAGAAAGCAAAATACGTTGATCTATGCGACTCCATTCCCAGTTCCTGAATGGCGACCGATGCATGCTCGTTCGTCTCGCTCTATCATGCTACTTGAGGGCGTATTTGATACATTGTTAAGATTTGATACTGTCACTCAGCGTGTCATACCGCACCTTGCCCACCATTTCAGCTATCAAGATAATCAACTGAGCTTCCGATTAAGAAATGACGTCTTTTTTCATGATAATCAAAGACTAACGGCAGATAGAGTGAAGGACAATCTGTTAATCAGGCATACTAGTGAGCATAGCTACAAAATACTATTCAGGCATTTAGAGAGCATCACTATTGAGGGACAATGGGTTCACATAAAACTACGTCAACATGATCCTGTATTTGTTCATCTTTTAGCGGACGTCCATTCGGGTATCTTTGATACCGAACAACCTACCTTTCCTAACGGAACGGGACCTTACTCTGTTGGTACGTTTAAGACTTTTCACTGGAGCTTTACTAAAAACCACAGATATTTCGCACTCGGTGGCTTGATAGATCAAGTCGAATTTTGGGAAGCGGATTCTTCTCCCACAACTGCCCACTTTCAGGAACTAAGAGAGTTATCACATAGCAATGATGAAGATAGCCAAGTAGCTGAGCAAGATGGTGGTTTAGTACTTCAGTTTATTCATCATAGCAACATGTTATCGTCTGAAGAACGACATTGGATCGTGAATCAATTCAGAGCGGTTGAAGTGAATATGTGTCAGGCAAACAGCATAATGCGATGTCATCAAAAGGAAGGACTGTACTTCTTTACGACAACATCTGCATTACCTCGAAGACCTGTGGTTATTGAAGTCAGGCACGTACATCGCAGCCTGCTTTTGAAAGTGCTAGAGCAAATCGATGCCGCGTCTGAATCTTGGGTCGTGGTAGATAAAGACGAAGCACATAATTACAGCGTTGACATCTCTTTTGACTGCTATGTGTTTAGTGAGGACCAAGCATTTCAGTACTACGAGTGGCTCTTAACTTCTGATGTTTTCCGAAGGTGTCTCTCTGTGGAGAACCAGAAAAATATGACCCGCTTTCTAGATGAATGGCTAGAAGAGAGTGAAACTAGTGACGACTTCCTATTAAAGATGCACAAAGCTGAAAACTGGCTTATCCAACAGTTCTACTATTGCCCATTATGGCGAGATGACATGATATTCAAGACGTCACATAACTTATCAGGGGTCGAGATCAATGGAATGGGGGTACCGACTCTGGCGAAAATGTGGTTGGACTAGTTTGTATTTATCACACAAGTTGTCATCTATTACTTGGCTAAAGTTCGAGTGTTTGCTCATGAATTTTTCAACCCCCTGAGTTCGCACTATTACTCGCACCTTAATCTGCTTAATGTTACTTAACCTCGTATTTTAACGAGCGATTGAATTTAAAGAATCAGAACATCCACTATCTCGATTTCCAATGATCCTCAATATAACTAATTGAATTTTAGCTAACTTAATCATTCTGAAGCTATTCAAAGCTGTCGCTTCTCCTATTCGTAAACGCTAGAAACACGTGATTGTAGAAACTAATAACTAGATCACATATTTCTTTGTTGTTGAATTTTTGCTCAATAAGCGTGACCGCTATCACGCACTATACTGGTATAACAGGTATAGTGATTATAGTTAAGGTAATAAATAGGACGCATTGATGGATTTATCAGGTTTTTATGCAGCTACGCTCACTCCTTTTAACAAAGATGAGAGTATTAATTTTCAAGATCTACAGAGATTACTTGAATTCAATACTCAATCTGGATTGAAAGGACTTTATGTCGGCGGTTCAACTGCAGAAGCATTTCTATGCACTACTGACGAACGAATTGAACTCTTAAAAGCAACTGCGGAAGTTGTTTCTTCAACGAATGCTACGTTGATTGCTCACGTGGGTGATATCTCTACTAAGAAGAGTGAGACAATAGCAAGGGCTGCTGCGAATCTTCCTTATCATGCGGTATCCGCCGTGACGCCTTTCTATTATCCAGTAGGGTTCGAGCAATTAAAACAGCACTACTCCAGTATTATTCAAGCTGCTGGGAAACCAATGGTTGTATACAACTTCCCTGCATTCTCAGGGATGAGTCTAAGTAGAGACCAAATTGGTGAACTCCTTAATCTGGAAGGTGTTGTTGCACTCAAGCAGACTTCTGCTGATCTATATCAAATGGAACAGCTTTCTAGAGGTTTTGCCGACAAAACTATTTTTAATGGTTTCGACGAAATACTTGCATCTGGCTTGGTTGCGGGAGCAAAAGGTGGAATTGGTTCTACTTATAATGTCCAAGCTCAACGTATTTTAGATATTAATACCGCTTTAGAGTCGGGAGACGTAATCAAGGCTACACATCTTCAAAGAGAGGCAAATAAAGTCATTGATACACTTGTTGCTGCCGGTGTTATTCCAGGTTTGAAATATGTACTTAAGCTGAAAGGCATATTGAGTTCGGAGTATTGTCGCCGTCCACTTAATAGTGTTTCTCAAGAGCACAAAGCTAAATTAGCTCAACTCGTAGAGGCAGGGTTATGCTAATTGGTTTGGATATCGGTGGCACAAAAATTGAAGGTGTTTTGGTTTGTTCGAGAACGATGGCGATAAAACAACGAAAGCGTGTTACTACGCCGAGAACGAATTACAGAGAGTTTTTGGCGTCTGTAAAGTCGTTGATTGATGACTTGATGGCTCAGTCCAGTATTGAATCTATTGGCGTAGGTTGTTGCGGATCGATTAATAGAACCACCGGTACCATGCAAGGTGCAAACATTCTGTATCTAAATGGCCAAGACTTTTTAGCAGATCTGAAGAGCGTTTATTCGTTACCAATTGCCTTGACCAATGATGCAAACTGTTTGGCCATCTCCGAGTTTAAGAATGGAGCAGCCAAAGAGGCAGCAAACTCATGTCTTGCAGTGATTTTAGGGACAGGATGTGGCGGTGGTGTAGTTATTAACGGCGATATCGTTGATGGACTTCATGGCCTGGGGGGAGAAATTGGCCACAATCCATTACCCGGATACGACGCTAGTGTCGATGGCCCTACAGTAGATTGCTACTGTGAGTCACAAAACTGCGTCGAATCTTTTCTCTCGGGAACTGGGTTAGAACGACTCTGGGAATTGTCTCATTCAAAGATATCAGCAGAGAAGATCTTTGACTTATATAAGACAGGAGATCAAGACGCAATTAGACATATCGATGAATATACAGACCGGCTGGCAAGAGTATTAGGCTCCGTTGTTAATATCATTGACCCAGAAATCATTGTCTTAGGTGGTGGTGTTTCGAATCAGTCGAATATCTATCCAATGGTACAAGACAAACTAAGTCGATATACGTTCAACAAAAAAGTGTCTACGCCTGTTGTAAAGGCACTTCATGGCGATTCAAGTGGTGTTTTGGGGGCGGCAATACTTCCTCAAATGAAGGGGCTAATTTGATGGTAACTATTAAGCACATTCGTCCAATTATACTAACCGGCGAATACGGATTTGAAGGTTGCGCAGAGAATGCTCTTCACTTACCTGAGGGACTTAGGTGTTGCTCGATGTTGGAAATTACATTGAGTAATGGTGTTAAAGGCATTGGTGAGGGTTACCTCGGTGTATTTGCACCAGATGTGTTTTGCTCGATAGTCAACCTAATTGCACCTTCGATACTTGGTTGTGATGTTACTGATGGCTATCAAGCGCCATTAACGAAAGCAAAAAACACAACAGCTTACTGGTCGTTGCAAGGTGCAGCTCAACACGTAATTTCAGCATTAGAAATTGCGTTAGTTGATGCTTATGCCAGATGTAAAGATATTCCTGCGGTCGAGCTTTTCGGCGGAGCAAAATCCAAATCGATTGCTATGTATGGGTCGGGAGGAGATTCTTTACATCCCGTCTATATGCGAAGTGAGTTGGAACAGCTTCATTCACGTGGAATCGACATTATTAAGATTCGAGCTAGACACAATCAAATTGATAAAACGGTTTGGACTGTGGAAGCTGGAAAGCGTTTAGGTATTCGTGTTGCCGTTGATATGACCCAAAATCTAGCTATCAACGGACAGACTGCGAAGCAAGTTACTGACTTTTGTCAAACGGTCTTTAACAGAACAGGAGAGCAGTTGGTTTTTGTTGAAGAGTGCTTAGGGCTCGACAAGCTCTCGCAACTTCCCTCCCTAGCAAAACTCTCTGAGATATGTGTCGCAGGTGGAGAAATAGTCACTACAAAACAAGAATTGTTTGAACGTATTGATCAGGCTTATTACAACATTGTTCAGCCTGATGCATCAGTCATCGGAGGAATTCAAGACACAATCGAGGTTTGCAATTATGCACAGCGTTCGAATTGTCAAGCGGTAGTGCATTCTTGGGGAGGAGCCGTGTCAATGATGGCGAATTACATCGCTGCTTTTGCTTCTGGAGGTTCACTCATTGAGTATCCTATGCCTTATTTTTCTCTGCGCCCAGCATTGTTTGACTTTGATGAGTACATTGATGGAGGAAAGTTTTCTTTACCAGATGCACCAGGACTGGGTATTGAGTTAACTCCAGATGTGGAGCATGCATACGCTTACGAAAAATCTGCGCTATACCATTGCTCACCATTGGAGTCGGGTATTCAAGATCTGAATCGCAGTCATTCAAATTGGTCTGAGGGGTAGATATGAAAGTATACGTACATCCCTTACTTAACGAGCGAGAAAGAGAGTATTTCATTACCCATTCTGCCACTGAACTAGCGTTCACCTTCAATGATGGCACGTGTACGTTAAAGCACTGTCGGGATGCGGACATTGCTATAGGGAATTTCAATACGTCTTGGATTGAGGAGATGACTAATCTAAAGGCTATTCTTCTAGATTCAGTTGGCACGGACAATTTCAATGGTTACCAATGGTCTAAAGGTAACACGGTTATGGTTTGTAACTTAGCGGACTTTTTTACCATACCAGTCGCGGAAGAAGTGTTGGCAAGCTTGTTGTCTGTCTATCGATTGCATTCTGAGTTATACGGCGCTCAACAAAATAACTGCTGGGCCAAAGATACTATCCGTTTTAAGAAAAGACTTCTTAGTGATGCTTCAGTCCTTATTATTGGTTTCGGTAATATTGGGCGCAGAATCGCATCGTTATTAGCACCATTTGGTTGTGAAGTTCAGACTTTTGATAATCAAGATATGGAAGTCGGTGGTATAGCGGCATTAACTTCAGCAGTTTCTCTTAATGATGTAATTATTTCTACGATTCCCGCAACCACAGAAACTCTTGATATTTTCGATGAGAAAATGTTCGCAGCTATGCGCTCTGGAGCGACGTTTTTGAATGTTGGCAGAGGGCAAGTGGTTGATGAAGTTGCACTGTGCCAAAAAGCAAAAAATGACAAAACGTTTAGTGCGTGTTTAGACGTGACGGTACAAGAGCCAATACCCGACAATTCTTTACTTTGGAAACTCCCTAACATCTATTTGACCCAACATACAGGTGGTGGGTCGATAGATGAAAACTATAAGAAAATTGACATCTATATAAGTCAAATACATCGGTTGTTAAATGACCAACCACTTAACAATATGATCCAATTCTAACAAGGATATTTAGAACATGACGATGAAAACTACCCTCAAAATTAGTGTTATAGCTAGTGCTTTACTCGCAGCGAATGCTTACGCGAAAACGGAACTCAAAGTGGGTTTCAATGAAGCGTATAACAGTCCCATTTACCACGGTATGGTTACCGCCTCTGAAGAACTGAAGAAGCTCTCTAATGGAGAATTAACCATGAGACTGTATGAAGGCGGTCAATTGGGCAGCGTACATGAAATGTTAGAACAGGTTTCACTAGGTGAAATCGACATGTCAATGCAGGTTTTTGGTGGCTACGCTCAATATGTTCCGGAACTTGGTGCTTTGGAAACAGCATACATAGTAAAAGACTTCGATCACTTACGTAAGATTTTTAACGGTGAATGGGGGCTTAAAATACGCGCGGAGTTAGAAGATAACTTTGAACTTAAGCCTATTGATATGTGGTACTTTGGCGTTCGCCAAACTACCTCAAACCGTCCGATAAATTCAATTGAAGACATGAAAGGCATGAAGCTTCGTACTCCTAATGCGAAGGCTTTAATTGACTACGCAAAAGCAACCAGCGCTATACCTTCTCCAATCGCATATGCTGAAGTTTACTTAGCGCTTCAGACGAATGCTGTTGATGGCCAAGAGAATCCGATCCCTTCCATTGAAGCAATGAAGTTTTATGAAGTTCAAAAATACTTGGCTATGACAAATCACGTTGTACAAGACCAGACCATTTCAATTAATTCAAATAGTTGGGATGATCTTTCTGAACAAGAACAAAAATGGCTCATTACAGCGCTTCACAAAGGTGGAGAAGAAGCTGAACGTCGAATCAACGAAAACACGGATAAGTTCCTCGCATTATTTAAAGAGTCAGGAGTGACAGTTACACACCCAGATTTAGAACCGTTCCGTGCCGCAATGAAACCTTATTATGCTGCGCTAGACAAAAAGTATGGTAAGGGATTTACGCAAACACTAATTGACGCGCAATAGAAACGTGAAGTGGCGGAGCTGTGCTCCGCTACAAGATAAGGTCCATGTATGAATAATATAATCCGAAAAATGGAGTGGGCAGAGAAGTACCTTTCAATTCTTCTTTTTTTGGCCATGCTTTCTGTTCTCACTATTCAAATAGTAAGTCGGTACTTTTTTAGTGTTGCCATACCTTGGACAGAGGAACTGTCTCGTTGGCTCTACATTTACATCGTGTTTATTGGAGCAAGTGAGGCGGTCTCGCGAAGAGACCATATTGCTGTTGATATTGTTCCAAACAGGCTCGGTGTGAGAGCAAATTTAATCCTAGATATCTTGATTCACGGCAGTTTTGCAGTGATATCTGTTTTCATTGTTTATCGTGGTTATCTCTTTATGGAGCGAATGGATCGATTGGGCTCGATCACAATGGATGTGCAAATGTCGTGTTTGTACGCTGCGGTTCCGATAGGTTTTGCACTGGTATTTGTTAAGTCCATTTTAAATGCAGGGCTCTCTTTGTCTAAGCTGTTTCAGCAAGAGAAAGGTAGTACAACTGCGATTCCCCAATAGTATGAGAAGGGTTTAATGCTATGTTTAGTATTTTTGGAGGCTGGGGCGCTTTATTAGCTATAGGTATGCCTGTTGCATTTACGCTTTACGCTGTTTCTATCATTTATTTGTTGCTCAATGGTGGCATTGCTCTCGCGCCACAAAAAGTGATTTCAGGACTAAATTCTTTTCCCCTTCTTGCGGTTCCATTTTTTATCTTTAGCGGGCTGCTTATGAACTCGGCGGGAATCACTGACAAAATGTTCAAGTTTGCTAGAGATTTGACTGGACATTTAACAGGTTCGTTAGGACACGTTAACGTATTGGCAAGTTTATTGTTTTCAGGAATGTCTGGTTCTGCTCATGCTGATGCCGGAGGGTTAGGGCAGCTTGAAATCAAAGCAATGCGTGATGAAGGTTATGACGATGGATTTGCAGGTGCCATAACGGCAGCTTCCAGTGTAATAGGACCTTTGATGCCACCAAGTATTCCTATCGTAATATATGGGGTTATGTCCGGCGCTTCTGTGGGAGCTCTATTTTTAGCTGGAGTTGTTCCTGCGTTACTTTGTGCGGGCGCGTTGATGATTATGGTCTATTTCATTGCTAAGAAAAAGCGCTACCCAGTCTATCCTAGAGCATCATTTAAGACTATTTGTCATTCATTTAAAGATGCATCTTTAGCGTTACTAACACCGGTGTTAATTATTGGAGGCATATTTTCAGGGCTTGTTACTCCGACTGAAGCAGCGGTCGTTGCATCACTATATGCAATGTTCTTAGGGTTTGTTGTATACCGAGAGCTGACGTTTAAACGTTTTATAGAGTTAGTTCATGAAACGGTGAATACTTCAGCAGTGATTGGCTTTTTGATTGGTGGGGTAGGCTTATTCGGTTACGTAATTATTAAGGAAGATATCCCTTTAAAAGCCGCTGAATTATTCTTGCAAGTAACAGATTCTCCACTGGTATTTTTAGTGCTAGTCTCAGTAATGCTCTTTATTCTGGGGGCTTTCATTGAAACGCTTGCTCTATTGTTGATTCTAATACCGATTCTTCTGCCTATTACGGTGCATTTAGGTATCGACCCTGTACATTTTGGGATCGTGGTTGTGATGAATATGATGCTGGGTATCCTTACGCCGCCAATGGGAGTGTCTTTATTCGTCGTAGCAAAAGTGGGTAAGATTCCTTATGAGACATTGGCCAAGTCAGTATTGATTTTTCTAGTACCGTTAATATTTGTTCTTGGGCTGATTATTCTCTTTCCTGGGTTAGTGATGTTTTTACCGAATCAACTTCTTTGATTTTAGAATGATCGTAGCTAAAGGAGAGAAATATGGTTGTTTCTAGTTTAAATGCGATGGACAGAAGCAAAACGCTTGGCCAAATCATACACCATATTATAAATGATGGAGTTGATACGTATCCAAATGGTCTGACGGAAGTAAGTGGCAGCGATGTTTTTGTTAATCGTATTCGAGGCCAAGCGAAAGACGTTGAAGATGCATTGGCGGAAGTACATGATGAATATATTGATATCCACCTAGTCTTATCGGGAAAGGAGAAATTTGGTTATTCATTAAGAGTCAATGAGAGTGAAGATGAACTCGAGAAGTTTGTAGACGACGCTAAGCTAAGTCTCCATATGAGCGGTGAGCAGTTTATTATTCTAGAACAAGGTAATTATTGTGTATTTCTACCGGGAGAGTGGCATCGACCCATGCTTAAGGCTTTAAGCGATGACCACATAGTAGACAAAGTAGTGATTAAAGTGAGAGCGTCACTGTTATGAGAAAAAAATCCCAACTTGAACTACCGGAAATTCGAGGAAACTGGGCGACACTTTTACTTCCAGTAGAGCATGAGACAATAAACTTTGTAATGTTAGAGCAGCAGATTGACTACTATATTGAAGCAGGTGTCGATGGTATTTATTCGAATGGTACAGCTGGTGAGTTTTATACTCAGTCAGACGAAGAGTTTAAAAATATTAGTACCTTATTAGCGAAGAAGTGCCGTCGTGCAGAAATGCCATTTCAGATAGGTGCTAGTCATTGTCATCCACAAGCAACGTTAGAAAGAGTTAGATTTGCTGCTTCCTTAAAGCCAAGGGCTATACAAGTTATATTGCCAGACTGGTTCCCATGTTCTTTAGATGTGGCAGAAAGATTTCTGCGTGGAGTTGAAAAGGAAGCTGACGGAGTAGATATAGTCTTATATAACCCTCCGCACGCAAAAGTTAATCTGAGTGCGAAGGAGTTACTTTATCTGTATCAAAACATTGAGACCTTAGTAGGTTTTAAATTAGCCAGAATCACGCCTGAAATTGAAAAGACAGGCTTACCTCTAGTAGCATCTATTTTTGTAGCGGGACACTTTCTCGCGACAGATGCGTATAAAGGGGCAAAAGGGGCGTACTCAAATGTGTATTGCTTAAACCCAACCGCAGCGCAAAGATGGACAGAGCAGTGCTTATCTTTGGACCCTCAAGCCTTAGAGTTGGAAACACGAATCCAACGATTTATGGAGCGAGAAATAGCGCCATACATTGTTGATGAAGGCTACAGTAATGCAGCCGCAGATAAGTTTATGGCGGCGATGGGGGGGTGGTGTAACATTACACCAACAATGAGGTTTCCGTATGCTTCAATTCCCGCAAAGTTTATAGCACCGAAAGCAAAAAAACGAAAAATGTACTTACCCGAATTCCAACTGGTGCCAACAGAAGCAACAAACTAGCTTTATTGCTTAACCCAGGTGAGTCGTTCGGACATAATAAATACCATTCTATTTGAATGTAATGAATGCAAGATGAGGAAACTCTTATGGGGTTAACGTCTTTTCCACTAAAGCCTATGAAAAAGACCAAGCTGTCCGATAGTGTGGCGGAAGAGCTGGAAAAACTGATTATCAATAACACATTAAAAGAAGGCGATACGTTACCGTCAGAACGGGAGTTAATGGCAGCTTTTGACGTTGGACGTCCTTCAGTGCGTGAAGCTCTAATGAAGTTATCTCAAAAAGGTTTAGTTGAAATAAAAAGTGGGGAAAAAACGCGAGTAACTAAACCCTGCACTGAGACCTTATTGAATAATGTTTCTGGTTTAGCGATTGGTTTATTATCTCAACAGGATGAGAAGCGTCAGTTCGAGCACCTAAGACAATTGTTTGAAATTGCGATTGTAAGGGAAGCTGCATTAGTGCGCACTGACGAGGATCTTGTCCGGCTCAAAGCTATTCTCGAACAGAATAAAATGCACTGTAAAGACTACAATTCTTTTGTTAGCACAGATATAGCGTTTCACCGATGTATCATCGATATGATCGGCAACCCAATGGTTTCTTCATTGTATGAGTCCTTGATCTCTTGGTTGATTATGACGAGAAACCCGGAAGACTATACGCCGTATCATACTCAGAACTATCATGAGCATGTGACTATATATAACGCTATCGCTGAAAAAGATCCTAACAAGGCGGAGAAATGCATGCGTGAGCACTTAGATGCTGTAATGCGAATAGAGAAATAAAGAGTAGCGCTAGACAGCAAGGCCAGTAAGCCTTGCTGTTTTTTTATGTTTAATCTTGAGTCGGTCTACTCGCCCAAACATAAAGCAGCTCTAGCGCTATGGTTGCACCAGCGAGAGCAGTCAGTTCGCTTTGGTCGTAAGGAGGTGAGACTTCTACCACATCCATACCTACCACGTTGATACCAGCCAAAGCGCGGATGATCTTAAGCACTTTATCTGAGTTTAGTCCGCCGCAAACAGGCGTTCCCGTTCCTGGCGCAAAAGCGGGATCCAAGCAGTCGATATCAAACGTGATATATACTGGTTTGTCACCGATAGTTTCACGGATCTGGCTAACAATTTCGTCAACACTCTGGTCATTCGCTTGCATTGCGTTGATGACTTTAAAACCATGGTCATCGTAATCATACTCAGTACGAATGCCTATTTGGACCGAATGCTTGGCTGAGATTAACCCTTCTTTTGGCGCATGGTAGAACATGGTACCGTGGTCGTAACTACTGCCATTAGCATAAGTGTCAGTATGTGCGTCGAAATGGATTAGCGCCATTTCTCCGTGATGTTTAGCGTACGCGCGTAAGATCGGCAGTGTGATGAAGTGATCACCACCCAATGCGAGCATAGTCTTACCACTCTTTAGAATTTCGCTAGTCGCTGCTTCTAAGCGATAGGTGAAATCTTCTGCGTCACCACAGTCGAAAACTAGGTCGCCAGAGTCGATAACTTTTGTTTTGTCGAATACGTTAAAATCCCAAGGAAACTTCTTTCCTTCCCACGCAAGATTGACTGATGCACGGCGAATGGCGTCTGGCCCTAGACGAGCGCCAGGGCGACCAGAGGTCGCCATGTCGAGTGGAACACCTAAAACAACCACATCTGCGTCAGCAGAAACTGGATTTTTCACGTATGGACGACGAACAAACGTCATCGCGTTTGAATACAGTGAATAATCAGTTTTAGTAAACAAATCATTCATTTAAAAATCCTCTAAATAGGTATAGCCTGTTAGGCCGTATTCTAATTCTTCTAAAATTAAGGCTTGTTCATCAGCTTCGATGTGTTTTTCAACAAGCTCTTTGTAATTGTTTTTGATCGCTTCTACGTCAATGTGCACGTAACGCATCATATCTTCAACGGTATCGCCAAGGTCGATAGCAGCAAACTCGAAATCACCATTATCAGTGACGTTAACTACCGCGCTGTGCGTATCGCCAAACAGGTTATGCATATCACCCAAGATCTCTTGGTATGCGCCTACTAGGAAAAAGCCCATTAAGTATGGTTGGTCTTTGTTCCAAGCTGGCACTGGTAGTGTTGACTCAATACCTTGACCATCAACATATTGGTCAACTGCGCCATCAGAGTCACATGTGATGTCTAGCATAACAGCACGAGTCTGCTCTTCACTTCCTAAACCAGATAGTGGCAACACTGGGAATACTTGTTCAATACCCCAAGCGTCAGGAAGCGACTGGAACAGGGAGAAGTTCACGAAGAACTTGTCAGCCAAACGCTCGCTTAGTTCGTCAAGAATCGGTCTGTGGAAACGATTCTTGTTGTCCATTTGTTTATGCAACTCGCCATAAATGCTTAAGCTTAACTGCTCAACCCAAGCACGCTGATGCAAATCCACGACACCAGAAGTGAAGAGTGTTTGAGCTTCGCTCAGGTCACTTTGAGTATCGTTGTAAATCTCGATAAGTGCACGTGCATCGGTGCCCGCTCTTAGGTTTTGCCAGTTCTGCCACATATTTTGCAGCAGCAGTGGTGCGTCTTCGCTCGGTGCATCAACCGTTTCCACATTATAGCTTTCCGTACCTATTACATTGGTAATCAATACAGCGTGGTGTGCAGTGAGTGAGCGACCAGATTCTGAAATGATCACTGGCGCGCTTTCTTCATAAAGAGCACACACATCACCTACGGTACTTACGATGTTGCGAGCGTACTCCGCCAAGCCGTAGTTCATGGAACTGCTTGATTGGCTACGTGTACCATCGTAATCAACGGCTAGGCCGCCCCCAACGTCGAAGTAAGCAATAGGCACTGACATTTTGCGAAGCTCACAGTAGAAACGTGCAGCCTCGTTCACACCATTGCGTACATCACGGATGTTGGCCATCTGCGAACCTAGATGGAAGTGAACTAACTGAAGCATTTCTAGCTGGTCTTCAGCTTTCAATCTCTCAACGACTTGTAGCACTTGAGACGCTGACAAACCAAATTTCGACTTCTCACCGCCGCTTGCTTGCCATTTACCTGCACCTTGTGATGCTAGGCGAATACGTAAACCGACACGAGGTTTAACGTTTAGTGCTTTTGCTTCCTTAAGAACGATATCCAGCTCGGATAGCTTCTCAAGAACGATGAACACTTTGTGGCCAAGCTTTTCGCCAATCAGTGCAAGACGTACGTATTCTCTGTCTTTGTAGCCATTACAAACAATCACTGAGCTCGCACGTTGAGCCATGGCCAGTACTGCCATTAACTCAGGTTTGCTTCCTGCTTCAAGACCAAGCTGTTTCGTCTCTGCTTCTGCTTGGCTAGCAAGAATTTGTTCTACTACGTCTTTTTGTTGGTTTACTTTAATTGGGTAAACCAATAGATATTCGTTGTTATATCCGTAATCGTTGATCGCTTGGTTAAACGCGTCGCAGATACCATGAACTCGTTGATGGATGATTTGCGGAAAACGCACTAAGGCAGGCAAGGTTAAGCCTTTTTCTTCAAGTGCTTGTGCAATACGAGTTAATGGAACATGGTGTTGACCGTCTTTACGAGGAGAAACAGTTACATCGCCGTTGTCATTGATGCCAAAGAAATTTTGGCTCCAGTGTTGTACGTTGTAGTCGGCGCGGATGCGGTCAAGTTTGGAAGTATTAGTCACGGCATGTCTCACTTATCATGCGCTCAGGCTGGTACTAATCTTTTTCTTTTTCGAATTTTCGCTCGATTTGATGATTGGGAATTAGCGTTAACCTGAAAAATCAAACCTCGTGATGATCTTCCATGATGGTCACGAACAGCTTCTTGAGTGCCAATGTTGTGGAGCAGAGTACTCAAGAGTCGTGCGCATTAACGGATATATTGGAGTTAATGTCTAACAAAAGGTTTTTCTCGAAACGATTAAGAAATTTTGTCTATCCCGAGCTTCCTCAATTTGCGATAAATAGTGTTTCTACTCACGCCTAATATTCGCGATGCCAAGCTCACGTTTCCGTTTGTTTCTTCGATAGTTTTCAATAGCTTATTGTCAATGGTCGATTGTAAGTCGTTATCTTGTTCAAGAGTAGCAGTTCGTGTAGTGGTGAGCTTACGGAGTATGTTTTCCGGAAGATCATCTAGATTGACGATGGGATTATCACATAGAGCGGCGATCAAACGGCAGGTAGAGTGCACTTCTCGAAGGTTTCCCGGCCAATCATACTTAAGCATGAGGTCAATAACGTCATCTGAGAGACGCTGTTTATTGGACTCCTGCGTAAACGTTGACTCAATCAGCTGTTGAGTGTCTTCTCTTTCACGAACGCTTGGTAAAGTGATACTCAGTCCTTCAAGTCGATACCATAGGTCTTCTCTGAACTCCCCTTTAGCGACCATATCAGTTAAGTTCTTGTGGCTAGCAACGATGACGTAGACATCAACGGGATAGCTGCGATTGGCTCCAATGGGTGCAACAATTTTCTCTTGTAGTACATGTAAGAGGCGAGATTGAGCATTAAGGGGAAGGTCTGCAATTTCGTCGAGAAACAAAATGCCGCCATTGGCTTGCCTAAATCGACCTTCGAACCCCTTAGGGTGAGCACCTGTAAAAGCTCCCGGAGCATAACCAAATAACTCTGACTCAATAAGGTCCTTTGGTAGCGCTCCACAGTTGATAGCAATAAGAGGTCTTGCGGCAAGTGAACTTTGTTTATGCAATGCTTTTACAAATTCATTTTTCCCGGTTCCGGTTTCTCCTGAAATTACCAAGCCGATACGTTTTGACATGACTTTTATAGCTTGTTGCCAAGCTTTTTCAACACAACTATCTCCTTGGTGTAATGGGCAGCTTGAAGACTCGGCTTTTGATTTACTCTTAGGAAGGTGACGCAGAGGTTTAACAGACTCAACTTGATAGTAAAACTGGTCTGTTTTACGGATACGATCAAGAGTCAGTGAACCAATAACAGACTCAATAGGATCACCCGGCTTAAGTTGATTAGCTAGTACACTGGAGGCAATAGCATTTTGAGCCAGCACTTGCCCATTTTTATCGGTGACAACGATTCCTTGCCAACCACTATTAAGAACAGAACTATCATGACCAAGGCGTATTTTTAATGCTGCATCGGGAATAAAGTTGAGTAGTTCGCTCTCTATGTTTTGGACCATGTTCTGAATAAGTACCCTAGTGGCATCGTTATGGGTTTGATATTCACTGGTCACGTCCAATATAGCAATGAGTTCTCCGGCGGGTGAAAAGATCGGGCTGGCAGTGCAGCTAATGAAATGATGATGCCTAATAAAGTGTTCTCCACCTATGATGGAGACTGGACGTTTTTCTACCAAGGCTGTCCCTATCGCGTTTGTACCTTTCAGTCCCTCATCCCAAAGTACTCCTTGATCGAGTGCTATTTCCGTGAGTTTCTCGCGAAATCGCTTTTGTCCCCACGTTTTTACTATTGCCCCGTTGGTATCCGCTAAGATAAGTCGGCTATCTGTACGGGAAAATATCTGACAAAAAAGTGGGTATGCATGTTTTTCAATGACATTGATTAACGTTTGATGCTTATCGATTCGTTCAGTAACTTCGACGTTACTAAGTCGATGATCTTCGGGCAGATGGCGGCTACTCAAACCAGCTTGAATACTGCGTTTCCAAGAGTCCTTGATCCACGCCTTTTCGTTAGTTGTATGGCTAATTAACATGAGTGTTCCATTCTGTAGCAGTTCACTGTGACATCATGCTACATAACGGAACAACGGCCATTTGAGCATCAACAATAGAAGGACAAATACAAATTACGTTTAAATTATATTAATCATAAATTTACAAAATTATAACATCTCTTTTGTTAGATTGGCGTAATTGTTGCGCTTGTCACGATGTCGTATAACACATAAGGCATGACTTTTTTGCATACGACGCTGCTAACATTCGATTAAATAACAAAAGGATAAGCTATGATTTACGCTCAGCCAGGAACGGAAAACGCAGTAGTTAACTACAAGCAACGATATGAAAACTATATTGGTGGAGAGTGGGTAGCACCAGTAAACGGCAAGTATTTTGAAAATACATCTCCAGTTAATGGTAAAGCGTTTTGCGAAGTCCCTCGTTCAGATGCCGATGATATTAGTTTGGCCCTCGATGCCGCCCATGCTGCACGCGAAGCTTGGGGCAAAACCAGTGTGACTGAGCGAGCAAACGTCCTGCTCAAAATCGCTGACACAATAGAGCAACACCTTGAGGAACTTGCTGTTGCAGAGACGTGGGAAAACGGCAAACCTGTGCGTGAAACATTAGCAGCAGACCTTCCTTTAGCCGTGGATCACTTCCGTTATTTTGCTGGTTGTATTCGTGCTCAGGAGGGATCTGCGGCGGATATTGATGCCAACACTGCAAGCTACCATTTCCCAGAACCTGTGGGCGTTGTTGGTCAAATCATTCCATGGAACTTTCCAATGCTGATGGCAGCATGGAAACTAGCACCAGCATTAGCAGCAGGGTGCTGCGTGGTACTCAAGCCTGCGGAGCAAACGCCAGCATCTATCTTAATGCTTATGGAAAAAATCGGTCACTTAATTCCTGCTGGTGTGGTCAACATTGTCAATGGTTATGGGGCAGAGGCTGGTCAAGCGTTAGCAACTAGTGAGCGTATTAACAAACTTGCGTTTACTGGTTCAACGGAAATTGGCCACCATATATTAAAATGCGCTGCGGAAAGTTTGATACCTTCGACGGTTGAACTTGGAGGTAAGTCTCCGAATGTGTATTTCGAAGATATCTTTGATAAGGACGATGACTTCTTAGATAAGTGCATTGAGGGGACACTATTAGCTTTCTTTAACCAAGGCGAAGTATGTACTTGCCCATCCCGAGTATTGGTTCAAGAGTCTATTTATGACAAATTTATCGCCAAGCTTGAGGAGCGCTCAGCAACCATAAAGCAAGGAAACCCACTGGATGTGACCACGCAAGTCGGTGCTCAAGCGTCACAAGAGCAGTTTGATAAGATCATGAGCTATCTGGAGATAGGCCGTCAAGAAGGTGCAAAAGTGATCATTGGCGGCGACATGAACAAGCAAGAAGGTGACTTACAAGACGGCTATTACATTCAGCCAACCATGCTTGCAGGTAACAACAAAATGCGTGTATTCCAAGAAGAGATTTTTGGTCCTGTTATCGCGATTACCACCTTTAAAGACGAAGCCGATGCACTGCGAATTGCTAACGATACTGAGTATGGTCTAGGCGCAGGGGTTTGGACTCGTAATGGCAACTTAGCGTATCGCATGGGACGTGAAATTCAAGCAGGACGAGTGTGGGTTAACTGCTACCATGCATATCCAGCACACGCTGCATTTGGTGGTTACAAGAAGTCAGGCATTGGACGAGAAACTCATAAACTGGCTCTCGACCATTATCAAAACACTAAGAATTTGTTGGTGAGTTATTCGACTAGTCCGTTAGGTTTCTTCTAAGGTCTCTAGTTTTTGCTAAGCCGGAGTTTTTGCTCCGGCTTTTTTCGTCATATCTCTGTAAATTTGCCAGAATACACGTCTGGTTAACGGTTATTTACTGCGGTTTTTGTCAGTATCTTTCGAAACAACGAAAACCAACAAAAAAATGATCACGAAACAGAGATTAATTAGCGATTTTCAAGATATCGGCATCAATCCAAATGGAACGTTGCTCGTACATTCCTCCATGAAAGCCATAGGAGACGTTGAGGGTGGGGCTGACACAGTACTGGATGCTTTGAGTGAGTTTATGTCGGAAGGGCTGTTATTGCTACCCACGCACAGTTGGGACAAGCACAATCTTGCTAATGGTATTTATGACCCTAAAACAGAACCCTCTTGTGTCGGTATCCTTGGTGAGATGTTTAGGCAAAGGGAGGGCGTGCTTCGTTCGCTTCACCCTACTCACTCTATGGCCGCGTTGGGGAAAAATGCCGAGCAGTTTATTGCTGGCGAAGAAACATTGACGTCTCCATGCCCTCGACATGGCGCTTGGGGAAAACTCTATGACGTTGATGCGCAGATTCTCTTTCTAGGGTGTCCTTTAACTCGTAACACATACATACATGGTGTGGAAGAGTGGAGTGCGATTCCTAACCGTATCGATTCTGAGTCAGAAGCCATCACGATTATTAAAGGTGATGAGGCTATTGAGACGATTCTGCGTCGCCATAAAAGTCCGTTTGGTAGCATTCATGAAAACTATGACAAGCTTGAGCGTCCATTTGTTAAACAAGGTATCGGCCATTGGGGGACTATTGGCGAGGCAAGATCGTTTTTAGCCAGCGCGAAAGGAATGGCAGATCTAGTGCAAGCGTTCTTAAAGCGAAACCAAGATGTCTTTTTGTACGATGAGCCCATCCCAGAGTCGTGGTATGAATAAAGTAAAAAGAGCCTAAATCTAGGCTCTTATATATTGCTTATCCGTGACTTTCACCGACGATAACGACTTCCCCGGTTTCTTCATCGAGATACGCACCAATCGGTTGAATATCCACAATGTCGAACTCATAACAGGTTCTAGAATCCCAAACACCAGAACGGTTTAGTTCGTCGCCAGCGAGCTTTCCCGGCTTATTTTTGCTTAGCCATTCATTGGCCACTTCTCGTAACTCCCCAGAATCGGAGGCACTGAAGATACCGCTTTGGTTATAACAAACCAGCATTTTGGTCCTGCTTTCATTATGAGGCACAGGAATACTGTATTGGCTACCATTATCAGAATTATAAATGGCGCTATTTCTTAAGATTAGGTCGTAGTCCGCTTGCAGTTGTCCTGCTTTCACCGCGTTGTAGACGGAACAGCCTGATAATAGTGAAGCGCCAATGACTAGCATTGTTAATTTCAGTGTTTTCATATGTCTTGTTTCGAATGATGACATTACTGTGAGCTTCTAGTTACAAGGTTTTAGAAACGGTATCCGACTAAGAAGCTGATGTTGGCTTTATCCTCGATAGACAGTTCTCCTGCACTGCCAACATCTAGTTTGTCATTTTTGCCGATAGTACCGTGCAGGTTAAGATTGAGGCCGTTTTTGAATTCATATCCAGCACCTAAAAATGGCAGCACTTTACGGTTGCTAAAAGAACCGATCTCACTTGCAACATGGTCGAACTTAAGACTATTAACGGTGACACCTGCTTTAAGGCTAAGCCCCATGTCAAAGCGATAACCTGAATAGAATGAGAAATTATTGCGTTCTACGGTGCCTAGAGCTATTGCGTTTTTTGATGTTAAATCGGCCACGTTTGAGTTTTGCTCAGCGTGTAGCTGAGTACCCAGTAGAATGTTTGAATAATCAACTTCAAACGCTACAGTAGGTGCATTGCGGTCGTACCCTGCCAAAATGTTAAAATTAACGTCGTCCATACCTGCGGCGATAGTAGAGGAAGAAGCCACGATTAGTGCAGATGCGAGTAGTTTTTTCATTGTCTTTACGATTCCAAAATTGTCAAAAATACAGTTAGAAAATACCAACTGACGAAATCGCATCCCTGCGTGGAAATCCATAAGATTGGATGACTGACTCTCCTGATTTAGAGCCTCGGAGAGACAGCCTATGTCACGGTGAGTGACAGGAGATATCGTAAAGATGATGAGTTTAGTAGCCTAATGTAGCAGTGTTAGAAAAGCGTTGGAAAAGAGAGGTGGGTAGTTGTGTTTGCAGATACAAAAAAGGCTTCGATTACTCGAAGCCTTTTAGAAATTCTTTAACTGTCGTTATTATTGAGGAATAACGTTAACAGCTTGAGGACCTTTTTGGCCTTGCTCAACACCAAAAGAAACCGCTTGGCCTTCTTTTAGAGTTTTGAAACCTTCGCCAGAGATAGCGCGGAAGTGAACGAATACGTCTGGACCGTTCTCTTGAGCGATGAAGCCGTAGCCTTTCTCTTCGTTAAACCATTTTACTGTGCCAGTATTTGTGTTAGACATGTTATGTCCCTTACTTTTAAGATTAAAATTTGCCTTTCGGCGATCTCGCTTTGTGTTTCCGTTTATTTAATCAAGCCGTAAATGGGAAAAACGAATGACAAATACCCGCAAGGGAAATTATCTGACAATACTTCTCGTACTCTTTTACTCTTACTTTAAATAACTCTGAACACCAGAGCGCAAGCAGTGTAACACACCTAGCAAAGGATTAAATGAATTTCTTATGAATTAGTTACAAAAAGAGCAAGCCATTCGTGACTTGCTCTTTTGAGATGATGATTAGCGTTTAAACGTAACGTTTTCAGAGGACTCGAGGTGGATTTGAGTCTCGGCTGGCTTCGTTTGAGCGATGACATAACCGTTACGAATGGAGTAGCTGACGGGTACTTGGCGACGGACAGCGTCAAAGCCATTTTCCGCTGGCAGCAATAGCAAGCTACCTGCTTTGCCCACGTCCAAACCGTGCTTGTTTTGGATATTCAGTGCTTTAGCTGAATTAGTGCTGATCAAGTCAAGTGACTGATTGATTTGATCGTAGCCCATCACCTGACATACATGTAGCCCCATGTGCAAGACTTGAAGCATGTTGGCAGTACCCAATGGGTACCAAGGATCAAAAACATCATCATGCCCAAAACAGACGTTGATGTTTGCAGCCAACATTTCTTTTACTCGTGTTACACCGCGACGCTTAGGGTAATCGTCGAAACGACCTTGTAAATGAATGTTAACCAGTGGGTTTGCGACAAAGCTAATGCCTGACATCTTCAGCAGACGGAACAAGCGAGATGCGTACGCGCCGTTATAAGAACCCATTGCGGTGGTGTGACTTGCTGTCACTTTGTCGCCCATTTCGTATTTATGAGCGAGCGCCGCAAGAGTTTCCACAAAGCGAGATTGTTCATCATCAATTTCATCACAGTGAACGTCAATCAAGCGGTCGTATTTACGCGCCAATTCAAAGACGTAATGAAGTGATTCAACGCCGTACTCGCGAGTAAATTCGAAATGTGGAATCGCACCGATAACATCCGCACCAAGCTGTACCGCTTCTTCAAGGAGCTCTTTGCCATTCGGGTAAGACAAAATACCTTCCTGCGGAAAAGCAACGATCTGGATATCAACCCACTGCTTCATTTCTTCACGAACTTCCACCATCGCTTTAAGCGCGGTTAGTGTTGGGTCAGACACATCAACGTGAGTACGAACGTGCTGAATACCGTTGGCAATCTGCCACTTTAAAGTTTGTTTAGCACGCTGCTTAACGTCTTCAATAGACAGAAGTGCTTTGCGTTCTGCCCAACGTTCAATCCCTTCAAACAAGGTTCCCGAGATGTTCCAACTAGGCTCTCCGGCAGTTTGAGTCGTATCTAAATGAATGTGAGGTTCACAAAATGGCGCTGTCGCCAGATGACCGGTCGCGTCAATGTGTTTGTCCGCAGTCAGCGTTTTTGAGCCAGCAGGTTCAATCGCCTTGAAAACGCCGTCTTCAATCAAAAGGTCATAAAGACCTTCTTTCATATTGATTGAAGCATTTTGAATGAGCAAAGATGACATAACACCAAATTCCTAATTATTAAGCGTCTGCTTGTTTAAGTTGCGCCGCTTTCTTGTTGATAAGGCGGTCTAATATGACGTAGCTGATGGCACCGCCAAGTACAGCATTAACTGGTACTACACCTGGTAGAAAATTACCTGCTGCTACGCCAAGACCTACTGCAATGATACCTGCCCAGTTCACAGTTTGGAATTTCGCAGTTTCAAAATTTGCGTAACGTTTTCTGTTTGTAATGAAATCCGCGATGATTACGCCGCCGATAGGTGGGATAGCAAGCGATAGGAAGGTTAACCAACCAACAAAATTGTTATAGAGCCAAAGGGCACATAGTGTGCCAACCAGACCATTCGCCATAGACAGATACTTACTTGGCAAGCCTGTCACGTTCGAGAAGCCAAGACCTGATGCGTAAAGTGCGTTGTCATTAGTCGTCCAAATGTTCAGACCTAGTACGATGATGGCTGGAAGCAATAGACCTTGAGCAATCATCACTTCAGAGATATCGGATTGTCCCGTCACCGATGCGCCTGCTGCACCAAAGATGAACATCAGTGAGTTACCGATAAAGAAAGCCACCATTGTAATGAATACAGCACCTTTTGGATTACGACCGAAACGAACAAAGTCAGCAGTAAGTGTACCAGCACTTACGAACGACCCGACTACCATGGCCAGTGCAATTGAGAAATCGAGAGGCTCAGCCGGTTGAATTTTCTGAAGTTCGCCAATACCACCAACACTGTCGACTGCGGTGAATACTGAATAACCGCCAAGAATAGCAATGGCAGGTACCGCGATGGCTGATAGAACCATTAACGCAGAAATACCAAAGTAAACCGTCGCTGTCATGAGCAGGCCACTTACTATGATTAATGTATTGGTATCGATACCTGTTGCTTTCTGTACGGGGATGGCAAACATAGCCACACCGACTCCAAACCAACCTACTTGAGTGCCGCCAAGAAGGACAGAAGGAAGCCAAGAGCCTTTAGAGCCAAAAGAGAAACGAGCTAGGAGGTGAGTAGAGAGGCCAGTGGAAGAGCCGATGTAACCAAGAAAAGAAGTGTAAATACCGAGGATGAGGTTACCAATGAGAACAGCGAGGAAGAAATCATTAAAGGAGAGACCAGTACCGAGTGAACCACCTGTCCACATACTTGCGGAGAAGAAAGTCAGTCCTAACATCACCATGGTTAATGAAGCGACTCCCTTTCTAGCCGATTGTGGAACCGGACCTAGACTGTAGTTGTTATCCGCAGACATCTCTTACCTCACAATTATCTAAATTTAAATACACCATTTACCAGATTTTAGGCAAACGGCGCGTATTATGGTGATGTAAATGTGAGAGTCAAGAGGCGAATTGTCGTATTTTTACAGCTAGCCAAGTGATATTGATATTTAGCATAATAAAATCATTTAGTTAGGTGTTTTGTTATGACGGTGATTATTTTGTAGTTATTTTGTATTGGCAGGTGGCAACCGTTTGCTGAGGCTCTTTAGTGTGCGTTTTTATAAACTTTGTTATCAAATTGGTTCATAACGTCGATAAGTGCAACTTTATGGCTATTGCCCAATGTTCTCAGAAACGCCAAGGTTTTAGAAATGGCGCTAGGCAACGTTTTGCTACTCGCATCAGATTCTCAATTAAGTATATAATGCCCGCGCTTTCATCCGGGGTATGACTATGATTTCCAAAAACCAATTAAAACTTCTTCGTGCATTAAGTCAAAAGAAACAGCGTAAAGCACATGGCTTATTTCTCGTAGAAGGTGAGAAGAACGTGTTAGAGCTATTGGAGACATCCATGGTGATAAAACATGTCTTTGCCACCAGTGAATTTTTGGCAAGCAATCGAGAAGCGTTGCAACGTGTTGAATGTATCGAAGCATCGCTTGAAGAACTGACTAAAGCCAGTTCTCTTGTGAGTAACAATGCGGCAGTGGCCGTTGTAGCGATCCCTCAAACGGAAATACCAGCGGCTAAAGGGATGATGATCGCCCTAGATGGGGTCTCTGATCCGGGTAATTTGGGCACCATTATTCGAATCGCCGATTGGTATGGCATCAAACATATCGTGGCCAGTACCGATTGTGCGGATCCGTATAATCCAAAGACCATCCGAGCTACGATGGGCAGCTTTGGGCGTGTTCAAGTAACGCTTTTGGATCTTCCTAGCTACCTAGAGCAAGCGTCACTACCGGTATATGGAGCATTCTTAGAAGGCGAAAATGTGCATAAGATGACCTTTTCTTCAGAGGGAATCTTGCTAATGGGTAGTGAGTCTCACGGTGTCCGCCCTGACGCTGAACAGTATGTGACAGATAAAATTACCATTCCAGCATTTGGTGGTGCCGAATCACTGAATGTAGCCATGGCAACGGGGATTATTCTCGATAACTTCCGCCGCCAACATAGTGAAGTTTAACGGCTTTTCCAGAACACGATTAGAACTAAAAAGGGCGCAATACCTTATTGATATTGCGCCCTTTTTTGGTGTTCATAGTGCTATTTTTCAAGCATGCTTAACTTGTTTGGCACGCCATTCCATTTCTCTGCTTCATCCATAGCAGGTTTGACTTCGGTGATATTGGGCCAGACTTCTGCTAATTCAGCGTTCAACTCAATAAATACTTGCTGGTCTTCCGTAAGTTCGTCTTCTTGGAAAATTGCTTGAGCGTCACACTCAGGTACACAAAGTCCACAGTCAATGCAGTCGATAGGGCTAATGACCATAAAATTTGGGCCTTCGTAGAATGCGTCAGCAGGGCACACCGCGACACAATCGGTATATTTGCATTGGATACAGTTATCAGTGACGACAAAAGCCATGGTTATCAACTCTTAATTTGCCAAATTTGTGGAGGGGCGATAATACTCATTCGCCAACAAAATTCAATATTAGAAGCAGGTTATTCGTGTATCTAACTCCTGCCTAAAGTGAATTAAGTATGACAGACAAAACAAGTTAACGTAAAATGCGCGCCATTGTGAGCTTATCGGTCCCCAAGTTGACCGATTAGGCTAAGACACCGACTAGGCGAGACCCCTCCATGATACGTTTAACTGAAATTAAACTTCCTCTTGACCACGAAGAAGGCGCAATTTCTGCTGCCATTCTTAAAAAACTCGGCATTTCTGCTGAGCAGATGATGTCATTCAATGTGTTCAAGCGTGGCTATGATGCGCGTAAGAAGAGCAAGATTCTTCTTATCTACACTCTAGATGTAGAAGTGCAGAATGAAGCATTACTGCTTGAAAAATTTACCGATGATCCACACGTCAAAGTCACTCCGGATATGGAGTACAAATTCGTTGCTAAAGCTCCAGCTGATAACACTGAGCGTCCTGTCGTTATTGGATTTGGCCCTTGCGGTCTATTTGCTGGCCTTGTGTTGGCACAAATGGGCTTTAATCCGATCATCGTTGAACGTGGTAAGGAAGTTCGTGAACGTACTAAGGATACTTTTGGTTTTTGGCGTAAGCGTACACTGAACCCAGAGTCGAATGTACAGTTTGGTGAAGGTGGTGCGGGGACGTTCTCAGATGGCAAACTCTATAGCCAAGTCAAAGATCCAAAGCACTATGGTCGTAAAGTCATCGAAGAGTTTGTAGCTGCTGGTGCACCAGAAGAAATTCTTTACGTGAGTAAGCCGCATATCGGTACGTTTAAACTTGTGACCATGATTGAGAAAATGCGTGCGAAAATCATCGAACTAGGTGGTGAAATTCGTTTTAGTACTCGCGTCGATGATATTCACATGGAAGACGGGCAAATCACTGGCTTGACACTGTCAAATGGCGAAGAAATCAAATCACGCCACGTGGTACTAGCCGTAGGTCACAGTGCTCGTGATACGTTTGAAATGCTGCATGAACGTGGTGTTTATATGGAAGCTAAACCTTTCTCTGTGGGTTTCCGTGTTGAACACAGACAATCAGTGATTGATGAAGCACGTTTTGGTCCTAATGCTGGTAACCCAATCCTTGGCGCGGCTGATTATAAACTGGTGCATCACTGCAAAAATGGTCGTACTGTATATAGTTTCTGTATGTGTCCAGGCGGAACCGTTGTTGCGGCGACTTCTGAAGAAGGTCGCGTAGTGACTAACGGAATGAGCCAATACTCTCGTGCTGAGCGCAACGCTAACAGTGCAATTGTAGTCGGTATTTCACCTGATCAAGACTACCCAGGTGATCCATTAGCAGGTATTCGATTCCAACGTGAATTAGAGAGTAATGCTTATCTGCTAGGTGGTGAAAACTACGATGCACCAGCTCAGAAAATTGGTGACTTCTTAAAAGGTAATGACCCAAGTGCTTTAGGTGAGGTAGAACCGTCATTCACACCGGGCATCAAGCTAACCGATCTCTCTAAAGCACTACCTGATTTTGCTATTGAAGCAATCAGAGAAGCGATTCCTGCGTTTGATAAAAAGATCAAAGGCTTCGCTGGTGCAGATGGCCTGTTAACTGGTGTTGAAACTCGTACTTCATCGCCTGTTTGCATCAAACGCGGTAAAGACTATCAAAGTGTTAATCTTAAAGGCTTCTTCCCCGCAGGTGAAGGTGCAGGTTACGCTGGTGGTATTCTGTCGGCAGGTATAGATGGTATCAAAGTGGCAGAAGCGCTTGCTCTGTCTATGGTTGGCGAACAGCAAAACTAAACGCTGGACCGATGAATTATAAAGCCCATTAACTAGAGGTTAATGGGTTTTTTTATTGGCCACTCAAAAGAGTGAAAACAAGAAAGGCAACACCCATAGGGGAAGGTGCTACCTTAGAAGTAAGATTAATTCAGTTTGTTCCAAGCCGATGTCCAGTGGCTACCGACGCCAGGTTCAAACTGCGTTGCTGTTGGTGACCATTGCACACAGTAACCGGAGTTCGGGAATGGTTTGCACTGATAAATGTGACCATCTTTAGCGAGGACTTTAGTGCCTTCTGAGTACTGTGACAGACCATCAGGGAAAACGAAGTCATAGTCGCCGGGGATGGTTTGTTCTACCAGCATAAAGTCCTGCGTTGTTTGGTCGACAAGATTGCCTTTATCGTCTCTTACGCGTGTCACTAACATATGGTGGCCAGCTTCAGATTTAGACAGCATGAGGGTTACATTCTGGTTTTCACCATCCGCTAAGCTAAGTTCCTGACTCGCTAAAGATTCTTGTGCGTGGTTGTAAACATTCATGCTCACGTCCACGTTACCTGTAGCCGCGACATTCAGTGTCAGTTCAACTGGTGTTTCACCGATTTGATACTCTGGCTCCAGTCCCGTTACGTCTGCACCAATTGAAGGTGGAGGTGTCACAATATCATAGCCAATTTCAACGCGATCTAAGCCGCTATTATCTGCCACATACACGGTGTTGCTACCATAAACTGGTGAGATATTGCCGTTACTATCTTGCTGTCCAGCTTTGATATCAGTGTGCTCATGATTAATTTGTGTCGCGAGAGCGTGAGACCACTGATTTGCCTGTCCTTGTTGCTCTGAAGTAATGGTAATACTGGTAGAAAGGTTTGGTAGCTCACCGTTAGAATCAAAGACGCGAGTGAAAACGGAGTCGCCAACCTTCAAATCCATCGTTGGATTGATTGTACCTGCTTGAGACCAGCCAGGGATGCCAGGATTATCACCATTAAACTGTACGTCAATAACATTATAGAAAGCAGCGGCAGTATCACCCACATCCCACACCGCTAGTACAATTTGATAGCCTTCCCGTTCAGGGACATTACACTGGTGGCTCATTAATTTTGGTGGCTTTTGCATATTGCCTTCTACCACACAAAATGGATTTAGATCGAATGAATCTCTCGTCAAGGCTTGGTTCGGATTCCAGTTCGGCTTGGTAATGTAATACTTCCAATCTTTAGTGACGTGATTGGCTGTAAATGTCCACTCAAAAGTCTGCATACCTGATTGAATAGGGCGCTTTACCCAACGGTCAGACGTCTGCTCGTTAAGAGGAGAAAACTGTGTTAGGCCTGCACTCGCGATTTGGCCGTCAGGAGGGCCAGCTTGAGGAAAGCCCTCAGGACCTTCAACACTTTGGGGTTCCCACTGGACGGAGCCACAATTTACGTTCTTTTCTCCAGTGTCGGCTGGATACTTACATAACGTTGCACGAGCTTCTGCAACACCGCTTTCAACCGCTGAAACGTATCCGTGGCTGTATGCTAACGGGCTAGCAACTAAACCAAGTGCCGCCATTGAAAGCAAGACTCTTGTCTGTTTCATACCAATACCTTCTCTTAATCAGTTTCTAATGCGTATTAACACGCAAGTGGAAGTCTTTATTCTTATGGTCACTCGCATCCGGCAAGTGATAGAAAGTAATTTAGAGTGGAAAAATAAGTGTGGCGAATGGTTTGCTTTATTTATGGAATCAAACTCAATAAATCGGCGAGGTTGGCATTAAAATGACATATTCTAGATGATTATTCTAAAATACTGGTCTAGCGTTGGTTTTAATGTTGATTTTATCAATGAGTGAGAATGTTAATTCTGCCTGATAAGCGACTCAATCAGGCAGAACTCTTTAAGGTATGTTGTGGTCTTTTACGGCCTACAGCAGCGATTCAATACCGAAGTCTTGCCCATAATGCTCAACAACAAAATCGATATCTTTGTCGCCTCTACCAGATAAGTTGAGAAGAATAGACCCCTTTTCTCCCTCTTTTGCCAATTTCAGCGCGTAAGCAACGGCGTGAGCCGACTCAATGGCTGGAATAATGCCTTCCAAACGAGATAGCTCGAAAAAAGCATCAATGGCTTCTTTATCATTAATATGGCCGTAACTCACTCGGCCAGTATCTTTGAGGTAGGCGTGTTGAGGCCCTACCGATGGATAGTCGAGACCACTTGCCACTGAGTATACTTCTTGAGGCTCGCCTTCTCCGTCTTTTAGCATGTATGATTTGAACCCGTGCATAACGCCAGGCTCACCAAGTGTTAGCGTCGCAGCATGTTCACCTTCGATATGCAAATCGCGCCCTGATGGTTCGACCCCGTGGATTTTAACCTCTTCATCATTCAAAAACGCGCTAAACAGACCCATTGCATTAGAGCCTCCACCAACACATGCTACGAGATTATTGGGCAGTTCACCTGTCATTTCTTGGAACTGAACGCGGGCTTCGTTACCGATAATCGATTGGAAGTCTCGCACCATTGCAGGGAATGGATGGGGACCGACAACCGATCCAATGGCGTATAACTGAGTGTGCGGGTCCGCTAAGTAGGCTTCAAATGCAGCATCTACCGCTTCCTTCAACGTTTTTCTACCGTGAGTGGCAGGAATCACATTAGCACCTAGAATTCGCATTCTTACTACATTTGGGTGCTCTTTTGCGATATCGACTTCACCCATATAGATATCACACTCTAGACCTACTAAAGCCGCCGCTGTGGCAAGGGCAACGCCGTGCTGACCCGCTCCAGTTTCCGCGATGAGCTTTTTCTTACCAAGCTTTTTAGCAAGCAGTGCTTCGCCCAAGCAGTGATTAATTTTGTGTGCGCCGGTGTGGTTTAAATCTTCCCGTTTGAGATAAATAGGTGCGCCGTATTTATCAGAAAGATTTTGAGCGTGGAAGATTGGACTAGGGCGACCTACAAAGTGTTTATATAGGCGTGCAAGCTCGGCTCTGAAATCTGGATCTTGGCGGCATGAGTCGTAAGCTGCGCTGATTTCATCCATGATTTCTTGTAGCTGAGGAGGGATAAAACTACCGCCGTATTCGCCAAAATAGCCCTCATCGTTGGGCATAGGGTGGTTAAACGTATTTTCCATGTCTTTTGTGCCTCGTTGTTCTTTTATTAAGCACATTTGTTATAACGCAATTTGATGCATGTACACATAGGCTCATTTTAAACTTGTGACTGCCAACATGTCGTCCGGTTATTTAATTGGTAAATATTTGCGTCCAACAAAAAAGAGCCAGCAGTATGCTGGCTCTTTTTTAAATCCATAAAATCAGAGGCTTGGAAGTATATTCTCAGGCATCAATGCGTTATGAAGTGCAAGCTTGATAATTTCATTTGTCTTAGCGATATCCGGGGCGAAGTAGCGGTCCTTATCGTAGAACGGCACCGCCTCACGCAAGATTTGTTTACCTTGCTCTACTCGTGGTGAGGACTTCAGTGGTGCCCTGAAGTCCAACCCTTGTGCCGCCGCTAAGTATTCCACGGCCAAGATACCACGCGTATTTTCTGACATATCTTTTAAGCGACGAGCCGCAAAAGTTGCCATAGAAACGTGGTCTTCTTGGTTAGCCGAAGTTGGCAAGCTGTCAACTGAGGCCGGGTGAGCAAGGGTTTTATTTTCGCTTGCTAACGCGGCTGAAGTCACTTGCGCAATCATAAAGCCTGAGTTAACACCGCCGTTGTCGACGAGGAAAGGCGGTAACTTACTCAGGGCACTATCAATGAGCAATGCCATTCGACGCTCTGAAAGGCTGCCAATTTCTGCAATCGCTAGCGCTAAGCCATCTGCCGCCATAGCGACGGGTTCAGCATGGAAATTACCGCCGGAAATAATATCGCCGTCATCAGCAAACACTAATGGGTTGTCAGAGACAGAATTTGCTTCCACTTGGAGCGATTCTGCTGCGTTGCGAATCTGTTGTAGACATGCCCCCATCACCTGAGGCTGGCAACGCAGTGAATACGGATCTTGTACCTTCTCACACCCCTGGTGAGAATCACCCACCTCACTACTGCCTTCCAATAGGTGGCGATAGGCCGAGGCGGCGTCCATTTGTGCACGATGTCCCCTTACTCGATGGATGCGTGGGTCAAATGGACGACGACTACCCAGTGCGGCTTCTACTGACATTGCGCCGCATAGTGTTGCTGATGCGAACAGGTCTTCCGCTAAGAACAGACCTTCTAAAGCAAACGCCGTCGAGGCTTGCGTGCCGTTTAGTAGTGCTAGCCCTTCTTTTGGTGCTAGCGTGATTGGTTCAAGCCCAGCAATTTGCAAAGCCTCTAGACCACTAATGATTTTCCCGTTATGTCTCGCTTCACCTTCACCGAGTAAGATTGTGCTCATGTGAGCGAGTGGGGCTAAGTCACCTGATGCACCAACAGAACCTTTTTGAGGAACGCATGGGTAAACTTGCGAATTAACCAGTTCAATCAAGGCTTGGATCACTTTAAGTCGAATGCCTGAATAGCCGCGTGCAAGACTGTTGATCTTTAGCACCATCATCAGACGAACAGTTTCGTCACTCATTAGCTCACCAATACCGGCGGCGTGTGACAACACGATACTCTTTTGCAGGATCTCGAGATCTTCTGGCTCGATGCGTGTATTGGCTAACAATCCAAAGCCAGTATTGATGCCATAGACCGTACGATCTTCGGCGATAACTTGCTCTACAATTCGAGTGCTGGCATCAATGTCTTCAACCGCTGAAGGATGCAAAGATAAGCTCACAGGAGAACGGCTGAGTTGGCGTAGTTGCCCTAACGTTAGCTGACCTGGCTCAAGAACTAATTTCAACATGGTGTACTCCTTAAGCTCGGTTATCATCATTTTGATTCAGCATTGGCAGATCTAGGCCCTGTTCTTTGGCACATTGTTTAGCGATGTCGTACCCAGCATCGGCATGGCGCATTACGCCAGTTGCAGGGTCATTGTGTAAAACGCGTGCAATACGTCGAGCAGCATCATCGCTACCATCACAGCAAATGACCATTCCACTGTGTTGTGAGAAGCCCATTCCTACACCGCCGCCGTGGTGCAGAGAGACCCAAGTAGCACCACCTGAGGTGTTGAGTAAGGCGTTCAATAATGGCCAATCGGACACTGCGTCTGAGCCGTCCATCATACCTTCGGTTTCGCGGTTCGGGCTGGCTACTGAACCTGAATCAAGATGATCACGACCAATAACCACAGGTGCTTTTAGTTCGCCATTCTTAACCATTTCATTGAAAGCCTGACCCAAACGCTCACGATCTTTCAGGCCTACCCAGCAGATACGAGCAGGTAAACCTTGGAACTGAATACGCTCACGCGCCATATCGAGCCAGTTATGCAGATGTGGATTATCAGGAATCAGCTCTTTGACTTTTTGGTCTGTTTTATAGATGTCTTCCGGATCACCAGAGAGTGCAGCCCACCGGAAAGGTCCGATACCTTCACAGAAAAGTGGACGGATATACGCAGGAACAAAACCTGGGAAATCAAACGCGTTTTCTACCCCTTCTTCCAACGCCATTTGACGAATGTTATTCCCGTAGTCAGTTGCTACCGAGCCGCGTTGTTGCATAGTTAGAATGGCTTCAACTTGCACTGCCATTGAGGCTTTGGCCGCTTTCACCACGCCCGTTGGATCGCTTTCACGTTGCTGTTTAGCATGTTCCATGGTCCAGCCTTGCGGTAAGTAACCGTTAAGAGGATCGTGTGCTGAGGTTTGATCGGTGACAACATCTGGCGTGATGTTTTTCTCTACCAATTCTGCATAGATATCAGCGGCATTTCCTAGTAGACCAACTGAGATTGGTTTGTCGCTATTCTTAATAATGGACAATGCTTCATCGAGGCTATGCGCTTTGGTATCGACATAACGAGTATTTAGACGATAATCGATACGAGATTCGTCACACTCTACAGCAATCATTGAAAAGCCAGCCATAGTCGCCGCGAGTGGTTGAGCGCCGCCCATACCGCCAAGGCCACCTGTTAGAATCCACTTGCCATTGGCATCGCCATTAAAATGTTGCTTGGCAATCGCCACAAAGGTTTCATACGTGCCTTGAACGATGCCTTGAGAACCAATGTAAATCCACGAACCTGCCGTCATTTGGCCGTACATCATTAGGCCCTGCTTATCCAGCTCGTTGAAGTGCTCCCAATTGGCCCAATGTGGGACAAGGTTGGAATTGGCAATTAATACGCGTGGGGCGTCTTTATGTGTAGGGAAAACGCCGACGGGTTTGCCGGATTGAACTAAGAGTGTTTGATCATCTTCAAGACGTTTTAGGACTTCGACGATCTTGTCATAACACTCCCAATTGCGCGCCGCTCGGCCGATACCGCCGTAAACCACTAATGATTGAGGATGCTCAGCAACTTCGTCATCAAGATTGTTCATCAGCATGCGCAGTGGTGCTTCTGTCAGCCATGATTTGGCATTTAGCTCAGTACCATGTGGTGCCTTGATTTTGCGAGTTGCATCTAGACGAGCATTATTACTATCAGTCATCTTGTTTTCCTTTTGAATGGTGGACGCCAAGTTGGTTCGTTATGCGGCGTCGCACTGTGTTTCACGTAATTGGTTGTTAATTGTTATCTATTGTCTATTTTTGCTGCTTGGACATTGCCGTCAGCATTTGCCAACAGAGCCTAGCGGCGAGTTTGGCGGTGCGATTGTCAATGTCATAAGTAGGGTTATATTCAGCGATATCCGCCATCAGCAACTTATTGTTGTGCTGTAATATCGCGTCAAAAAATGGATAGAAGTGTTCAATGGATAAACCAATCGCAGCGGGAGCACTGACTCCCGGAGCAAGCGCTGCATTGAACACATCTAGATCGATTGTGAGATAGAGGTAGTCGACGCTGGCAATAAACTGTTCAAGTTCCTCAAGCATTGGTGTGTGGGGGGTAAGCAGTAGCTCTGTGTCTTCGATATAGCGAACATTCAAGCGCTGCGCTTTATCAAATAAGGCTTGTGTATTGGAAGTTGAACTGATGCCGATACAAAGGTATTCGAAAGCGAGTTGCTCTGATTGGCAGTGGTCAGCAATTTGCGAGAATGGCGTTCCAGAGCTCGGCTTTAAGGGCACGGTTTCAGATTGATACTCTCGAAGATCGAAATGAGCGTCGAAATTGATGATACCGATTCTAGGAGTGGGTTCGCTTTGGCGTAGATAGTTTGATAGCCCTAAGAAAGATGACCAAGCGATTTCATGTCCACCGCCGAGCACAACGACAGGTCCATGAGAGAGGGCATTGGTAATGATTTTGGCCGTTGTACTTTGATTTTGTTCCAAAGATGTGTTTTGTGAGCCTGAATTGCCTAGGTCTAAAATCTTAGTTTCTGAGTGCCAAGCCAAATTGCTTAAGGCACCACGGATAGCATCAGGTGCCGTTTTAGCGCCAACTCTACCTTTGTTTCTAGACACGCCCTCATCGGTTTCAAAACCTAGAAGTTGAGCACCACAAGTGTCTGACATTAGCTCATGAATCTGTGTAATGACGTGATGAACTCTGAGACGCTTCTCGCCATCTTCTAGGTCGTCACGGCCAGACCAAGTAAAACTGTGCTGAGTATTGATTGCTTTAGGCGACATGTTCGATACTCCCAGCAAAGATACGTTGTTTAAGTCCTTTCAATCCATACTGATAGCTAAGCTCGCTCGGATGGTCGATATCCCAAATGGCTAAATTGGCTTTAAATCCTTTGCGGATTTGTCCTATGGTGTCTTTCTGACCAATTGCTGCCGCAGCATGGCATGTCACACCACGAAGCGCTTCTTCTGGCGTTAGACGGAATAAGGTACAAGCCATATTCATCATTAACTGTAAGTCTGCAAATGGAGAGGTTCCGGGATTAATGTCGCTACCGATTGCCATTGGCACGTTAAACTCACGCAGCCATTCAATGGGTGGCAGCTGTGTTTCTCTTAAGAAGTAAAATGCCCCGGGCAAAAGTGTTGCTACGGTCCCTGAAGCGGCAAGAGCTTTTACGCCCGCTTGGTCCAGATACTCGATATGATCGACCGACTGTGCTTTGTATTGAGCGGCAAGTACACTGCCGCCAAGATTACTGAGCTGCTCGGTGTGCCCTTTGACAGCAAGACCATGCGCTTTAGCTGCGGCAAAAACACGTTCAGTTTGCTCTAGAGTAAATCCTATGGATTCACAAAACACGTCTACAGAATCTGCCAAGTTGTGTTTTGCGACGTGAGGGATGATGTCGTTTACCACGTAGTTTATGTAGTCGTCCGCTCTATCCTGATATTCAGGGGGGACAGTATGTGCTGCGAGTAACGTCGTGGTAATACTGACGCGTCTATGGTTTTCTAACGACTTGGCGGCCACCAACATCTTCGCTTCATCTTCTAGCGTCAATCCGTAACCTGATTTCACTTCGATAGTTGTACAGCCACTTTTAATCAAACTGTCCAATCTTGGTAGGGCAAGTTCAATTAGCTCGTCCACAGAGGCGGCACGAGTCGATGCAACCGTACTGTTAATACCGCCACCACGCTGAGCGATAGCTTGGTACGATTCGCCGTTTAAACGTGCTTCGAATTCTTGTGCTCGACTCCCAGCAAAAACCAAGTGTGTATGGGGATCAATCAATCCGGGTGTCACAATACTGCCAGCGCAATCGAGTACTGGACAATCTGAGCACTCTTTTGGCGTATTGCCGTAGAGTGTGGATAGGTCTTCACCTATAGCGACAATTAACCCACTACGAATAAGCAGGTAACAAGGCTCCGTAGGAGTGTATCCACTTGAACCTTCTTCCATAGTAACAAGTCGGGCATTTTTAAGAATTAAGTGCATGTTCAATCCAGAGCTTTATTGTATATACAAATATTTAGTCGAATATATACAATTGATCAATAGTGCATCGTACAAAATGTGATCTAAGCGTCTAAGATTTGAGGTTTCAGTAGATGATTAAATAGAAGGATCAGGTTAGGTGATTTTAAACCTTAACGGCGGTAACTCTGTGGCTTAACTGACTGATATACATGATCTTAAACAGAAGTAGGCCACTATACGGTGACCTACTGAAGTGAGTATAATTTGCCAGATATAGGTAAGATTAGAAGTTAAACTTCACTCCAAGGTTGGCAGACTTGGTATTGTAGACGGCGATGTTGTGAATTTCGTAGCTAGCTTGAATCGCAAAGTGTTCCGTGATGTCGTAGCCAAGACCGAGTCCGTATACGGATGCAGTGTCGGAGACTGATGAACCGTTGACCGAAACGTTAGTTTCAACTTCAGAATTAATTTTGTGGAAACCTAGTTTTGCTATCGCGTAAAAACGATCGCCCATATAAAGTTTTGGGATGACATTGATTCCGTATGAGGTCATCGACAAGGTGTAATAATCACTGAGGAAAGACTCTTTGGTTGAACCAAGGTTTTTATATTCTAGCTCTGTACCAAGTACAAAAAAGCTACCCAAAGGAAAATCATAGCCGCCTTTCACTGAGTAGCCATTTGTCACTTCGTTACTGCTTACAAACGCTGCGTCGTAACTCATTTTTGAATAAGAGGCACCAACGTAGAAGCCTCCGTTGGCTAAAGGTGCCGTAGAAAAAGCGGCGATGGCTAAAGAAAGTGCTAAGACTGTTTTTTTCATTCTGATTTCTCACTGGTTTGTGTGGTTATTATGCGAGAAATCCTAACATTGGAACTTAGGTATTGGGGTAAGCCAACGTAAGCTAACTCGTTGTATTATCGTTAGTTAGCTTACAAATTAGTGAGTTGTTTAGTTTGTTTAATTCGAGAGTATTACACGTGACTAAAGGGTGACTTTCGAGCTCAGCTGATAGCGGCTACCGGGATGGTAGAGCAGGGCTGTACTGATAAGGCGGTCGTCACTCCAAGTTCTTCTGTGGAGCAATAAACAAGGCTCCTTTGTCATCATTTTGAGTCTCTGACCTATTTCATCATTACAAATAATGGCTTCGACGGTATGTTCAACGGCAGTCATTGGGCAGTTTAGCGTCAAGTACTCGTTTGGAGTGACTTTCGAGAAATCTTGTTTGTAATAGTCAGGTGCAAACTTTGCGTTTACCCAACGACATTCCAACTGAATAGGAAGGTCGTTTTCTTTGTGTAAGATCTCACTGTAGTAAACCGAGCTCCCCAACATAACGCCTAGCTTGGTGGCGATATTCTGGTCGGCTTTGGTTGCGAGGTGTTTAATGACATCACACGAATAAGTTTTACCGCGAGAAGCGACTTCTTTGGCGATGTTCCGTGTATCAAGTAGAGGACTCTCAGCCTTTTCACTCTGCTTTTTTACGAACGTACCAAGCCTTGGCCGTCGCTCTAATTTTCCTTCACCCACCAGATCCCTAATGGCTTTATTAACGGTCATTCGACTGACAGAAAACTGTTCGGTGAGCTCCATTTCGGTTGAGATACGCTGTCCAACAGGCCAGTGCCCTTGGTCTATCTTCTGTTCGATATATTGTTTGATTTGAATATACAGGGGCTCAGCAGACATTAACGACTCGTCACTCGATAAATTGAATATACAAATGGTTGTCGAAATTGAATTAAAATGCAAGGAGTGAGATGAATTCCTATCAAATTTGTGGGCTGGGTGCGCAACTACGATAACAACTTAAACCTCGATCCTTGCCTCAACTTTGAAAAATACTCTTCTAAATCATAAGTCTGTCACTATAAATCCGCTAAAATGCACAGTTCTTAGTGTTGAATTTACCTGTCAGTCAAGGAAGGGCAATGAAAGCGGTATTTGTTGGAGATGACTCTTTTTTCCCATCGAAGATCTTGTGCGTAGGCCGTAACTACGTCGAACACATCAATGAATTAGGGAATGAGATCCCTGAAGATATGGTGGTGTTCAACAAACCAAACTCTAGTATCGCATCAGAGCTTTATTCTTACCTTGATGAGCCTCTTCATTACGAGGCAGAAATTTGCTTCCTTATCCGCAACCGACAACTCTACGCAGTGGGCTTTGGATTAGATCTTACCAAACGAAGCTTACAGTCTAAGTTGAAACAGAAGGGTCTGCCTTGGGAAAGAGCTAAAGCGTTTGATAACTCGGCCAAATTTAGCCGTTTCATTCCATTATCAGATATGGATGTCTGTGAGCTTGAGGTGGAGTTGTTTATCAACAGTATGCGAATGCAACTAGGTGGCACCAAACAAATGTTGTATAAACCAGCTGTGATTTTGCAAGAACTGGCTTCTTACACTGAATTGCAAGATGGAGATATTGTGATGACCGGGACGCCCCAAGGGGTTGGCGAGATTGTTTCTGGTGATCGTTTCTTAGGACGTGTGAAGTATCTAGGCAAACCCATTGTCGAGGTGGAATGGCTGGCGATTTAGGTTAGCAGACGGTACATTTTTATTGAACTATCAAGTTTCTTTAGCTGACATTTTGAGCCATCACTGCGAACGTGATGGCTTTTTATTTTATGTTAAGTCATCTTTGGCTTCGATAAGCGCGTGATGACTGACTGAACCTTTGGTTCGTGCGGTAAGGTGCGGAAGGTATTCCGGATCATTCATAAAGTCTTTGGCCGCCTGGTGTGAAGGCCACTCAATAATAATTCGCAGAGCAGGATCCTGTCGTTCACCTTCAAGACGCTCATGGTGATTAGTTCGGGCCAGATACTTACCTCCATATTTAGCGACAAGTTTATTTGCCGGACCAATGTAGTCAGATACCCAATCTTGACTTGTTGGTGTCACTTCTAAAACTGAATAATACGTAGACATATCGCCTTCCTTCTATTGATCATTAACTATTGAAATCACCAAACCTTATCTATTGAAATCACCAAACCTTATCTCGATGCAGGTCCGTTGCTATTGACCTAACTTTAGAGTGATAGCTGTTTGCAAACTATGCTTGTTTTCCTGAAATACTTTATAGATAACGTTTATAATCGTCCGATATTTGCATTATTATTTAGATATTGAATGCCATTGGTGAAGTGTCATTGTTGTGTAAGTGCGTCGCTAGGTTTTAATTTACTTACTAAGTGAGTATGCCTACTGATGTTTTGAGATAAGGGAAATCATGAATGTTGAGCATCTAAAACTATTTGTTCGTCTTGCGGCAACGCACAATATTAGTCAAGCTGGCCAAGAGCTAGGCTTGTCGCCAGCCGTAGCAAGTTCCTATATCAGTAAGTTAGAGAGCGCTTTAGGTGTTAGGTTGGTTCATAGAACAACCCGAAAAGTATCGCTAACCGAAGAAGGAGTAGCTTTTCTCCCGCACGCGGAAGAGGTATTGGAAAGTATAGAAATAGCCAGAGCATCGGTAGGAGCGGGGAATAGGCTACCAAGTGGTGTTCTACGAGTTTCTGCTCCGGCGTCTTTTGGACGTATGCATTTGATTCCAGCCATGCAGGCTTTTATGGATGCACATCCGGGGTTAAAAATCGATTGCCGACTCTCGGACTCTATTATCGACTTAGTTGAAGGAGGATTTGATGTTGCAATAAGGAATGCGGCCCTCAAAGATTCAACATTAGTGGCACGTAAACTTACCAGCGATACTAGAATTGTATGTGCATCTCCTAGTTACCTCATTAAACATGGCAAGCCAACTCATCCTACTGACTTGCTTGAACATAATTTTGTCTGTTTAACTGGCTTTGAAAATTGGACATTCGAGACACCAGATGGTCCGGTATCTGTGAAGCCTAAAGGCGAGTTTAAAGCCGACAATGGTGAAGCAGTAAGAGACGCTTGTGTGCATGGATTAGGAATAACGGTAAGCTCTGCATGGTGTTGCTACGAGTATCTAGAGCGAGGGGAGTTGATTCCGATTCTAGAAGACTACCCTTTGATATCTGAAACCGCTATTTGGGCGGTCTACCCAAGTTCGCGCTTGCTAGCGCCAAAAGTTCGAGCGTTTATCGACTTTTTCTCGGACTATTTTGGAAGCCAGCCATATTGGGAACTTGAGAAGCGATGAAGTGGGCAGTCTAAAGTAGGCCACCACACTAGCACGTGACCTCTACCAAGCAAACGTATGAATAATATTATCTTTTGCTAAAGGATTCGCCACGATGGCTCGATCTATATTTGCCAAAAACTGATCGCGTGAGTCAAGTAAGAAACCTTTTTGAGGTACAAGGTTATTACCGTGATCACCCCAATAGAAAGTATCGATATTGAGGTTTTCTAACAAATATTTTTCTTCTTCCAGTACTTGCAACTGAGTTGGCATAATAAACTCGCCACGTTGCACTTCTTGTTCCATGATGGTACCCGGTTGAATCGCGAGTGCCATGGGCGCAATTTGTTCTGGATTGGTGATATTCAATAATTCAGTCGTTGCTACGATATGTTCTTTCGAACGCTCACGACCACCTAATCCAAAAATGAAAGAGAGCAGCGTCTCAATTCCGGCTTCTTTCGCTCTTGCCATTCCTTCGATCGCGTGTTGTGCGGTCATACGTTTCTTGATTCGCTCCAGCACGACAGGATCTCCAGATTCCAAGCCGGAATAACACATATCCAGTCCTGCATCTTTGATCTCTTTAAGCTCTGAGACCGTCTTTCTTCTAAAGTCATTTAAGCCGCTGTACATCGAAATCTTAGAGGCTTCGGGAAACGTGTTGCGTAGTTTATCCAGTAACTTAACAAGGTACTCGGTGCGCGCTGCCATAACATTACCGTCGATTAAGAAAATAGAGTCCACATGAGGATAGATGAATCTTGCGTCGTCAACATCCTTAAAAACAGCGTCAAGATCTCGAACTTTGAAGCGTTTGTCGTCAAACATGCTACAAAAAGTGCAAGTATTAATACTGCAACCTAGAGTGGTCTGAATCAAGATGCTGCGCGCTTCGGGCCAAGGCCGATAAACTTTACCTTCATATTGCATATATGTTTCTCCAATGAACAGCACCAACAGTGCGTTCGATGCGTTGTTTATTGCAGAGCGGAGATTATCAGGTGTCTATTCTGTTGATAATTGATAGCTATAGATAATCAGTTTTTAGATTATGTATATAAATTGATGTTTCGGATGAACCAGAGTCGAAAGCTGTTAGTGATAAAAAAGCCCCTTGAAGCGTGGCTAAAAGGGGCTGTGTTCCTTTTTTACGGATTACGATAAATCGATGACTACCGTATCACCGTCTACAATGAGCGTTAGTTCACTACCGCAAACGCTGTGTGATACCTGCACCTGTTCCCCGTTGTTCTTATTAGGGACAAGCAACGTAAGAATGTCGTGTTGTTTTGATGCAGAAAATTCTACTTCTACATGACGGTGGATCTCGAGATCTTGGAACTCGTAAGGGTCCACATCGCCAAAGCCTTCGACGTTGGTCACTGACGTAATTTTCTCAGCGCTCTGATTGATAAAGCTCACATCTAGATGTGCTTTGTCACCGTGGATAGCAAATGACTTTTGAGCTGTCTCGGTATTAAACGTGGTATGCATTAGCCAAGTGAGATCTTTCTCTTCGCCAAAGCTCGCTTTGTCTTGGATGACAAAGAGCTTGCCTTTCACGAACCAAATCTTACGTTTGTAGGATTCGATATCTGGTGTAAAGAACTTGTAGGATTCGGTTGCATCGCCCTCTACAAATTTGACGTCAGAGTCTGTGTCATAGTCTGTGATTTGACCGCCTGCTTCGATACAGAAGCGGTCTTGGTGACCTTCAAATTTGGTGTTTTTGTTCTCTCCGTACTGCCCTTTGCCATTAAACAGGGGCAAGTTCTTAGAAAAAGTATGACGACGCCACTTTGTATGCATATCGACGCCAAAGCCACCATAGTAGCCGGTGATAGACGCTAATGTTTCACCAAAGGCATGCAGAGTAAACGCATTTTGGTCGCCGTGTGAATGGCTGATTGAACCAAATGGTGAACATTTAAAGACCATATGGATATGGTTATCACGTTCAGTCATATTGTTGTGGAAAGCTGCCCAGCCTGTGATAGGGAATACTTTTAACAACGGATCGTTTGACGGCGCTTTTTCTTCAGGCGCATCCCAAAGAATATTAAAACGAAGATCGTCATAGCCAAAGTCCCACCAACCAAAGTTATAGAACTTCGTATGTGCTTCAGTATCACGGCCTTTCAGCTGGTTGTAATACCAAACGTATTCAGGCTTTTGATTTACTCCAGCATAATGCTTGATGTTATAGGCAAGTTTTAACCCAGGGAAGTCACCGATAGAAGATTGGTCGCAGAAGCTGGCTCGTTTCGAGTGAACTGGCATGCAATAAAGTGGGAAGTCTCCTGTGTTTTCGTAGAATGTTTTATTGAACATATCTACACCACAGTAGGCTTTTAACAGATCGAATGCTTCACCTAGGAAGGCTGTTTGAGTATTCCAATAATCTGGACCTTCTGCCCAGCCACCATCTTCACCACCCCATGGCGGATAATGGACGGCATAGTACTCCAACGCATACGCAATATATTCACCAGCTTTAGGATGGTCGTGATAGAGAGCAATACACGTCGGGATAATAGCGGAAGAAATAGAACGAACGCCGTGACTGTTCAATGGATTATTTAATAGGTCAACGGTGACCTTTAGGTGATGCATAATTTCGTCTAAACGAGTCACTAATGCCTCACGTACTATTGAACGTTCCTCTTCAGTAAAGTGACCATGTAGCCAGTCATAGCCCCAAGCCATTGCTGCGATGACGCGGAAGGCTGCTTCGTCGTTGTAGCCGCGAGATGTTACACCGTCTGGATCATAGGACGCGAGTTGGAGCGTCCAAGCTTTAGCTTTGCCAATAAGTTCTTTATCGTCTTTGACAATGCCTGCGATCGCAAGATTACGTGTCGCATTGAGCGCCATCTGGCAATCAACATACATTTGACGCCAATAAGGTCGCCAAAGAGAGGCTTTGCCAACCGTTTCTTCTGGGTAAGGCTGAGGTTCTGGATAAGGTTCAGTATCGTAAAATTTGGCCGTCGAGTTATTCATGAAGTCATCGAACATGCAGTGAGATTCATCTTTTTTAACTCTTGATTTAAATTCGGCTAGTTCATTGGCTTGGATGAGTAGGCGAGGACGAGCCTCTGCAAGGTTATCTAGGAAGGACAGGTCAAAGTCTCGTTTCTGAACTTCAATAGGTAGTAGGTCAACCAAGTTACCAGCAGAAGTGTCGTTTTCCAGCTTCATGGCCTTGATTGCATCGAATGATTTGTCGTTACTCATACCAACTCTCTTGTATATACGAAGTATGTCTAAAGGGAATAGAAGTAATATGCCATATTGTCATACAATAATAAAATACTTCTACGAGTGGTTCATGGTTTTTTACGTATTTTGTGAGCAATGACAGAATCCACGCCTTCCGTTGTTCTAGAGACATCAGTTTTCCAGTTTGTCAAAATTTAAACGGTAATCGACAAGCCACCATCACAAAAAGTGACCTTTTATTTTTATCCTTGCGAATCTCTAATTCTCTAACTAGCCTTTAGTTAACAAAAATATAACAAATTGTTTTGTGTTGTATTTTATTGATACCGGACTCAATAAGTAAGTGGTTATCATGTGTATGACTGTTTACTTGTGCAGTTTGGCTTTATTTTTGAAACTCATTTTCGAGTTGATAAAACCTAGTTGGTCTTCGTTAGACGTCGTCGAATCACAGTTAGTTGGGTTTTGATTGCGGGCTTTACCATCCTGAATTGTTTGATCACTCTTCAGACGTGCTTGGTATAAGTCATAGGGGAACCACGTTAGGACAAACGTGGCTAGGCAAAGGAGAAATCTTTTGAAGAGATTGCTGACCATTCGCTTATGGATTGGTGTGGCTGCTGCGCTAATCAGCCAACCTCTCATCGCCGAGTCGAGCGGCTATAACTTGACTAAAGGCGTTACTGATATCAGTAACCAAGTTTATGACTTGCATATGCTGATTTTCTACATCTGTTGTGCCATTGCATTTGTTGTATTCGGAGTGATGTTCTACTCCATTTTCAAACACAGAAAATCTCGCGGCGCCGTCGCCGCTAACTTCCACGAAAGCACCAAAGTTGAAATTGTCTGGACGGTTATTCCGATTATCATATTGATTGCGATGGCGATTCCCGCAACCAAAACTTTGGTGGCAATGGAAGATACGTCTCAATCCGATATCACCATCAAAATTACAGGCTCGCAGTGGAAATGGCACTACGAGTACTTTGGTGAAGATGTTAATTTCTTCTCCTTGTTGGCTACATCTCAAAAGCAAATAGACGGTATTGAAGAAAAAGGTGCTCATTATCTACTAGAAGTAGACAATCCACTCGTCGTACCCATCAATCAAAAAATCCGCTTCTTAATGACATCCGATGATGTAATTCACTCTTGGTGGGTGCCGGATTTTGCCGTCAAGAAAGACACAATCCCAGGCTTTATTAATGAGGCATGGACCAAGATTGACGAGCCAGGTGTTTATCGTGGTCAATGTGCCGAACTGTGTGGTAAAGCTCATGGGTTTATGCCGATCGTCGTTCAAGCCATGGAGCAGAGTGATTACGATGCATGGTTAGCAGGAAAGAAACAAGAAATGGCATTGGCAGCAGCGGAAGCAGCAAAATCTCTTGATGCCACACTTCCACTTGATGAACTGATGACAATTGGTGAAGAAGTGTATGCGGGTCGTTGTGCTGTCTGCCATCAAGCAAACGGTGAAGGTATCACGGGGGCTTTTCCAGCCATTGCGGGGAGTGCAGTTGCGACGACCGGAGATGTGTCGATTCACATCAGCAAAATTGTTGATGGGGTAAATGGAACAGCCATGCAGTCGTTTGCTAACCAATTGACAGACAAAGAAATAGCAGCAGTAGTGACGTACCAGCGAAATGCTTGGGGTAATGATACGGGAGATGCAGTACAAGCCTCTGATATCAATGCGTTCAAAGCGCAAGATGGGGAGCAAACCAGCTCCAAGGAGTTATGATGAAAACGGATCCTATGGAAACAGTTAAGTCGTCAACAGCGACGGATGCAGAGATGAGTCGTGCGGAAAGCACGGCCGTTATTGAAGACGATCATCATGATCACGCCCCTTCAGGTTGGGCAAGATGGGTATACTCCACTAACCATAAAGATATCGGGACATTGTACCTGTGGTTTAGTTTCGCCATGTTTCTTACTGGCGGCGCAATGGCAATGGTCATTCGTGCAGAGCTATTCCAACCGGGCTTACAGCTTGTAGAGCCAAATTTCTTTAACCAGATGACCACAGTTCATGGCTTAGTGATGGTATTTGGTGCAGTAATGCCTGCATTTACTGGGTTGGCTAACTGGATGATCCCTATGATGATCGGTGCGCCAGATATGGCATTACCGCGCATGAATAACTTAAGCTTTTGGATTCTGCCGTTCGCCTTCCTGATTCTATTGTCATCTCTCTTCATGCCCGGTGGTGGTCCTGATTTTGGTTGGACATTCTATGCACCACTTTCTACAACCTATGGTCCCGATAGTACGGCATTGTTTGTTTTCTCGGTACATATCATGGGGATTAGCTCCATCATGGGGGCAATAAATGTCATTGTTACCATTTTCAATATGCGCGCCCCTGGGATGACGTTGATGAAAATGCCACTCTTTGTTTGGACTTGGTTGATTACAGCCTTCCTGCTTATTGCGGTGATGCCAGTGTTAGCGGGTGCTGTGACAATGGTGTTAACAGACAAGTATTTTGGAACCAGTTTCTTTGATGCAGCGGGTGGCGGCGACCCTGTGATGTTCCAACATATCTTCTGGTTCTTTGGCCATCCAGAAGTGTACATCATGATTTTACCTTCTTTCGGTATCGTCTCTGCAATCGTACCAGCGTTTAGTGGTAAGAAACTGTTTGGCTACCACTCTATGGTTTATGCGACGTGCAGTATCGCACTGTTGTCTTTCTTGGTTTGGGCGCACCATATGTTTACTACAGGGATGCCGGTATTCGCAGAGTTGTTCTTCATGTATTGCACTATGCTGATTGCTGTGCCAACGGGTGTGAAAGTATTTAATTGGGTAGCAACCATGTGGCGCGGTGCGTTAACGTTCGAAACGCCCATGCTGTTCGCCATCGCCTTCATTGTCTTGTTTACCATCGGTGGTTTTTCTGGGTTGATGCTAGCTATCGTGCCGGCGGACTTCCAGTATCACGATACCTATTTTGTCGTGGCTCACTTCCACTATGTATTGGTGTCTGGTGCTGTGTTCTCAATTATGGCGGCCGCTTATTACTGGCTGCCCAAATGGACAGGACATATGTACGACCACAAACTTAGCTTGTGGCATTTTTGGTGCTCGGTTATTTCGGTCAATGTGCTGTTTTTCCCGATGCACTTCTTAGGATTAGCGGGCATGCCAAGGCGTATTCCTGACTATGCAATTCAATTTGCGGATGTAAACCAGATCGTCTCAATCGGCGGTTTTGCCTTTGGTCTGTCGCAGTTGATTTTCTTATGGTTAGTAATCAAGTGCATTAAAGGTGGAGAAAAGGCCGAAGCCAAACCTTGGGACAGAGCGGAAGGGCTAGAATGGACAGTCCCAAGTCCAGCACCGCATCACACCTTTAGTACTCCACCCAAAGTGGATTAGAGAGGTGACTTATGAGCGAGCAAAACCGTAAGTCAAATAAAAAGTTAGTAACGTGGCTTAGTGTTGCTGTTATCGGCATGTTTGGGTTCGGTTTTGCTTTGGTTCCGTTGTACGACATTATGTGTGAAGCATTGGGTATCAATGGTAAAACCAATACGGTGTCTGCGGTGCAACCCGTCGGAATGAGGGCGGACATCTCGCGTACGATTCGTGTTGAGTTTATGGCACACATCAATCCTGATATGCCGTGGACCTTTAAGCCCGAAACCATCTACCTTGATGTTCATCCCGGTGAGGTGATTCAAACTGCTTATTTGGCAAAGAACAATGCGTCGCAATCTTTAATCGGGCAAGCAGTGCCATCTGTATCTCCGGGCACTGGCGCTGCTTATTTTAATAAAATTGAGTGCTTTTGCTTCAACCATCAACCTCTTGATGCTAATGGCGAAGCGGAGATGCCTCTAATTTTCTATATCGAACCTGATATCCCCGAGTCAATTCACACACTGACTTTGTCGTACACACTCTACAACATCACAAGCAATGCAAGCGTGCAGGATGCCGTTGAACGCAGTAAGGGTAGCAAAAGCGCACTTAACAGGGAGTTAAGCTATGAGTAAACCTCAATCTTATTACGTTCCAGCTCAGAGTAGTTGGCCAATCGTGGGGGCAATCGCGCTGTTTTTAGTAGCGGTTGGGGCTGGGCTCACGGTTCAACATTTAGAAACTGGTGGGGCGGGTAGTGTCATTGGTAACGTTACTCTAGCGCTTGGCTTTGTCGTGTTGTTGTACATGCTGTCAGGTTGGTTTAGCAACGTTGTCAGTGAATCATTGTCAGGCTTGTATTCAGATCAGATTACGCGTTCATTTCGTCAAGGGATGAGCTGGTTCATTTTTTCTGAAGTGATGTTCTTCGGCGCTTTTTTTGGGGCGTTGTTTTATGCACGAATGATCTCCGTCCCTTGGCTTGGCGGGGCAGACAACAATGTGATGACTCACGAAGTTCTGTGGCCTAGTTTTGAAGCAATTTGGCCTTTGACGACAACGCCAGCAGGTGACACGACTGAGGCGATGCCATGGCAAGGTTTGCCATTGAAGAACACTATCATACTACTGCTTTCTTCGATTACGCTGCATATGGCGCATGTCAGTTTGGAGAAAAACAAACGAACGGCGCTTATCGTCTGGCTTGAGATTACCATCGTACTAGCGGTGTTTTTCCTCTATTACCAAGCGGTTGAATATGCGCATGCATATCAAGATATGGGACTGACCTTACAATCTGGGATATACGGCAATACCTTCTTTATGCTGACTGGATTCCATGGCCTACATGTGTGTTTAGGAACGATCTTCTTGATTGTACTCTTGTTCCGAATCGCTAAAGATCATTTTACTCCCAAAGACCATTTTGCATTTCAGGCTGGCAGTTGGTACTGGCACTTTGTTGATGTGGTTTGGTTGTGCCTCTTTGTTTTTGTTTATGTACTTTAACTCAAGTTTTAGAGAACTGACTTAATAAGGGCGGGGATTAGGAGCAAGCAATCCACTTTGAAGGGCGATGATCAAAAGAATAATAACGATCGCAGAAAATAAGACACGGCGACCCAGATAGTGACTCATGGGTTTATCAGAATTAGGGTCGTCTCGCACCATTCGAATTAAGGCAAGCGCTAAGTTAAAGATGATGAAAAGTAACAGCAGTACTAAAACAATCTTAAACAATAGTGTCGGTGACATTGAGGTTCCTCACGTGGTTTGGTTCAAATCGGTGAAATTCTGGGTCGGCTTTGTATTAACTGTGGTTGTGTTTTCTACTTTGGTCAAATTAGGTTTGTGGCAGCTACAGCGAGGTAACGACAAATCACATATGGAGTCGATGTTGACTCAGCGAAGTAAGCAGCCTCCGATTTCTTTGAGCTCTGTCCATTTTTCAAACACGCCTCAATCGAACAGTAATTATCTTGATTGGATAGGTGTCACCGTCTTTGCTGAGGTCACGCCTCTGCCAGAGCTTTTTTATTTGGATAATCAGACCTTTGAAGGACAAGTTGGTTATTTGGTGTTTCAGCTTATTATCGATGACCAGTCACGCTTTTTGCTTCTTGAACTGGGTTTCGTTAAAGGAATGGAGCAAAGACAGTCATTGCCTGTTGTTGAGCCTTTAACCCAACCTCTGATGATAACCGGGCGTTTATATCAAAAGATGGACAGCCCTTTAGGTAATGAGCTCTACCCTGAAGATTTTACCTCTTCGATTTCTACCAGATTTCGAATTCAGAACTTAAATATAGGTTCATTGGCAGAGCTTACTGGTAAGCCCCTACAAGCATGGGCGTTGCAGCCTATCGATTCAACAACGCCTTATGCTCACCCTTGGAAACCATTGTCTATGAACTCGAGCAAACACTATGGGTACGCTTTTCAGTGGTTCTCCATGGCGTTGGTATTTGCCTTCGTAGTAGGTATTGCCGTGTATCGATGGGCCAGAAAAACTCATTCAACAAGACATTAGGAGCGTTTATGAGCACAGGGATGACGACACATTCGCTTAAGCCCAAAGCCGTGTTAAAAGGACGACTTACGCTATTGGCGTTGATTCTGTTTTTTGCGTTGCCGTTTATCGTCGCGAAGGCGATTCTGAGTAACCATTGGTATGAGTCTGGCGTGACCAATCATGGTCGGCTGTTGGAGCCTCGAGTAACGTTTGAGTCACTGGGAATGGTGAACCCTCTTCAAGGAGAGAGTTGGCAGCTTGGTTTTATGCTTCCTGCTACATGTGATGATGCATGCTTAAATCGCTTATACGTCATGGGACAAACATACTTAGCGCTAGGAAAGTATAAAGAGCGCGTGACACCTGTTGTTTATGTACAGACCGGACAAGTACTGCCTGAACTACCGGATTCGGTGACCGTGTTGACCGTTAACGATGCTTTCTCGGCTTTAGTGCCATCACAAGGGTATATCATTACCGACACGTTAGGTCAAGTCGTGATGTTTTTTGAACCCACAACCAAGGAACAACAAATCGCCCATAGCAAGGGGTTGTTATCCGATCTAAGAAAGTTACTCAAGTTATCGCGAGTAGGGTAGAAGCGAAAGGTTGAGCACACCAGTGTTGAAGGCATAAGGAGTTGCAATGAGACTGATAGATTTGGTGAAAGGGGCGTTAGTTCTGACCGTTGTTGTCATCGCAATGGGGGCTTATACACGCCTTGCTGATGCTGGTTTAGGTTGTCCGGACTGGCCAGGTTGTTATGGCCATCTTACGGTTCCGAGCAATAACGTTGATGTTGCCGTTGCTAATACTCTTTTTCCCGAGCGAGCGGTGGAGCCTCATAAAGCTTGGCTAGAAATGATACACCGTTATTTGGCAGGATCTCTGGGTCTGGTTGTGTTCGCGATGACCTACCTGGCATTAAGATATGAGCGTACACGACTAGGAGTGGCTTTGCCGTTGTCGTTATCTTTAGTGATTGTCTTCCAGGCTGCATTGGGGATGTGGACGGTGACGCTTAAGTTGATGCCAATTGTAGTCATGGGTCACCTGATAGGCGGCTTTACGATGTTTTCTTTACTATTTTTCACATATTTAAAACTACGTCCGAACGTGATAGCGACGCGGCAGGATAATAAAGCGAAATCTAAATCTGCGGTAAGTGCGACCTTTCAGCCAACAGTGGTTGAAGCTAATATCGTGACTGGTGAGCCAAAGATAATTGGTCGTCGACTCAAAATATTGGCTGGCTTGGCTCTTACCGCAACCATCTTACAAATAATACTCGGCGGTTGGGTATCTTCAAATTACGCTGCTGTGGTGTGTACCGCTTTGCCGATTTGTGAAGGCGAATGGGTGCGCTATCTCGACTTTAAAACCGCTTTCACTCCGGTTCATTCTGGCTTTGATAATTACGAATTTGGCGTACTTGACTATGCTGCACGAATGACCATCCATGTGAGTCATCGTTTTGGTGCGATTGTGGTGACTTTACTCGTTGGGATATTAGGCCTGAGCTTGCTAAAACATAATCAACGCCTGGTACGCAACGTCGCAGTGCTGTTATTAGGACTGTTAGCGATTCAACTTGCACTTGGGGTGAGCAATGTGGTGTTCCATTTACCTTTGCCAATAGCTGTTATGCATAATCTGGGCGCTGCGCTACTTCTATTAAGCCTAATTCAAGCTAACTATATTATGTGGAATATACGGTACGCTCAATCAGAAAAGCCGACACTGACAGTTATTGAGTCGGAGAATAAAGTTGAGAGACTGAAAGCATCTGGAGACAAGGAGAGTTCTCTATGAATAAACTGACAATGGCGGCGACAAGTCGTGTGGATTCCGTCGTTAAACCAAGACTCAACTGGCGTGTGTATTTAACATTGACCAAACCGAAAGTGGTCGCATTAATGATCTTAACAGCTTTGGTTGGGATGTGTTTGGCGATACCGGGAGCCTTGCCTGTTCAGGCTACCGTGCTGGGATTGTTGGGTATAGCTTTAATGGCTGGTTCTGCAGCAGCTTTCAACCATCTAATTGACCGTCGAATTGATGCTGTCATGGCTAGAACCCATAAACGTCCGTTGCCATCAGGAGACTTGAGTGTTGGTAAAGTCTTTACTTTTGCACTGAGTATTGGCGTATTAGGTTTTGCAATATTAGCTTTGGGGGTGAACTGGTTAACCGCTTGGCTTACATTCGCTAGCTTGCTTGGCTACGCTGTTGTGTACACCTTGTATTTAAAGCGAGCGACGCCACAAAATATTGTTATCGCAGGTATTGCTGGTGCGATGCCGCCGTTGTTAGGTTGGACCGCGGTCACAGGAGAGCTGCACGCTAATGCTTGGTTACTGGTAATGATTATCTTCATATGGACGCCACCTCATTTTTGGGCATTGGCGATTCATAGAAAAGATGATTACGCGAAAGCCGATATTCCTATGCTTCCGGTGACTCACGGGATTGAATACACCAAGACTTCTATTTTGCTTTATACCATTTTGTTGGCATTAGTGTGCTTATTACCCGCCTTAGTCGGAATGACAGGATTGTTGTATTTGGCCGGTTCGACCTTCTTGAGTGCAGGTTTTATCTATTATGCTTGGAAATTAAAGTATGCGGCAACAGAAAAGACAGCAATGGATACTTTTAAATTCTCCATTATGCATTTGATGATTTTATTTGTAGTGTTGCTGGTGGACCACTACCTACCAATTTAATTCTTCAATAATAAAAAAACAGCCATCACAAGGTGATGGCTGATAGGGCGTTTGGATTTAAACTAGCTGCCAGGAAAGATCTTCGGTCATGTTAATCCATCCCATCTAACAAAAGTGCAGTTTAGAATTAGAACGTGACGATAGCGCCAACACGTCCTGCTGTATCTTTGTCGCCTTTAAGGTCTTGTGAGATACCTGCGTAAGTCGTGAAGTAATTAGTAAATTTGTAGTGTACGCTTGCCGCGATGTTTTGTTTGTTATCTTTTGCTTCATCAAACTTTACTTGTTGGAATGTAGCTGCAAGACGAACTTTCTCGGTTAGATCATACTTAGAAGCGACTTCAAACCCTTTGTATTTTTGCTCTAGAAGCTGTCCCTGAGTATACAGTGCACCTAAGTAAACACTATTTAACTGATAGCCGGCACCAACAAGTACGTTTTGGCTAGTAGCATCATCTAAGTTAGTTTCTGTGCCACTTTTATCTATAGATTTGACATCGACTTCTTTTTGATATGCGTAACCTGCACCGAAAGATAGGTCACCTAACTGATATTTGGCAGCTAGACCATAACCTTGATCTACTGTTCCAGATACTTTGTCTAAATTTCCTGCATTGGCCGCAGTCGCAAAAATATCGCTACTTTTAACCGTAGCAGTAGAACCACCACCGTTAAGGTTTGCTTTTACAGTCAGACCACCATAATTACCAATATAAAGTAGTTGGTTTTCTGCGCGATCCGCTGTAGCAGTTTTCTTTCCTGCTTCCGCGCCAAATGCGTCTAAGATGTCGGTGTAGTCAGTAATGATACCTAATGAACCGTCAGTTTTACCGTATTGAAGTTCGTTGTTTTCACCTGCGACGCCCACATACAAATATCGATTCTCTGACAAACCATCCTTATTGTATTCATTTTCATAGAAACCTTTGGCATTTACACCATCTGCGATTTCAGTTGTAGCTCCAATGTTTAAACGAGCACGACTATTGTCGGCCACGGTTCTATCATTACTGCTCTTGTCAAAATCAGCACGCGCTTCAGCTCGACCGCCCACTGCTAGGTTCAGATTATCACCTTTATATACGTCAGCTGCATTCGCTGCCGTTGCTGATAAACCTGCAATAATAGCCGCTGTTAAAAGAGAAACTTTCTTCATGTTAAATCCCTATTTAGTCTCTAATAAGTTTTATTATTAATACGCTCTTGGCTCGTCGTATCTATAAATAGGCTAAATGATTATTAACAAAGCTATAAGTGCAGACAAATGGAATTAAAGTTTCAGTAAATGGCTAATAGAATATATTTCCGACGATGATCTTTATGGATAAATTAATTTATATTTAAAAATAGGCTATGAGTTACGGTATGTCGGTACTTGTGAGGGTGTTATGTAAGTTCGGGTAATGTTATGTATTAAATGTAATATTATGTCGTATTATAAAGGCGCTAGGTTTATATAAAACTGTATAGTTAGATAATAATGTTTATACCTAAAAGTATGACGTGGTTAAAATAATTGGCGCTTACTAATAATGTGAGTATGGATAAGAAATGACCATAACATACTATTACGGCCATAATTTGAATGTTCTGTCAGAAAGTAGTGCTTAGGTTTGCGCAGTGTTAGCGCTGGGTTACTTCTAGCTTTTTAAACAATAGCGATAATGAAAAGCAGAGCAAAAAGTAGCACAGACCCACGATTAACCAGATCTCGAATATCAATCCAGATGAATTAGCGATTTCAGTGCCAACAAATGTCATCTCTTGTATCGAGATCAGTGAAACAATCGAGGTGTCTTTGACTAAGGATATGGCTTGACCGGCTAAAGCGGGGCTTATAGTAGTAAGCACTTGAGGGGCAATAACATCACGATATTGATGCCATGTAGACAAACCTAATGATTGGCCAGCTTCCCACTGACCTTTTGGTATAGCGTTAAGCCCTGCTCTGACAATTTCAGCGACATAGGCTGAGGAAAGCAGACCTATGCATATTACGCCGGATAGTAAGTTCTCCCATAGTGATTGGGGGCCGAATAAGAAGGATTGCCAGCCACTGATTTCACTACTGCTACCACGAAGTAATTCAGATAACCCCAGTAATGGAATTAGCTGATTGGAAATGAAGAAATAGAAAATAAATATGAATACGAGTGGTGGAATATTCCTTACTAGCTGAATAAAGATATTTGCCGGAACCCGCAAAAACACCATATTTGAGTGCTTCGCTAGTCCAAGTAGAGTGCCTAGGGAAAGCGCCAACAGCATACCCCAAATACTAAGGCGTAATGTCGAGATAGCGCCTTGAACGAAGTAGGGCAGTCCACCATTGCTAGTGGGAGTAAACACCAACTCAAAAGCCTGAGACCATCGCCAATGGTAATTAATACCGATGGAAGAGCGATAGCCGAACCACGCTAGTAGTACAACCAGCACGGTAATAAGAACAAGATCCAAAGTGGATAAGCGCCACTTCTTTTTCATTGCACTATCGCAATATTTACGGCATGTTGAGTCGGTGTTCATCATAATATTTACTGTCCGCCAGCGATTTGATCTTGCCAATCAAGAGTAGAGAACCAGTATTCATAGCGATCTTTTAGCCAACCATCATCGGTACGAGCCTGAATCCACTGATCAAAGAATACTTTTTTGTCCTCTTCATCCAAGCGCACTGCAAATGCTTCGTTACCTTTTGATAAACGCTCACTAAACGGAATAAACAGGGCATTGGCGTGTTTAATTGCTTCATGCTCTGGCTTAGGGCTAGATGCGATAACTGCATGCGCGTTACCGTTGAGTACTTCTTGAAACGCTTGGGCGTCATCGTCAAATTGTAAGACTTTGGCTTTAGGGAAGGTTTCACGAGCAACTTGAACCGTATAGGCACCTCGTCTTGCTGCGATCTTAACTCGACGAGAATCGAAGTCTTCAATGGTCGAGAAGCCTTCTGCAAGTTTCTTACTCGCGGCAATTTGAACCCCTGAATGAGAGTAAGGTGTAGTGAAGAGAACACTCTTAGAACGCTCTGGTGTGATCGACATACCTCCGATGATCACATCAAATTTTTGCGCCAATAGAGCCGGAATAATACCGTCCCAGGCAGTGGGAACAAATTCTACTTTCCAGCCTGAGTCCTCTGCGAGGCGTTTAGCAACATCGATTTCAAAACCAATCAAATCACCTTGTTTGTCACGCATAGCCCATGGAACAAAGGTGGACATACCAACGCGTAGCGTGCCTCGTTCATTGATCTTGTCCAGGTTTGGAGTGTCACTGGCAGCGACACCTAGAGACACCGCCATACCGATAGCAGCGGTAGTGATGGCTCTAATTATGTTTTTGAGTTTTCCTTGCATAGTCTGACTCCTTGATTGCGATTTAAGTTAAATCGATTGCGATTGGTTTAAGCGATGCTCCAACCAAGCGGATAAAGCGGATAACGTAAGTGTTAGTACTAAATAAATAGCGGCCACGGTAAACCAAATTTCAAAAGGCATGGCCGTTTCTGAAACGATGTTGCGACCCTCTGTGGTTAAATCGAAAATAGCCATAACGCTGACGATGGATGAGTTTTTTATTAGCGATACGATTTCATTGGTGAGTGGAGGGACAGTGCGTCTCACGACTTGAGGCAGTATCACATCGTAATAGGTGTAGAATCGCGACAAACCTACTGAGCGGCAGGCTTCAAATTGCCCTTTAGGGATGCTGTTTAAGCCTGCTCGCAATATCTCTGCTGTATAAGCACCTTGAAATAAAGCCAGCGCGAACACGGCAGTAGAAAAACGATCAAGACCTATAATTGGACCAAACACAAAGTAAAGCAGGTAGATTTGAACAAGTAGTGGTGTATTTCGAATCCCTTCGACATAACAATGAGCTATGCCACGACCAACGACTGAGTTTGATGTTTTAAGTAAGGCAGTAATGAGTCCAAACAACAAGGTGAAAACGAGCGCTAGTCCACTGATTTTGAGTGTTACGACAAGTCCTTCAAGCAGCTCAGCGGGCCACCACTGTCCATCTTCATAAAAGGCGAGGTAATCGGGTACGCGTTCCCATTGCCAGCGATAGCCCATCGCTTGGGCTCCGCTATCGAGCAGCCAAACAAGCGCGACAGTGACTAATGCGATCTGTATCAATGCCGATAGAACTGGCTTAATAATCTTTAATATCATCAGTGATTTAAGATCTTATCTAAGAAGGCTTTTGTTCTAGGGTGTTGCGGATTATCAAAAATCTGGCTCGGCGGAGCGGATTCTAGAATTTGTCCTTCATCCATAAAGATTACTCTGTCTGCCACACGTTTGGCGAAGCCCATTTCATGAGTAACACAAAGCATGGTCATCCCTTCTTCTGCCAACTCAACCATCACATTGAGCACTTCACTGATCATCTCAGGATCGAGCGCTGAAGTCGGTTCATCGAACAGCAATATGTCAGGCTTCATACAAAGAGAGCGCGCTATTGCTACCCTTTGCTGCTGACCACCAGACAGTTGAGAAGGGTACTTGTTCGCTTGCTCGGCGATTTTCACGCGCTCAAGCATTTCGAGTGCACGAGATGTGGCCTCTTTTTTAGATAGCTTGAGTGTGCGAATAGGCGATAGAGTGAGATTTTCTAACACAGTAAGGTGTGGAAATAAATTGAAGTGCTGGAATACCATACCAACTTGTCCGGGCTTTATTCCACTAGAGTTTATAGCTTGCCCCAATACTTGGATGTCACCATTATTGTATTGCTCTAATCCGTTAATGCAGCGGATTAATGTGGACTTTCCTGAGCCTGAAGGGCCGCAGATTACGACAATTTCACCTTGGAGGACTTCGAGGTTAATTGCTGAGAGAGCTTGGAATTCCCCAAACCATTTATCGACGTTGTTAAAGCTGACAGCGTTCACTTGGAACCCATTGTTTTTGTTATATGCGTCTACATTAGCAATATCGTTAAGCTATAACAAGCGCTTGAGAAGTTAGTTGAATAATAAGTGTGTCAGAAGTGATGTCACACTTCTGACACCAGAAGATTTAATGGTCTACTTGTCGAGGGAGCTCAGATAAAAACGCTTGAAAGCTTCTTTCTCGTACTTTATCCAGAACAAAGCGAAGCTCTTCGATAAGGTCGGCCTTTGCCCAATCTATGCGGATGTCGATCGGTGCGAGATGCGCAAATTCAATACGCAATGATGCAGAAACTGTACCTCGTTTGTCTCCACCCGCTGATAAGGCCGCTTCTAAAGCGCTAATAAGTGCATCGGGCAAAGTTGCTTCATAGTCTGGTTTATATTGAGGGGCCTCAATGTGCTCCAATACCGCTTGGGAGTTTATGGTCGTTTGTTCAATAAATACTCGACTGAATTGCTCTAAGACTTGATGTCCCTCTAACATATTGCCTGCCACTGCAATAGTTGGATAGCTAAGGTGACCAATGTAAGCAATATTGTCGCTGCCATCTAACGCAGCGGATGCTCCGTTTTGGTCCATAACAAGACATTGTCGTTGACTATGTCCTGAGTCTAACGCAGTCAGTTCGTTGATAATATCTCTGGCGGAAGTACCTTGCTGTAATTTGTTTTTGGCAAAGTCTGCATACCAAGGATTGGTAAATAACCCTTGGGTAGCACATGCACCAACGGAGCGCCAAGAATGATTGACATATCCGCCAACGCAAGGACCTCCTGTCGCAGTAATGGACGCAGAGGTTCCGGTTAATGGATTAAAATGTAATAGAGATATTGTCATAGTCTTCTGGAAATGGGAGGCGCAGTGCCTCCACTTATAATTGAAGTTAGTAGCCGATTAATTGGCCAATGAATAGTGCGACCCAGCTTAGTCCGTATACCATAAGCATGAATGGCATAATGGCTTTAAGCCATTGCTCGTAAGAAACTCGTCCCAATGCCAGCATAGCTAAAGTACCGCCCGATGTTGGAACAATTAGGTTGGTTAAACCATCGCCAACTTGGAATGCAGTAATCATCAGCTGACGACTCATTCCTACCAAATCAGCAACAGGAATTAGAATCGGCATAGTTACCATTGCTTGCCCTGAACCTGATGGAACAAACAAGTTGATAATACCTTGCACGACACTGGCTACGATCGCAGAGATCGCAATTGGCATATCTTGGATTAGAGAGCTAAGTGCATTAACGATGGTGTCGATGATCTGTGCTTGATCTAGAATCACCTGAATGGATGCCGCGACACCGATTACCAAGGCACCTGCGGTTACACCTGATGCACCAACCATCATTTCCTTGACGATTTGGTTAGCATTCATTTTGTTGATGATACCGATAACAATCGCCATGAGCAGGAATAAACCTGCAATCTCATTGATGTACCAACCATTGGCGAAAACACCGTAAAGCATCACACCAAGGCCTGCAACAAAAGCAGCAAGCGTGAGCTTGTTCTCTCGATTCATCGAGTATTCGCTAAGATCTTTCTTAAGGCCGGCGGAGTCATCTTGTTCTACAAAGTCCATTTTGGTGACTTTCTTGCAGATAAAGAGTGAAAGAAGAGCCAGCGAGGCGATAACAAGAGCGGTACGCAGGCCAGCGCCAGAGAAAGTAGGCAGTTCTGCAATACCTTGAGCAACACCTACGGTATATGGGTTAATAGGTGACAAAGCAAAACCAACACCGATACCACCCACTGCCATTACGGTACCTACTAGGCTTGAATAACCGACCGCCGCGGAAATCAAAACAGCGACTGGGACCAACGCAATGTTATTTTCAAAACCAACCGCAACACCGAAGAAACCATAAATAAACGTACCAATAGTGATTATTAGGTTACGGTTTTCTACTCCTACGCGATTTACTGCGACACCAATAGCATTTTCTAATGCTCCGGAACGTTGCAGAATATGGAACAACCCACCAGCGATAAACACAATGAACAGGTAAGGTGCTGCACTAATCAAACCTTTCGGAATGGCGACGAAAATATCAAAGAAATGCACCGATGGTGCATCTTGAAGATACGTAAACGACTCAGGAACTACCGTTGTTTTTCCATCAACAACGGCCCTTTCAAATACGCCTGCTGGAACGATAAATGTGAGCAAGTAAGTTGCCACCAAAATGCCAAAAATTAAGACCATAGGGTCTGGCATTGACTTGTACCAGGGGCGTTTCGATGTTGTGTCAATCTGATTGGTCATTTCCATGTCCAATATTCTCCATAGTTTGATTCTAGGTTGATTCTTTACGTTTTTATATCGCTAGGCAGAATTCTTTTAGTACTTGTAAAGATGCTTGTAAGTCTTCCTGAGTAATCGCTTCGTCAGGATGATGACTTACGCCATCAGTGCATCGCATGAACAGCATTGCGATGTCGGTTAGAGAGCTGACCGCGAGGCCATCGTGACCAGCTCCACTGAATAAGGTTTTCGGTTTAATACCACAGGTTTCGACAGCTTGAGTTAGCTTATCTGACAGGGCCTTTGAACATTGAACGGCTTGTTGCTCATAGGTCTGCGTATGGTCGTAACTGAGATTGAGTGCATTAAGTTGTTGCTGAATAGACGCTAAAAATGTCGCTCTTGCTTTACGGCGCTTCTCATCAATAGGAGAGCGAAGTTCAACGGTAATATGCGTTTTCTGTGGGATGACGTTCACGCCGTTAGGGTAGTTTTCTATTTTTCCTATCACGCCAACGAGATCTCTATCACTTTTACACAGGGCGTCAAAAGTGCTGATTACACTTGCAGCGCCGACAAGAGAGTCTTGGCGGTTGTGCATTGGAACAGTACCAGCATGTCCCGCTTTGCCATGAATGGTTATGGTATGTCTCTCTATCCCAGTGATAGCGGATACAACACCGACTGGCAGTTGTTCGGCTTCAAGCTGTGGGCCTTGTTCTATGTGCAGCTCAACAAAACCAATGACTTCTTCTGCGTCGTAGGCATCATTTTCTATTTGCTGTGTCTCACAACCAAAGTCGTGAAGTGCGTCTTGCAGCGATACCCCTTGTGAATCCTTAGCGTCGAGCATTGCAGGGTCGAAAATACCGGAAATGGCTTTCGAGCCGAGTAGTGTTGATTGAAAGCGAGTGCCTTCTTCATCACTAAAGGCGATGACATCAATGTTATACGGAAGTTGAATATCTTGCTGGTTCAGGTGGTGAACGAGAGCGAGTGGGACAACGACTCCCAAAATTCCATCGTACTTACCACCATTAGGAACGGTGTCTTGATGTGAACCAAAGATGAGAGTCTTTGCGTTTGATTCCGCGCTGGCGTATCGGCCAATTAGGTTGGCGGCATTGTCCATTCTCACTGACATGCCTGACTCCATCATGTATTGCTTAAGTAGATTGATGGCCTCTTTATGTTCTTTTGTGGCACAAAGACGGGTTACGCCTTCTACATCAGGGTTGGTTGTCTCAGAACATTTTGCTAGTTGCTCAAGCCAATCCCAAGCTAGTGATGAAGTGGATGCAATGGTCATATTTATTCTCGTTTTTGATGCTGCGTTTACTTATTTATCATGATAAATTGGCAAAATACACTATTTATCATGATAAATGCAATCGATGTCGTCGCTTTTGTGAGTATGATTTGTAACGATATTGAGAGCTGATAACCTTGTGTTTTAAGGTAACTGCTTCACCCGACAGGGAGTTTCAGTTACCGTAGACATTGAAATCGAGTAAAAATAGAGGTGTCTTTTGACCGTCAAAAAACGACGAACCGAAAACGTAGCGTCAGCGATTAAAAAATGGATTGTGGAACAGAAGCTTCAGCCAGGAGATAGACTTCCTAATGAAGTGGAAGTGATGGAAATGTTTGACGCCTCAAAAAGCACAGTGCGCGAATCGATGCGACTATTAGACGCTCAGGGGCTATTGCAGACAAAAACGGGTCCCAAAGGTGGTGTCTTCGTTTCCGAAGTCTCTGAAGAAAAAGCGCAAATGTTGCTGAGTAATTATCTATTCTTCAAGGAGACTTCAATTGAAGATTTGTATCAGCTACGTCTCGCATTAGAGCCCCAACTTGCCGCCAGTTTAGCGGGTAAACTAACGTCGAATCAGCTCAAAGAGCTAAAGGACCAAACCAAATTGTATGCTGAGCCTCCTCGTGATATTTATGAAGAGCGAGAGCATCACTTAGCGTCGATTGAATTCCATCGTATTTTGGCAAGTTTTTCCTCCAATGAGTTACTAAAACTGGTTATCCGCTTTACTGCTCAAATGTTGTCAGATATGACAATCTACAAGAAGCTATATGAGCCAGAAAACTACGATCTCTGGCGCACAGGTATAGATAGCCAACTTTCATTAATTGAGGCATTGAGAGTTGGTGATTCTGAAATGGCGTATAAAGTCATGCAGAAACATATGAAAACTGCGTTGAAACTAATGAAACTTCAAGAAGTTGAAATGGAGAATCGTTTTCTTGATGTAATTTAGGTCATAATGACTCAGGTGTGTTTTAATGTTGTGATTGTGGTCTAGGTCTAAATGACTGTTTTAATTGTGATTTTTGTGTTAAAAGTCTTTAATTACAATAAGATAAAAATTGGCACACGTTATGCTATAGAGACTTCAGGAATAATCAGCTTTGGCAAAGTACCAAGGCACGAATTAAAATACTGGAGTCCTCATTATGTTCTGTATTCAATGCGAACAAACTATTCAAACCCCTGTTGCTAAAGGGTGTTCTTATACTCAAGGTATGTGTGGCAAAACGTCTGAAGTTTCTGACCTACAAGACGTGTTAGTGTATACCCTTCAAGGGGTTTCATTCTGGGCCGATCAGGGTCGTAAATTCGGTATCGTAGACCAAGAAATCGACCAATGGGCGCCTAGAGCATTCTTTTCTACGCTAACTAACGTTAACTTCGACCCTGAACGCATCATCGAGCTTGCCAATCTGGCTGCAACATATAAAGCGCGTCTTCAAGAACAAGTTCAAGCTGCCTCTCTAGTACAAGGTATCGCGATTGATGAACTTTCTCCTGCGGCTCAGTTTGACTTACCAACTACAAAACAAGCGCTATTAGAATTTGCTCCGACTGCAGCGGTAAACCGTGGTCACGATAGTTTACATGAAGACGTGATTGGCCTTCGTTTACTCTGTCTCTACGGCCTTAAAGGTGCAGCCGCCTACCTTGAGCATGCTCGTGTGCTCTCTCAAAAAGATGAAGCGGTCTATGGTGAGTATCACCAAATTATGGCTTGGTTAGGCACTGACCCTGTCGATTTAGAGCCATTACTGAATACCTCGATGCAAATTGGTCTTATGAATTACAAGATCATGGAAATGCTAGATAAAGGTGAAACGGAAACCTTCGGTCACCCTGAGCCGACTCAAGTTAACGTTAAAACGGTAAAAGGCCACTGCATTCTAGTGTCTGGTCACGACCTTCATGACTTAGAGAAAATCCTTCAACAAACAGAAGGAAAAGGCATTAACGTCTACACTAATGGTGAGATGCTCCCAGCTCACGCTTATCCAGAGCTTAAGAAGTACCCTCATTTAGTCGGTAACTATGGCAGCGCATGGCAGAACCAGCAAAAAGAGTTTGCCAACTTCCCTGGTGCGATTGTAATGACGTCTAACTGCCTGTTGAATCCTAATGTCGGTCAATACGCGGACCGTCTGTTCACGCGCAGCATTGTAGGTTGGCCAGGTGTGGCGCACATTGAAGGGGACGATTTCAGTCAAGTGATTGAATGTGCACTTGCACAAGACGGCTTCCAGCACGACGAAATTGAACACATGATCACGGTTGGGTTTGGTCGCAATGCGCTAATGCAAGCAGCACCAGCAGTCGTCGAACAGGTGAAAGCGGGCGCAATCAAGCATTTCTTCTTGGTTGGTGGTTGTGATGGCGACAAGGCAGAGCGTAGTTACTACAGCGATTTTACAGCTCAAGCTCCGGAAGATAGTGTTATTCTGACGCTGGCGTGTGGCAAGTTCCGCTTCAACAAAAACCAGTTTGGTGACATCAATGGTATTCCTCGCCTATTGGATGTGGGTCAGTGCAATGACGCTTACTCTGCTATCCAATTGGCGTTAGCGCTTGCTGATGAGTTTGATTGTGGCATTAACGAATTGCCACTAACTCTCGTCCTATCTTGGTTTGAGCAAAAAGCGATTGTCATCTTGTTGACACTCTTCGCTTTAGGCGTTAAAGGCATTTATACCGGTCCAACGGCTCCTGCATTCCTTACAGATAACCTGCTTAGCATCTTACAAGAGAAGTTTGATATGCGTGGTATTTCTACCGTAGAAAACGACTTAAAGACGATTTTGGCAGCGTAAAAAAAGGTACTAGAAATGGCGTTTAAGGCGCCATTTCTTATTCAGAGGAATGATGTAATGGCATGGTCCCAATCAGATACGATAGAACTGACATGTACTAAAAAGTGGTTTGAAACACCAGATTCGGTATCGTTTGAACTTGCTTCAAAGTCCGGCGAGACTGAATTTCAATTCAAACCGGGTCAATTCTCATCGCTTGGCTTTGATATTGACGGCAGTAAAGCGTATCGAGCTTATTCAATTAGTTCAGTACCGGGGAGTAAAACGCTTAAATTCACAGTGAAGCGCGTCGCAGGCGGTTTGGTGTCAAACCATATTGTTGAGCAGCTTGAAGTTGGTGCTCAGGTAGAAGCGTTAGCACCACTTGGTCATTTCAATAATATTGACTGTCAGCCCAAAAACAAAGTGCTAATGATCAGCGCGGGATGTGGTATCACACCTGTCATGTCCATGGTCGATCAATGGCTAGTGGACGGTGCAGATGTCAATATCGAATTTCTCCATCTTGCGAAGAGCAAACAAGATGCAATTTACTTTGATAGGTTGGTTGAGCTTAACCAAACGGTCGATAACTTCGCACTAAAAATGTTGCTTGAAGACAATTCTGGCACAGATTTTCCGCAAGGTTTGATAAATCTTGAATGGCTAACGTCGTTAATTCCTGACTTTCATGAACGCACCGTTTATTTGTGTGGTCCAACGGGCTTTATGGAGGTAGTTAAATCTTCCCTAGAGCAAGCCAACTTTGATATGTCGGAGTTCCATCAAGAAAGTTTTACGCCGACTGATGTTACGCTAGACATGGAAGAGGGCGTTGTAAAAGTAGCGGTGCCTGACTTTGGCGTTGAGCTTGATGCTGATAAGGGAACCTTGTTAATTGATGCCTTGGAGAAGGGAGGCGTGCCGGTTATTGCAGCTTGCCGCAGTGGTATTTGTGGTTCATGCAAATGTAAGGTGAAAGTTGGCCAAGTAGACTCTACCAGCAACGAAACATTGACTGAAGAAGATAAAGCCAATGGTTTTGTGTTGGCTTGTTCCAGTACCATTAAATCGGATGTAGAAGTGAGCTTGAATTGACGGATTGTTGATAATTTGCACTGTTTTGGGAGGGCGTATCGACTAGTACGAGCGCCCATTTTTTAACGGATATCAACTCTAGGTATGACTTTTTGAGCAAGACGAACAAGACTGTGCTTGCTTGATCAACTGCTGGAAATGAACATCATCAAATGACTTTGAAGTTGGCTCCAAGTGAGATTGAGGACAAGGGTTGGTCACATAATGACTGGGACTCAATAAGGCATAGGCAGCGAGTAAGGCGATAGCAAGAGCGACAAGACTTTTCATGGGAAATCAATATGAAATAAGTGATGAGTTACCATAACGAATGGCTGTTAGAAGGTCGTTTCTAAGAGTATTAATAATGATTAAATTAATCCTTAGTGTTACTCCATCATGTGCGGAAAGAAAACACGGGTTAGAATAACTATCACAGTGACTATCAGATACATAATATAGAGCGAATGTAGTCGGTTACTCGGATATCTGTGAACGTAAATCAGTCGAATATAGAAAATACAAACGGCTGCAATGAGCAGCAAGATAACCTCTATCAAGTTTCCCAAGCTT
>NZ_JAKGTN010000009.1:0-228668 GCF_021568915.1 Vibrio sp. McD22-P3
TTTTGTTCGGCTCAATGAATACTGACTTTAAACTACCTTAGTAATCTAAAGCTATTATCGTTCCAACAGAACGATAATGAATTGACTGTGCCAAGTCTTCCGACTTGATTGGTCACTTCGTTTCATTGAAACCTAATTTGATACCGAAGTATCCAATTTGATTATCATCAACGAGTGCCCACACAGATTGATAGGTTTATATTGTTAAAGAGCTTGTTTTGAGCCTTACTCAAAACGGACGGTCATTTTAGCTATTTCAGTTATCGTGTCAACCACTTTCCTAACTAATTTTGCTTTACTTCTTTAGAAGCAACTTAACCTGCTAACTCGTGAAGGCTTTTAGTTGCCTCATCCCGTGTCAGCGAGGTGGCATTATAGAGATGAACCAATTCTTGGCAAGCGCTAATTTGAAATAAAATCGTTTTTTACAGCCGTTCGAACACAAAAGAAACAAAGCGTCGAAAAAAGACACAAAAAAGGGGGCTAAGCCCCCTTTTATTAGTCTATTTCCCTTGCTATTTACTGCCCGACAGCAATTTTGTCGTTGTTCACTATCAAACGAACTGGCTTAGTCGGGTCAACTTTGCCGGCAAGTATCTCTTTAGCCAACGGATTTTCGATACTTTGTTGAATCGCTCTTTTAAGCGGTCTAGCTCCATATACTGGGTCATAACCTACTTTGGCGATGTAATTTAAAGCTGCATCGGCAACCACTAGGTGATAGCCATTGTCTTCCATGCGTTTGCCCAAGCGTTGCAACTGAATACCCGCAATAGATTTAATGTGCTCCGCACCCAAAGGATGGAAGACCACACTTTCATCTACACGATTTAAGAATTCTGGCTTGAAGTGAGAGGTCACAACATCCATTACTTCTCGCTTAATACCCTCATAATCAAGCACCTGGAAATTCTCTTGGATACGAGATGAACCAAGATTCGATGTCATAATGACTACCGTATTTCTAAAGTCGACTGTTCTACCTTGTCCATCGGTCAAGCGACCATCGTCGAGAACTTGCAGTAGAATATTAAAAACATCAGGATGCGCCTTCTCAACTTCATCCAGCAAAATAACCGAGTATGGTTTACGTCTAACGGCTTCCGTTAGGTATCCACCTTCCTCATAACCTACATAACCGGGAGGGGCACCTACTAAACGAGCGACTGAGTGTTTCTCCATGAACTCAGACATGTCGATACGCACCATGGCGTCTTCACTATCAAACATAAAACTTGCAAGCGTTTTACATAGTTCCGTTTTGCCCACACCAGTTGGGCCAAGGAATAAGAAAGAACCTATTGGACGATTAGGATCCGCGAGGCCAGCTCGACTACGGCGAATGGCATCAGATACAACTTCGACAGCTTCCGCTTGCCCTATGACGCGTTTGTGCAGAACATCTTCCATTTTTAGAAGCTTATCTTTTTCTGCCTCAAGCATTTTAGATACTGGAATCCCAGTTTGCTTTGATAATACTTCCGCGATTTCAGCATCTGTCACTTTGTTGCGAAGCAAGCTCATTTCTTGCATTTCAGCTTGAGTCGCTAAATCGAGTTGTTTCTCTAGCTCTGGGATACGGCCATATTGTAGCTCAGACATTCGGTTCAAATCGCCTGCACGTCTTGCCACATCCATATCGAGTCTTGCCTGTTCGAGTTCAGACTTAATATGTTGAGTACCCGATAGCGCTGCTTTTTCTGCATTCCAGACTTCTTCCAACTCCGCATAGTCACGCTCTTTTGACTCTAACTCTTCATTTAGAGCAAGCAAGCGCTTCTCACTAGCATTATCCGACTCATTTTTGAGAGCTTGCTGCTCGATTTTTAGTTGAATGATTTTACGTTCTAACTTATCCAAAGATTCCGGCTTCGAATCTATCTGAAGTCGAATGCTCGACGCGGCTTCATCAATAAGGTCGATCGCCTTGTCGGGTAGTTGTCTATCAGTAATATATCGATGCGATAAACTCGCTGCAGCAACAATAGCAGGGTCAGTAATTTCAACATGGTGATGGAGCTCATAACGCTCTTTCAAACCACGTAATATCGCTACGGTGTCTTCGACGCTTGGTTCATCAACCAGTACTTTTTGGAAGCGTCGTTCTAACGCCGCATCTTTTTCAATATACTGGCGATATTCATCCAATGTTGTCGCACCTACACAGTGCAGTTCACCGCGCGCTAATGCAGGCTTTAACATATTGCCTGCATCCATCGAACCTTCACCTTTCCCAGCACCAACCATAGTGTGCAGCTCATCGATGAAGAGAATGATGTTACCTTCTTCTTTAGCTAGTTCATTTAGGACCGATTTCAAACGCTCTTCAAACTCACCACGATATTTGGCGCCAGCCACCAGTGAGCCCATATCTAAAGAAAGAACACGACGCCCACGCAAACCTTCAGGGACTTCATTATTTATAATGCGTTGTGCTAGTCCTTCTACGATAGCTGTCTTACCTACACCGGGCTCACCTATAATGACGGGGTTATTTTTGGTACGACGTTGAAGTACTTGAATGGTGCGGCGAATCTCATCGTCACGACCAATGACCGGATCAAGCTTGCCTTGTTCCGCTCGCTCAGTAAGATCGATGGTAAATTTCTCCAAAGCTTGGCGCTTTTCTTCCGCATTGGGATCATCTACTTTCTGACCACCACGAATTTGCTCAATTGCTTGGTTTACTTTTGCTTCTGTTAACCCTTGCTGTTTCAAAAGTGCACCTAAAGGGCCTTTATCTTCTATTGCTGCAAGCAAAAAGATCTCAGAAGAGATATAGGCGTCTTGACGCTTTTGAGCAATTTTGTCACAGAGATTAAATATTTGCCCCATAGCACTAGACAGCTGAACATCGCCACCGACACCTGTGACTTTAGGAAGTTTGTCCATTAACTCAGACAGCTTGGAACGTAATTGAACCACATCGACGTTCAGCATGGTTAATAGTGGACGAATAGAACTGCCCTCTTGGTTAAGCAAAGCAACCATAAGGTGGACAGGTTCTATATATTGATGATCTCGACCCAATGCCAATGACTGAGCATCAGAAATAGCAATTTGGAATTTGCTAGTAAATCGATCTAGGCGCATAGCAACCCCCGTTTAAATTACATACAGCTTGTTATGCAATTAAGATGGTTGCTAGCAAAACGGATTTCAAGACAAAGGAGTGAAAATCAGTGATTGATCCAGATAAAGCTTGCCATACGACCTGTCTTTCCATCACGTCGATAAGAAAAGAAACGCTTTTCATCGCTAAACGTGCATAAGTTACTCAGCGTTACATCACTGATCGCTGAAGCTTGTAATTTCATCTGTGCAATGAGTGCCAGATCAGCAAGCCATTTCTCTGGATTCACGCTTTCTTTAAACGCAATTCCATATTCAGGATTCATCTGACAAAATGCGTGTTTCACATCCAGCCCAACTTCAAAAGACTCAAAGCCAATTGCTGGTCCAATCCAAGCCTGTGCTTCACTATCGAACAGGCCAGCGGCCTTTTCGACAATCCCGTCGGCCAATCCACGCCATCCTGCATGGACCGCAGCAACTGCTGTTCCATCCTTTGCACATATTAGAATTGGTAAGCAATCTGCCGTCATGGCACTAAGGACGACACCGGGCGTTCGTGTAAAACTCGCATCCGCGTCCAATACCAGTTCAGTTGGAGCTTGAACGATAGCGACTCTAGTCGAATGAGTTTGATTAAGCCAAACAGGAGAAGACGGCATATTCGCACTGATTTCCAGTGCTCGACGGTTTGCCAATACACCGGAAGGTTCATCACCAACATGCATCCCTAAATTAAAACTGGAAAATGGAGCCTTTGAGACTCCATTCTCACGTGTTGAGCTTACCGCTTCAACATTATTAGGTTTGCTCCAGTTTGGCGTCAGAAGCGACATTAATAATCTTCTTCTTTGTTTAACTTAGCGTCTTCACGCAACGCTTCCGTCATGACCACCATGTCATCTGGAATAGGAGCATGGAAAGTCATCTCTTCTCCAGTAACTGGATGCGCAAACTTAAGCATTACCGCGTGCAGAGCTTGACGATCAAAGCTACGAATCATCTGAGTCAGTTCTTCGCTCGCTCCGCGTGGAATACGAGCGCGGCCACCATAAGCGCTATCACCTAACAGTGGATGCTGAAGATAAGACATATGAACACGGATTTGGTGAGTTCGACCCGTTTCTAGACGTAAACGAATACGAGTGTGCTCTCGGAAATGTTCTGCAACTCGGTAATGAGTTACCGCAGGTTTACCAAGTTCGTTCACAGCCATCAGTGTACGTTTAGTCGAATGACGACCGATCGCTTTATCTACCATACCACCAGCCGTCATTTTACCGATAGCAATAGCTTCGTATTCACGGGTGATGTTACGCTTTTGTAGAGCACGTACTAATCGAGTTTGAGCAGGAACCGTCTTAGCGACAACCATCAAACCTGTCGTATCTTTATCGAGGCGGTGAACAATACCTGCGCGTGGTACTTCTGCGATCGCTGGGAAATGATGTAACAACGCATTAAGAACCGTGCCATCTGGTGTCCCTGCTCCAGGATGAACAACGAAATCTCTTGGCTTATTGATCACAATAATGTCATCATCTTCGTAGACGATATTAAGAGGAATGTCTTGAGCTTCAAAGCGCTCTTCATCTTCTAGTTCAGCTTGAACGGTTATCAACTCACCGCCCATAACTTTGGTACGCGGTTTAGTGATTACCTCACCGTTAACGGCAATTTTTCCGTCCAGAAGCCACTCTTTCAGGCGCGAACGGGAAAAATCTGCGAACAATTCAGCTACAGCTTGGTCTAAACGTTGACCTAACTGGCTGTCTTTTACTGTATTTGTTAATTCAATCTGCTGAGCCATATCGAACTTTTTAAAAAACCTTGGGACTAATACCACGAGTGTGGATAATATAGCCCATCATTGTATCCGTTACTGAGAAGAAAAGTAATGGACACGGAAAAATATTTACGTCAAGGAAACTCGTTCTCGTATGAAACTACTTAAACTAACAAGCTTGCTTTCTCTAGCTTTGTTGTTTGGTTGTGCTGACAAAGAAGTCACCGTCCCAGATGTTCCGCCTTCCCAACTCTACGCTGAAGCTCAAGAATCGTTACAAGGTGGTAACTGGACATCAGCCATTGAGCGCCTTGAAGCGCTGGATTCTCGCTACCCATTTGGTGCTTACACTGAACAAGTACAACTTGATTTGATTTACGCTTACTACAAGAACGATGACTTAGCGCTGGGTCTGGCTACGATAGAGCGTTTTTCTCGATTGAATCCAACTCACGAACGTTCTGACTGGGTGTTGTACATGCGAGGTCTAACGCATATGGCACAAGACAGAAACTTCATGCATGACATTCTCAGGATCGATCGCTCAGACCGCGACCCTGAGCCAGTAAAAGCTGCATTTGCTGATTTTGATCGCCTACTAAAACGTTACCCGAATAGTGCTTACGCCGAAGACGCGCAAAAACGTATGGTTGCGTTGAAAAACCGTTTGGCTAAATATGACCTTGCTACCGCTGATTTCTATATCCGACGTGAAGCTTGGATTGCCGCTATCAATAGAGCTCAAGAAATTCAAAAAACCTATCCTGATACGGAAGCAGCTCGCCAATCTTTAGTACTGCAAAAGAAAGCGTACGAAGAACTAGGAATGCAAGAGCAAGTTGAGCGTACTGAGAAATTAATGGAACTAAACCCACTTTAGGGTTATAGACAAATCCACCTTCCAGAAGCGCTGCCAATGCAGCGCTTTTTTGTGCCCATAAGTTGGCAAAATTCCTTTTTTATTTATATATTTATCTTTAGCTAAGTAGCAAAAAGGGATAGTTGTGAAGGCGATTTTATTATGTTTTGTCATAGGGATCATGACACTTCCAGTAAGGGCTTTAGAGTTAACTCCTCTAAGTAATGAACCATATACTGGCGATTTGGATAGTTTAGTAGAGAAGCGTGTTATTCGCGTTTTGGTCTCTGCTGATCTTGGTTTCTATTACATAGAAAAAGGACAACCCAAAGGGATTGGAGCGGAACAGCTCTATCACTTCGAGAAAAATCTCAAAAAGAAATACTCCAAGATGAAAGTACAGGTTATTCCTGTACCAAGAGACGACCTCATTCCGGCTTTAGTTAATGGCTATGGAGATCTGGTTGTCGCAAACCTCACAATTACACCCAAACGACAAGAAATCATTCAGTTCAGTACCCCGATTCTCTCTGACATCAGCGAGCTGATTGTGACGACTAGCGATTATCCGTCTTTAGAAAGTGTCGAAGACCTGAGTGGTCAAGAAGTTTGGGTTCGTGGAAGCTCCAGTTATTTCGAGAACTTACAGGCACTAAATCAAAAACTAACCAGCAATGATAAGCCTCCTGTCTACGTTCAGTATTTAGAAGAAACGCTTCAAGACTACGAATTGGTCGAAATGGTCAAGCAAGGCTATATTGGAGCGACCGTCCTCGATAGCCATAAAGCATTCTTTTGGAACAAGACGTTTGACGATTTGAATATCCATGACTCAATACCATTGAGTAAAGATGGTCAAATCGCGTGGGCCATGCGCAAAGACTCACCAAAATTAGAGAAACAAGTAAACGCCTATATTAAAACGGCCAAGCAAGGAACATTGCTCGGTAATGTTATTTATAACAAATATTTGGATAACACAGGCTGGTTTTCAAAGGCCCTTGATCCTAAGAATGTCCAACAATTGGATAGGCTGATTTCATTGTTCAAGAAATATGGCGACAAATACGACTTTGACTTCCTTATGATTGCCGCGCAGGCTTTTCAAGAATCTAAGCTAAACCAAAACAAAGTCTCACCCAAAGGCGCTGTTGGCATCATGCAGGTCCTTCCAAGTACCGCTCGTGATCGCAATGTAAACATCAAAAACATCAATAAAATTGAAAATAACGTCCATGCTGGCGTGAAATATATGCGCTTTATCCGAGATAGATACTTTAGCGATGACGCGATAAGTAATGATGACAAAGTTTATTTATCGTTGGCAGCCTACAATGCAGGTCCGGGAAACATCGCTAAAATGCGGCGCTTAGCCACCAAGCACGGTTACGACCCCAATAAATGGTTTGGCAATGTGGAGCTGATGGCACGAAGAAATATTAGCTCTGAGCCCGTTACTTACGTGGCAAATATCAACCGATACTATGTTATCTACAAACAGCTAGAGTCTCTACAGCAGATCAGGCAGGAACAACAAGCACTAAACAGTGACATTGAATTTTATCGAGTTTTGGGGTCAAAAGAAGAGACCATTACTGAGTGATAGTGATCACACTTTAAAGTCGAGTGAATTTTAAGCAGGAGATTTCTTAGGTCGTAAAAACGCGCCAAAAATGGGGGATTTTCAGTGCGCTACTCTTTCCAAATTAATGACTTTTGACAGAAAAGAAAGTCTTTTCATGTGTTAACAGTAAAAAGTTTTGCGTTAGATCACATTTAAATTTTGAGGCGAAAAACCCTATCATTTTAGTGATATAGATCACATTCTTTTCTCCATGGATAAGTAATCTGGAGTTAACCCATGAGGGATGCAACAGAGGAAAAAACATATGAGAGTAAACATCACTGGTAAAAACATTGAGATCACCTCTGCAATCCGTGAGCATATCGAAAGCAAGTTTAAGAAGTTAGAAAAATGGCAAGTGGATATCATTAGTTGCCAAACTGCTTTCAGCGAAGAGCCAAACAAACAAATGAAATTCGAAGCGTCCATTACGGTACCCAAAGGCAAACTTGTCGCTTCCGCTACTCATGAAGATTTATACGCTGCCGTTAACGAGGTAGAACAGAAGTTAGAACGTCAGCTAAACAAACTCAGACATAAGCCAGAAGCGAGACGCACGGATAAGCCTGAGTTAGTAGAAGAAACCGAATAAAGGCTCGTAAATAAAACGATTGTAGAATAGCGCCGTAAGGCGCTATTTTTTTGCTTGACGCTCCCCACTCCCTTGCTTATTGTGTGGCTTAGCCCAAAAAAACTTAAGACTACATTTTCTATGTACCCGATTAATCTGTTCTTTTTTGACTTCTTTTTTCTCCACTAGGCTTGGAGGCTTCTTCGTTTTCGAAAGAAAAGTCAAAAACGAACGGAAAGCCTCCCAATGGGAGGTTTTTTTATAAGGATTATTTGATGACAGACACAAACTACTCACTTGAAGAAATTCGCTTACGTCTGAACGAGCTAGACGACAACTTGTTGCAGCTTCTTTCTGAACGTCGCAAACTCAGCATTGAAGTAGCAAAAAGCAAAGTAGAAACCTCAAAACCGGTTCGTGATGCAGCTCGTGAGCAACAGCTTTTGGTTAAGCTCATTAATAACGGTAAAGACAAGTACGAGCTGGATGCGTCTTACATCACAAAGATCTTCCACACCATCATTGAAGATTCTGTTCTGCTGCAACAGGTTTACCTGCAAAACCTAGCCAACCCGCAACAAAGCAGAAAGCCTGTTGCTAGAGTGGCCTTTCTAGGTGCTAAGGGTTCTTATTCACACCTAGCAAGCCGAGATTATTTCTCTCGTAAGAACACGGAGCTCATTGAACTCAATTGTGACCAGTTTAAAGAAGTCACAAAAACGGTTGAGTCAGGTCATGCTGATTTCGGTGTATTGCCTATTGAAAACACCAGCTCTGGCTCAATTAATGAAGTATTCGACTTACTGCAACATACGACTTTACATATCGTTGGTGAAATCACCCAACCTATTGAGCACTGCTTGGTTGCGACCAAAGAAATTCGTCTGGAAAACATCAAAACGCTGTACTCTCACCCACAACCTCATCAGCAATGCAGTGAGTTCTTGGGCAGACTATCAGGTGTTCAACTAGAGTCTTGTGCAAGCACAGCGGATGCAATGCAGAAAGTTCAGCAGCTTAATAGAGACGATGTTGCTGCAATCGGCCACGCAGCCAGCGGTAAACTGTATGGCTTGCAATCGATTCAAAGCAACATTGCTAATCAGACAGAAAACCATACTCGATTCATCGTTGTTGCAAGAAAGCCCGTTGAAGTATCAGCACAAATTCCAGCAAAAACTACCTTTATCATGGCGACGTCTCAACAAGCAGGTTCGTTGGTTGAAACCTTATTAGTACTCCAGCGCTATGGAATCAATATGACCAAGCTCGAGTCACGTCCTATTATGGGTAATCCTTGGGAAGAGATGTTTTATGTGGATGTGGAAGCCCACAAAGACTCAGAATCAATGCAGCAAGCCATTCATGAGCTTATAAAGATCACTAAGTACCTTAAAGTACTTGGCTGCTACCCTATTGATAACGTAAAACCAGTGATGCCCGATTTAGGCGAGTAAAAACAAATAGCCCCAGTCATCATGAGCTGGGGCTATTTCTATTTAATGAGCCGTAGCCTGTCTTCAAAGCTACTTGAGCGGCAGAATCTTAATCTCCACTCGACGATTACATTGACGCCCCTCTGGTGTAGAGTTACTGCAAATTGGGAATCGCTCACCATTACCACGGGCTACCGCACGACCTGCCGCTACATTCTGGCTAATCAAGAACGAACGTACTTGCTCAGCGCGCTTTTCTGATAGCTCTTGGTTGTATTGCGCACTACCCGTGCTATCGGTATAGCCTTCGATCACTAAACTGGTATCAGGATACTCAACCAAAATACGCGCTACACCTCTCAGTGTGTTGTGAATACTGCTGTTAAGAGCGTGAGAGCTACTGTCAAAACCAATACCGTTTTCTAAACGTAATAAAAGTTGATTGTCACCAACACGCTCAACTTGCACACCTGAATTTAACAACTCTTGTCTGAGCGCTTTTTCTTGTTGGTCGAAATAATATCCGACACCACCACCCAACGCTGCGCCACTCGCCGCACCAATAAGAATCCCACGACTATCACCACCTGAAGCAATACCAACAGCTGTGCCAGCAATTGCGCCAATCACAGCGCCTTTGGTTGCTGAGTTTGTCTCATACTCTCCTGTTGTCGCGTTTTGTCGCTGCGTCGATTGGCAGCCAACAAGAGAAATAAGCCCTAAGGCAACCACTACTTTTTTTAATCTCATTTCTATTATCTCTTATGCGTACAACATCACCACCAAATACAGAATATCGTACCATATAAATTCTAATTATTCCTAATGGAGGCATTTAGCACTCACACTAATGATAAAAAGCACACCGTTATTAAATGACAAATCTAAGGCAAATTTACGTTAGAATTAAGCCCAAACGTATAGACATGGATAAGTAAGAATGAACAAAGTGGTTATCGCGTCACTTAATCCAGCCAAAATCAATGCCGTAAAAAGCGCCTTTGAATCCGCTTTTCCTAACCAAAAGTTCACTTTTGAAGGGGTAAACGTGCCAAGTGGCGTGGCCGAGCAACCTATGAGCAATGATGAAACTCATCTTGGTGCTAAAACGCGTGTTCACAATGCCAAGAAAACCGTCAAAGACGGTGATTTCTATGTTGGGATTGAAGCAGGTTTAGATGGGCATTCCACGTTTGCATGGATGATTATTGAAACCGAGACACAGACGGGAGAATCAAGAAGCGCTAGTCTAATGCTTCCACCCGCTGTCGTAGACCAGCTGTCGCCAAGCGTTGAACTAGGCGATGTGATGGATAAGACCTTTGGTACCGATAATATCAAACAAAAAGGCGGGGCAATTGGTTTGCTAACCCAGCATCAGCTCACACGCAGTTCTGTGTATCACCAAGCGTTAATACTGGCGCTGATCCCATTTACCAATCCTGAACACTTCTAAAGACGTTTTCTCTGACAAGGTAAGCGAAACCCATAGGTTTCGCTTACTTAAGCAATAAGTCGCTAAGCGCGTTCTTATCTTTGTCGGCCAAGCGCTTTACTTCCGCAGAGCCGCGAGTAATGGTTGCCACACCTACGCCTAACATCTGACTAATTTGGCGTTGGGACATGTCTCCCTTTAACAACTCACAGAGAATGTTCACCCGCGCCGTCACTGCTTCACGTTCATCTGGTGTTAGCAACATCGTCATCAGCATTGCTTGCTGCTCACTGCTTTGCGAACGCTGAATAAGGTCGAGTACCTGTTGCCAGTCTTGATAGTGTGGTTCCATTTAATATTCCATCAGAAACATCCAGTTACCCATTCTAACTCCAAGCCCACATGAATTGGTAGCCCATCTCCACTAGTAACGTTTTTTCGCTTCCGCTTCAGTGAGGAAACTTCCCTGAACACCGAGTAAATCTCGATAGTAGACTTGAAACATTAGAATATTCTGAACGTAACCACGAGTCTCTCTAAAAGGTATCGCTTCAATAAAGGCGATGGCATCTAACTTGCCATCAGAAGCTTCACGCCAACGTTTTACGCGGTTAGGCCCTGCATTGTAGGCAGCTAATGCATAGATACGGTTATCATCGTAGTTATCAAGCAGCTCATTAAGGTAGTGCGAGCCTATCTCAATGTTCTTACCCACCTGATACAAGTCACTTGTACTGCCGTAGCGTATCTTGTGCTTTTTCGCAGTATACTTTGCCGTAGCTGGCATAATCTGCATCACGCCGCGAGCACCAACAGGAGAGCGCGCTTCCACATCCATCGCGCTTTCTTGACGTGCTAGCGACATGAGTAACACGCTATCAAGGTCGAGCTTGTCACTGTAGAAATCAAACCACCAGCGATGAGCCGTTGGGAAGCGCAATGACATGTTGTCCCACATTTTGGCAGAAATTGTCGCTACGACGGTGAAGTGATGCCAACGGTTCTTACCAGCATAAGCCGCTAACATCTGCTTCTCATCCGCAGTTACGTTAGACAACAAGAAACGCCACTCTGATTTAGCTGCGGCTATTTTGTCTCGCGCAATCAACTCTTCGATTCGATCTAAGCTAGCTTGATACGGCGCTACGACTTTAGGGTCTAACACTGTCGTGGAAATAGGATAAACAATAGAGTGCTCTAGGTATGTCGCGGCAGCGGCGCTGTAGAAGTTACGCTGACCTACAATCCCTTCTAGGCGTTGTTTTCCTTGCTCTTTGTTACCTGTTACCAACTCAGAACGCGCCAACCAATATTGCCAACGACTGGTTTCTTGTTTCTCTGGCGACATTTTGCTAATCCAACGGTTCAAGCCTTTCCAATCGGCTTGTTGCACCGCAAGACGCGCTCTACGTTCCAAGTAACCATCATTGCTTGATTGGCTAAGCACTTTATCACGCCAGTTAGCTTCGGCTTCGGAATCCGTCGTGATGTAACGCATCGCCACATAATCTTGCATCGACTGTTGCAACTCATCGTCTAGCGAGGCATTTTTACTCAGTTGAGTTAGTGCGGTTCTTGCTTTATCTCTGTCACTACGAGCTAACTTTCGGAGTGACAGTTCAGTTAGCTGGTTTTTATACGGTTGTGGGAATTTACTGTCAGCAAAAGACACCACCTTATTAGGTGATTTGAACAGGTCTTTAATTTGTTTCCCATGCTGTTTACCTGTCGATGTTGCCAGCTTCTTATTTAGATAGTTAATTAATGACCCATTACGCTTTTCAAAAGCAAGGATCATTCGCTCGACAATTAGTTGGTCGGTCAGCGCTCCTGACTTATCCCATTCCTTGAATAACTTATCACAAGCACTATCAACACTATTTCCACTCAACCATAAGTTTTGAGCGCCTTTGTACGCCTCCTGTTTATTCCCAGTTTTAAGCTGAGCATAGTGGTAGTAACATTGATATCGCTCGCCATTTGGGTAAGAGGTTTGAAAGGTTAGAATGTCTTGCCATTTGTTTTGACGGGCCAATTGATCCAAATACGGCGCTCTAATACGATAGGAGAAAGGGAAACCCTTATGCTGCTCAATAAATGTATTGACGTCCTCAATCGACTTATCTGCTAGTTGCAAAGAAAACACTCGATAATCGACATAAGGAGTCAAAGCGTAATCTTCAATTTTAGGCCGAAGTTTTTGATAACCACTGATATCTTTTTTATCAATGAGCTTTTGCGCCCTATCATAATCTGAGCGTTGTTGTTCTAGTTTTGTTTCTGCCGCAAATGCAGGCCATGCCAGTGAGGCTACTATGACCGAAGTAACTGCTAGCAGTCGTTGCTTATACCGTCCGTATAAAAGCATGTACCGATTTCCTTAGATGCTGTGAAGAATGACCAGTGAGCTTATTGTTGTCGTTTTTTATTGAGCCTTGTCAGCTTCATTTGAATACATGGTCAATCTTCAATTTAAGACCAATTACTCCTTCTTGCCAATGGGTTTGTCATTAAGAATTTGTTTCCATTGTTGAGAATTCCCTGACTCTTGGCGAAACCGCGCATTTTGAATGATATTGAGGCTTAAGATCGCACAACGAAAATTGAAACGTTCTGACTGCGTAGTGTAAAATAACAACTTTATTGACTTCAAAAGTAGGAACGATCGGCAATGGCTGAATACGTCTATACCATGTCGCGCGTGAGCAAAGTAGTGCCACCAAAGCGACAAATCCTTAAAGATATCTCTCTTAGCTTCTTCCCTGGTGCAAAAATCGGTGTTCTAGGCCTAAATGGTGCTGGTAAATCTACCCTTCTACGTATCATGGCGGGTATTGATACTGATATCGATGGTGAAGCGCGTCCGCAACCTGGTCTAAACGTAGGTTACTTGCCGCAAGAACCTGTTCTTGATGAATCAAAAACGGTTCGTGAAATCGTTGAAGAAGCAGTATCCGATGTTGCTGGTGCAATGAAGCGTCTAGACGAAGTGTATGCGGCTTACGCTGAACCAGATGCAGACTTCGACGCATTGGCTAAAGAACAAGGTGAGTTAGAAGCTCTTATCCAAGCGAAAGATGGTCATAACCTAGAGAACGCCCTAGAGCGTGCCGCTGACGCTCTTCGTCTACCTGAGTGGGATGCGAAGATTCAACACCTATCCGGTGGTGAGCGTCGCCGTGTCGCTATCTGTCGTCTATTGCTTGAGAAGCCAGACATGCTGCTTCTTGACGAACCAACCAACCACCTAGATGCCGAATCTGTTGCTTGGCTTGAACGCTTCCTAGTGGACTACAATGGCACTGTTGTTGCGATTACCCACGACCGTTACTTCTTAGATAACGCAGCAGGTTGGATTCTTGAGCTTGACCGTGGTGAAGGTATTCCATGGGAAGGTAACTACACTTCATGGCTAGAGCAAAAAGATGCACGTCTACAACAAGAAGCGTCTCAAGAGAAAGCTCGTCAGAAAACCATTGAGAAAGAGCTGGAATGGGTTCGTCAAAACCCTAAAGGCCGTCAAGCGAAGTCAAAAGCACGTATGGCACGTTTTGAAGAGCTACAAAGTGGCGATCATCAAAAACGTAACGAAACGAACGAGCTATTCATTCCACCAGGTGAGCGTTTAGGTGATAAAGTTCTAGAAGTTAACAACCTGACTAAGTCATTCGATGGCCGTGTACTGATTGATGATCTTTCTTTCAGCATTCCAAAAGGTGCTATCGTAGGTATCATCGGTGCTAACGGTGCGGGTAAATCGACATTATTCAAAATGCTAAGTGGCACAGAGCAACCAGATGCCGGCACGATTGAACTTGGTGATACCGTGAAACTGGCTTCTGTAGAACAGTTCCGTGATTCAATGAACGATAGCAATACGGTTTTCCAAGAGATCTCTGAAGGCGCTGATATCATTAAGATCAACAACTTTGAAATTCCTGCGCGCGCGTACTGCTCACGCTTTAATTTCAAAGGTAGCGACCAACAGAAGATCATCGGTGAACTTTCCGGTGGTGAGCGCAACCGTGTTCACCTAGCTAAGCTTCTTAAAGCGGGTGGCAACATGTTACTACTCGATGAGCCTACCAACGACCTAGACGTTGAAACTCTACGTGCACTTGAAGAAGCACTACTAGAGTTCCCAGGCTGTGCCATGGTTATCTCGCACGACCGTTGGTTCCTAGACCGTATCGCTACTCACATCATCGACTATCGCGATGAAGGTCAAGTTAACTTCTACGAAGGTAACTACACTGAGTACATGGATTGGCTGAAGAAGACTTTGGGTCCAGAAGCTGCTGAACCACACCGTATTAAATACAAACGCATCTCAAAATAACCGTTTGAATTTGAGATAAACTTGTTTTTTTTCAAGAGGGCGCTAATAATAGCGCCCTCTTTTTTTTGTGATTTTCACCCACAAAAAAACAAAATTAACTGAAAAATCACCACATTTCATAGACAAATGTGGTGTAGCGATAATCACTATGCCGAATAGAATCAAGGTAGTAATACCGAATGAACAAGGAAAGAAACGAACTCTGCGTTTAGGACGAAAGCGTACTTACACTGCCATCCTCTTCGCTGCAGCCTTTCCTGTTGCCTTGGGCTTAGTCGGTTATTCCTATAACCAATCTCAAACACAGCTGTCATCTACTGAAGTGTCTCTGACGGATCTACAGCAAGAAAAAGCGCTACTTGAAGCTAAACTGGAAGAACAAGTCAATGTCACTCACGATCTTTCTCAAGAACTTGAAGAGAAACGTGATGAGCTCCAACTCCTGAGCAAACGAGTTAATGACGTGGAAACAGTTCTTGGTCTCACCGATGAAGAGCTCTACGATGCTGAAATGCCATTAGCGGAGCGTATTGATGCGGCCGCCATTGACTCCGCAGTTCGTGCCACAATGCTGCGCTTAATTCCCAATGACAGCCCGGTTACTTATCAGCGCGTTTCCTCGTCTTATGGACGACGTACTAACCCTATATCTGGTAAACGCCAGTTACATACTGGTATCGACCTAACCTGTAAAACAGGTGAACAAATCTTAGCGCCAGCCGATGGCGTTATTGAAACGGTAAGACCAAGCCGTCAAGGTTATGGTAACTATATGACGGTGCGCCATTCATTTGGTTTTATGAGCTCTTACGCTCACTTACATAAGTTTAAAGCTAAGAGTGGGCAGTTCGTCAGCAAAGGAGACGTCATCGCTACGTGTGGAAATAGCGGTAATTCAACCGGACCACACCTTCACTATGAAGTACGCTTTTTAGGGCGCACACTTAACCCTCAATACTTCATCGATTGGAGCCCTGAGAACTTCGATTACGTGTTCGAGAAAGAAAAGAAAGTGCAATGGGCACCGCTGATTGATCTTGTCGGTAGCGTGGTTAAGCTACAAATAAACCTAACTAATGCACCCTATGTGGATTCTTCGATTAAAACTGCCGTTACCGAAGACACCACCAACGAAACAAGTGAACAGACAAACTAAAAAAACGCAGCGACTTCGCTGCGTTTTTTAATTGGTTCTTTCATCGCCCGCGTTTAACCGCGATGTATGGCATCGTTAGCCTGCTTCAGTAGGTTCTGACTCTCAGACATAAACTGCTGTGAATAATCACCAAACCACTCGCTAACTTCATTAAACTCAGAGATGAACTTATCTTTATCTTTGCTATCAAGCAGTGCTAATGCTTCTCCAAACTGTTTATGGAAGCACTTGATCATCTCAATGTTCTCTTCTGAAGACATAATAATGTCACCGTATAAGCTTGGGTCTTGAGCAAATAATCGACCCACCATCGCCAACTCGAGTCGGTAGATAGGTGAACTGAGTTTAACTAACGTATCTAAATCCGGGTTCTGCTGACTTAAGTGGCGACCGTAAGCAAACGAGGTAAAGTGACGAAGCGCTTGGATAAGCGTCATGCCTTTATCATGCTGCTCTGCAGAAATCTGACACAAACTTGCGCCCCAAATCTTGAACTGCTCCAACAGCCACTGGTATTCGTTCTCACCTCGGCCATCACAGTAAACAATCACCTGTTTCGCAAGGCTTGGTACATCAGGACCAAACATCGGGTGAAGACCAACAACGGGACCTTTGTGAATATCAAGCATTGAGTTCAAAGGTTTAGATTTGATCGATGTTAAATCACAAAGGATACAATCTTTCGGTAACGCATTTAGCTTTTCAATCACACCCTCAGTGAGGTGAATCGGCACAGTGACAACAACCAAACCAGCGTTATCGAGAATCTCATCTGCACGATCCCAATCTTGGCTGCCTAGTACTCTGACTTCGTAGCCAGACAGTTTGAACATTCTACCAAATAGGCCACCGAGTTGACCGTTACCACCAACGATAACCACTGAACGTAACTCTGGATTTAGACATTTGAATCCAGAGTCTTTTTCGCTCGCGTAAGACTCGCGCATCGTACGGCGCAGAATGTCTTCAATTAGCTGTGGTGGTATGCCCTTCTTCGCCGCCTCTTCACGACGAGACGCTAGCATGGCAGCTTCTCGATCCGGAGCATAGATAGGTAAACCATGACGGCTTTTCACTTCACCAACTTGTTCTACTAGGGATAGACGCTTCGCAAGAAGCTCGAGCATTTGCTTATCGACTTCATCAATTTGGTCGCGCAGTGCGTTCAATTCAGCAGCCATGGACGTAATTATTCCTTAATACGATTTTCCAAGAATGGGACAAGCTCTTTATGAGCATGACGTAATAGTGCCTCAGTTGTATCCCAATTGATACATGCGTCGGTGATCGACACCCCATATTTCATTTGATCTAGAGGAATGTCTGAACTTTGGTTTCCTTCATTGATATGACTCTCAATCATTAGACCAATAATAGATTTGTTGCCTTCTCGGATTTGGTGAATGACATCTTCAGCTACTAGTGGTTGACGACGGTAATCTTTACGAGAGTTAGCATGACTACAATCCACCATCAATGACGCATCAAGATTCGATTTCGCTAACTCTTGCTCACATTCGGTGACCGATACTGAGTCATAATTGGTCTGCTTACCACCACGTAAGATAACATGGCCATTTTCGTTACCTTGAGTCGTTAATAGGGCGACTTGACCTTCACGGTTGATTCCCATAAAACGGTGACTTGATGAAGCAGCTTGCATCGCATTAATTGCTGTCGCCAAACTACCATCGGTACCATTTTTGAAGCCGATTGGCATCGAAAGACCACTGGCCATTTCGCGGTGAGTTTGTGACTCTGTTGTACGTGCACCAATTGCCGCCCATGAGAAAGTATCCGCCAAGTATTGTGGACTAATCGGGTCAAGCGCTTCTGTCGCCAATGGAATATCCATTTCCGCAAGCTCTACCAAGAGTTCGCGCCCTACGTGCAGTCCGTGCTCGATATCGAAGGTACCATCCAGTTGAGGGTCATTAATCAAGCCTTTCCAGCCTACCGTTGTACGCGGCTTTTCAAAGTAAACACGCATAACAATGTATAGCTGGTCGTTAAGCTGCTCCGACAACGCTTTCAAACGCTTTGCGTACTCTTTCGCCGCTTCTACATCATGAATAGAGCAAGGCCCACATACGACAAGTAGACGATGATCTTTCTTATGAATAATGTTAGCGATAGTCTCACGGGAATCTTGAATGAACTTTCTAGCTTTTTCACTCAGCGGTAATTTTTCTTTTAGTTGTTCTGGTGTAATCAGTACCTGTTCGTCACTGATATTAATATTACTTAGTTCACTCTTCTTCATGGCCTCACCTGTAAATATTATTTTACACCGAACTTTATAATTAAAACCGTCCGGCTAAGCTTTAACTGGTAATATACCTAGATAAAAAACACATGCAAGCGTAAACTATAAAAAACATTATATGTAAATATAATTTTACAGCTAGAATTACTGGTGCTTCAGTTCTTGCTAACAGTTCGATGATAACAAACTGCCACGATTGGCCAGTTGCGTATACAATAAAATACAACTTCGTTGTTGGTTGTAATCTATGGACTTAATCATCTCCCTTTTGCAGCAGATGTGCGTGTATCTAATGCTCGCTTATATGCTGAGCAAGACTCCGCTTTTTATTCCACTGTTTAGTGTCTCCAATCGTTTAAGTCATAAACTCAGCATTTATGTGCTGTTTTCATCGTTTTGTATTTTGGGCACCTACTTCGGATTGCAAATCAACGACGCTATCGCCAATACTCGAGCCATTGGTGCGGTGATGGGAGGGCTATTCGGCGGCCCCATCGTAGGATTTGCTGTTGGGTTAACCGGTGGTCTACACCGCTACACCTTAGGAGGATTTACCGATTTAGCCTGCGCGATTTCCACTACGGCAGAAGGGGTAATCGGTGGTTTAATGCATCTGTATTTTCTCAGAAAGGATAAAAAAGAAGAGCTATTTAACCCCCTGGTTGTCTTCTACATTACTTTTGTGGCGGAACTGGTTCAGATGCTAATCATCCTCATTGTAGCTAAACCTTTTGATCAAGCTTATGCGCTCGTTTCTGATATTGCTGCTCCGATGATCATCGCCAACTCTGTCGGTGCCGCGCTATTCATGAGCATTCTTCAAGACCGTAAGACCATTTTCGAGGAATACTCAGCGACCTTCTCTCGTCGCGCATTAAACATTGCAGAACGCTCCGTGGGCATTTTAGTCCATGGTTTTAACTCCAATAACGCCAGCAAGATTGCACGAATTATCTACGAAGAAACCAATGTCGGTGCTGTCGCCATTACCGATCATGACAAGATACTGGCTTTTGTCGGTATAGGCGCTGACCATCATCACCTTAACCGATCTATCTCCTCTCAAAGTACGCTCGATTCGATGAACAACAACGAGATCATTTACCTCGATGGCAAAGAGAATCCTTACCAGTGCTCAATCTCTGAAGACTGTAAACTGGGATCTGCGCTTATAATTCCACTGCGCACGGGTGACGAAGTAATTGGCACTATCAAGCTATACGAACCCAAGCGTAAGCTGTTCTCAACCATTAATATGTCCATGGCTGAAGGTATTGCTCAGCTGCTCTCTAGCCAGATCCTTCATGGTGACTACATAAATAAACAGACCTTACTCAAACAGGCAGAAATCAAGCTACTTCACGCACAAGTTAACCCACATTTTCTGTTTAATGCATTGAATACCATTAGTGCTATCACTAGACGCGACCCTGATAAAGCACGCAGCCTAATACAGCATCTTTCTCAGTTTTTCCGTAGCAACCTGAAACAGAATATCGAAACGGTCACCTTGAAAGAGGAATTAGCCCACGTTAACGCCTACCTCACTATCGAAAAAGCACGTTTTACCGACCGTTTAGAAGTGGATATTGATATTGCTCCAGAACTGTTAGAACAAGAAGTACCGAGCTTCACTTTACAACCTCTGGTTGAAAACGCGATTAAGCATGGTATTTCCAATTTAATTGAAGGTGGGATCATTCGAATCTATAGTCACACCACTCAGTCAGGGAGTGAGATAGTCGTCGAGGATAATGCCGGAACCTTTATTGCGCCCAAGGAGGGACATGAAGGGCTAGGTATGCAAATTGTCGGTAAACGCCTAACAAATCAATTTGGTCGTGACGGAGCGCTAAAAATTGAAGTGGAAAAAGACCACTTTACGCGAATGAGCTTTATCATCCCCTCGCCTTCTACACGCAAAGATAAAAGGACGGCTATTGCGTCATGACACAGTTAACAGCTTTAGTAATTGATGATGAGTTATTTGCTCGTGAAGAGCTAATAGAGCTCTTGGAGGAAACCGAGCAAATTGACATCATTGGTGAGGAAAGTAATGCCATTGAAGGTCTCAAGAAAATTAACCAACTCAAACCAGATGTGGTCTTTCTTGATATTCAAATGCCACAAGTCACCGGTATTGAACTACTTGGCATGCTCGACCCTGATACCATGCCGAAAGTCGTCTTTGTCACCGCTTACGATCAATATGCCATCCAAGCGTTTGAAGATAATGCGTTCGATTACTTACTAAAACCTGTTGATCCGTGTCGTCTTGAAAAAACCGTTAAGCGACTAAAAAAACGTGAGCAACAAACGCTGGAAGCGATCGATACTCTCGCACCACAAACACTCGACCAAATCCCTTGTGTCGGCCACAACCGTATCGTCATTATTCCAACTACCGATGTTGAGTTTGCCTACAGCGACCTTTCCGGTGTACATGTTCAAACTGCCGAACAAAAGGCCACATCGCAGCTAACGCTTAAAGTACTGGAAGATAAAACGCCGTTGATCCGTTGCCACCGCCAGTTTTTAGTGAACGTCAAGGCTATTAAAGAAATTAAGTTGTTAGACAATGGGTTAGCCGAGATCATTACTCAAAGTGATCACCCAATACCTGTAAGTCGCCGCTACCTGAAATCATTAAAAGAGACGTTAGGCTTTCATTAACGGAAGTATTACCACCTATCTCGATCAGCTGAGGCTAGGCATTTCTCAATTCCTATCCCCCTGCACCGACAAGGGGATAGCAATAGCGACTCTTAACCTTCCAACGACGACAGAATTTTGTGATTCGCCGCTTTCCATTGAGCACTCTTCTTAAGGTCTTCTAAATTAAACTCTTTTTTCCTCAACATCCGACTAGCCTGCTTCACCTTAGTAATTGGTAAGTTATCTAGTACCTCGATAGAGTATTGACGATTATTACACATGAGCAACGTATCACAGCCTGCGTCCAGCGCTTGTTGAGCACGCTCTGCGGGTCCTCCCATGATCGCCGCGCCTTCCATAGAAAGATCATCAGAGAATACTATGCCTCGAAAGCCTAGCTGATTACGAAGTACCTCTTTTAACCAATAGCTCGAACCACTGGCAGGCTTGTCATCATAATGTGGGAACACTACGTGAGCTGGCATCATTGCATCCAACACACCCGCTTTGATATGAGCCTTGAAGATTCGCATATCATCTTCAAAGATAGTGTCTCGACTGTCCATTGGCGTTTCGAAATGAGAATCTGCCGTTACTCCTCCGTGACCAGGGAAGTGCTTGCCAGTAGTCGCCATACCCGCAGCTTTCATGCCGGCCATAAACGCTGTGCTGTACTGGACGATGGTTTGAAAGTTATCACCAAAAGCACGATTGCCGATGGCTTTAGATTGGTGTCCTTGGTCGAGAACAGGCGCGAAGCTCAAATCAATATCGTGAGCAATCAATTCTGCTGCCATAAGCCAACCAGCTTGGTTCGCGAGCGCTTCATCACGTAATTGCGCGTATCGAGCGGCTGGCGGCAATAATGTAAAACCATCTCGAAAACGTTGAACACGCCCCCCCTCTTGGTCCACACCGATAACAATGGGCTTTTTCGCCGCTTGACGGATTTGGCGGTTCAGTTCAATAAGCTGCTCGGAATCATGATAGTTACGCGCAAACAAAATCAAGCCCCCAACGGTAGGATGCTCAAGAATCTCTTTATCTTCAGCACTCAGTTCATAACCTTCCACATCAAGCCATAGCGGTCCCATAATTGCTCCTCTGCAAATTTATTATCAAATGGGCGTCTCCAGAGATTATTCTGATTATTTTTGATTTACAATATTGCTAGGTAAAAACGGAGTAAGTTTATGATGACTAAGGAAGCGCTTTACATAGGCATAATGTCGGGTACCAGTTTGGATGGTGTCGATACTGCACTGGTATCGATAAAAGACCGTGAAATTAACTTACTCGCCAGCGATTTCCTTAGCTACCCTGAATCACTGAAAACTCAAGTGCTTGCTATCTGTCATGGTCAAGAAACCAACCTTAAACATATCGGTGAGCTCGACCACCAGCTAGGGCTACTTTATGCTGAGGCCGTCAATTCTTTGCTTAGTAAAACCACCTATACGGAGCACGATATCGCAGCCATCGGTAATCACGGCCAAACCGTCTTTCACCAACCAGATGGTGCAATACGCTTTACCACTCAGTTGGGAGACAATAACCTCCTAGCAACACTAACAGGTATTGATACAATCGGAGACTTTCGGCGTAAAGATATGGCACTCGGCGGACAGGGTGCGCCCTTAGTACCCGCATTCCATCGTTACTTATTTGCCGATAGTGACTCAACACAGGTGATTTTAAACATTGGTGGCATTTCCAATGTTTCCATATTGCAGCCTAACGGCGAGGTTATTGGCTTTGATACAGGACCTGGAAATGTGCTTTTGGATCATTGGTGCTCTCACGCTTTTTGCCAACCTTTTGACAAAGATGCACAACTTGCTGCACAAGGCAATGTGCTCATCCATTTGTTAGATGAAATGCTCAAAGATAACTACCTAAAACGTCCTGCACCAAAAAGTACCGGACGCGAGCATTATCATGAACAATGGTTGAAACAATGCCTTGATGCCATCTCAACGCCAATAAACGAGCATGATGTGCTCAGAACTCTGACCGAATTTACCGCCCTGACTATCGCTAATGCCATTGAGAACTATCCCATCGGTACTACGCCGAAGCTTTTAGTGTGTGGCGGTGGCGCAAATAACCCAATAATAATGAAACGCCTGAGTGAACTGCTTAAAGGCTGGAATGTGGCACCAACCGATAGCGAAGCCATTAGTGGAGATTATATGGAATCCATGGCCTTCGCTTGGCTTGCACATTGCTATCTCAACAAGATACCGAGCAATTTGCCCTCAGTAACTGGCGCCAGTAAAGCCGTCCCTTTAGGCGTATTCTATTCAGCTGACTAGGAACCACTATGACTAACGACGCACTTCTCAATGCGCTTTCTCAACTTGTCTCCGAGGGAAGAAACCCTGAGACCATGGATATAGATTTACTCTCATCGCAACAGATTCTAGCGCGCATGAATCAACAAGATGCCCTAGTGCCTCTTGCGGTAGAAAAGGTCATTCCAGACATTGCGCTGGCGGTAGACGCCATCACTAAGGCCTTTAAACAAGGTGGTCGATTATTGTATTTGGGTGCTGGCACCAGCGGCCGATTAGGCGTACTCGATGCATCAGAATGCCCACCAACCTTTGGCACCGACCCTGATATGGTCGTCGGTATCATCGCTGGCGGTAATGACGCGATGTTCCGAGCCAAAGAAGGTGCAGAAGATGACCCAGCTCTTGGTGAACAAGACCTTATTGACCATAAACTGACTTCAAAAGATGTGGTTGTTGGCATCGCCGCTAGTGGGCGCACGCCTTACGTCGTTGGCGCATTAGAATACGCCAATCAATTGGGTGCCACGACAGTCGCACTGTCATGCAATCCCGCTTCTGATATTGCTAACATCGCTCAAATAGCTATTAGTCCTGTGGTAGGTCCGGAAGCTCTGACAGGTTCCACTAGACTGAAATCGGGGACCGCACAGAAGTTAGTTCTCAACATGCTCACGACAGCAAGTATGATCCGTTTAGGTAAAAGCTATGAGAACCTGATGGTGGATGTAAAAGCGACCAATGCAAAGTTAGTCGCCAGAGCGACGCGCATTGTGATGCAGGCTACGGATTGCAACAAACAACAGGCAGAAGTCACGTTAAAAGAAACTCAATATGACGTGAAGCTGTCGATTCTCATGATTCTAACTGGATTAGATAAGCAGCAAGCACATCAGCAGTTGCATCAACAAGACGGTTTCCTAAGAAAAGCGGTAATAAGCAAGAACCAAGAAAGTGAATAAAAAAGCTAGGGTGTCATGCCCTAGCTTCCTAAATCATTTTTTAATGAGAATAGTCATTCCAACCGCGTTGCCATTCCATTCTAAAACGCTGTCCATCGGGTAAGCCTTCACACGCCCCAGTGTAATACTGCCCAGACAACCCGATTTGATAGGCAAAATCAGCATCACAAAACTCTAGAATGCCTCTTTGATAGCCCGAGTCGTACTCTGAATGAACGGCAGCGCCGAGTTTATTAAGGTCAGAGTAACTGCGAGACAATTGCCCACGCACACCATCTTGATAGCCAATCTGTTCCCAACTTCCCTCTTTAGCGAGGTCATCCACTCCTTTGGCGCATCCAAATATTAACAAAGCGGATGCTGCCACTAAAAACGCTTTCATGAGATTCCTTTTCATCCAACTCTCTCTGCCGTCACAATGCCAGTTTTAAGTGTTTTTTACCACTCAATCCTTGACTAAGTGATGAGCTTCACGCTTTTCTACCGCCACTTAACTCGGAAAAACGACCACTTACTCTTCGATAAAACCACTTAAGTTGGTTATTGACCACTTAATCATCTATTCCACCACTAACCGAATAAGCCGATGTGTAGCCAATTCATCATTTTTATAATGGTTACCAGAATTTAATGTCATCACAAACTAGGGATAACAGTTATGTTGTGGTTTTTAACTTGTGTTGCAGCCTTGATCGGCGGCTACTTTATCTACGGGGCTTTCATTGAGAAGGTCTTTGGTATTAATACAAAACGTCAAACACCAGCTCACACTAAAGCTGATGGTGTTGACTACGTGCCAATGTCGACCAAGAAAGTGTACTTGGTTCAATTGTTAAATATCGCTGGTGTTGGTCCAATCTTCGGCCCAATCATGGGTGCGCTATACGGTCCTGCCGCTATGCTTTGGATTGTCATTGGTTGTATCTTTGCTGGTGCAGTGCATGATTACTTCTCAGGTATGCTTTCAGTACGTAACGGTGGTGCTTCTGTTCCTACTATTACCGGTCGTTACTTAGGCAATGGCGCCAAACACTTTATGAACATTTTTGCCATCGTCTTGTTGCTACTTGTTGGTGTGGTATTCGTTTCTGCACCTGCAGGCATGATCACTAACCTAGTGAATGACCAAATGGGCATGTCAATGAGCATGACAACCATGGTTGTGGTTATCTTCGCTTATTACATCATCGCGACAATCGTACCTGTCGACAAAATTATTGGTCGCTTCTATCCACTATTTGGCGCACTGCTCATCTTCATGTCTGTTGGTCTTATCACAGCAGTAGCACTATCAAGCGAGCACCAAGTTATGGGTGGCTTTGAAGTCAGCGATATGTTCACCAACATGAACCCAAATGACTTACCGTTATGGCCAGCTCTATTCATCACTATTGCTTGCGGCGCTATCTCTGGCTTCCACGCAACACAGTCTCCACTAATGGCGCGCTGTATGGAAAACGAAAAGAATGGTCGCTTCGTCTTCTACGGTGCAATGATCGGTGAAGGTGTTATCGCCCTTATCTGGTGTGCTCTTGCTCTGTCTTTCTTCGGCTCTATCGACTCGCTAGCTGAAGCAGTTAAAAATGGTGGTCCAGGTAACGTAGTGTACAGCGCTTCATTTGGCCTATTGGGTGTATTTGGTGGTGTGCTTGCTTTCCTAGGTGTGGTTATTCTGCCAATCACTTCAGGTGATACTGCATTCCGCTCTAGCCGTCTAATCCTTGCTGAATACTTCAACATGGAACAGAAAACACTACGTAACCGCCTACTGATGGCTCTACCACTATTCGTTATCGGTGGCATCTTAACTCAAGTAGACTTTGGTGTTATCTGGCGCTACTTCGGTTTCGCTAACCAAACAACTGCAGTAATGATGTTATGGACAGCCTCGGCTTACCTACTACGTCACAACAAGATGCACTGGGTAACGACTGTTCCGGCCATCTTTATGACTACGGTTGTTATTACCTTCATCTTGAATAACGCAACCCTAGGCTTCGGTCTGCCAATGCAGCTGTCAACAATTCTAGGTATTGTTGCCTCACTGTCTATCACTGGCTACGTGATTAAGAAGTCGAAAGGTAAAGGTGAAACAGACCTTGCAGATGAAGAGAAGCCACAAGGCAAAGCAGAAACTGCTTAACTGATTATCCCGTTATCCGCTCTTAGAGCTAAAAAAGCGCCTTCACATTGAAGGCGCTTTTTATTTGTTATCTGATTATTCGCTAAGATAACCCAAACCACCAGCAATCAGGCTTTGCTCCATCACCTCAATGACGGCTCGACTGGTTTCATGCTTTAGGATTGATGAGGCCTTAGCACCTTGCAAAATCAGCCCACTTAGATGATCAATTTCATGTTCAAAGCCAGTGCCGATAGTTTGCGGTGCTATCAATACGGTCTCACCTCGATACACCACTTGAATTGATTTCGGGTTCCACCACTTTTCAGCAATAGTCGCTTCAAAGTCCTCACCCTGAATGACAGCACTACGCACTAAATTGCGTGTTATTGAGGCCGCTAACTGACCTTGAAGTCTGGATTTAAAATGAAACTCTGCGGTTTCATCCACCTTTGCTTGAGGGTTATCTTGAGAAAAGACCACGTCGGGCTTACCAATAGTTACGCCACACAATGTACATAAATCCGCGTACAACCACAGCGCATACACTCCCACATCCAGTGTCGCACCACCGGCTTGCTGAGCATTGAAGATCTGGTAGTTCTCATCATACTCATGCCAATTACCAAATGCTGCCTGTACTGAGGTTAGCTTGATATTGTTGCTGACAATAAACTGTTTTAACTCTTGGTAGGCAGGAAACACAACAGACTTCATGGCTTCAGCCAAGATGACACCATGTCGTATCGCTAGCGCAGTCATTTCATCCCAATCTTTTACATTGGTAAATGCGGGTTTTTCTACCAGCACATGCTTACCAGCGCTTAAAAAAAGCTCCACCAAATCTCGGTGATAGGGATGCAATGTCGCAACATAGACCACATCTACGTCGGCATCATCCGCTAATGCTTGGTAGGAACCATACGAGCGGCTGCACTCAAACTCTTCGGCAAACTTCGAGGCCCTAGCTTCATCACGTGCTGCCACCGCAACCAATTCGCCACATTGCGAATGTTGAGTTAAGTCGATGGCAAACCGACGTGCTATTTTCCCTAAACCTGCAATACCCCAGCGAGCTTTCTCCAACATCCTCTACCCTTCACCATTACGTTTTTTGCCAACCATACCTAAGTCATATGATTACTCAAGTATCATACGGTGTAACATTGTCAGTTATTACCATCCAAGTTTTGCGATGATACTACCAAGCTGTGATGCCTCTAGTTGAATACCAAAGTGGCGTTCAACGTTCTCCGCCAAGTCCGCTTTAGTCAGTTCTACTTCTTGCGCCTCTTCGTTACCCATTCTGATTTTTAACGTGCTATCGAGTAGTGTAATGATGCCGCCTTCAATTGGCTTTGCTGCAATCAAACTGTTGGTAAAGTGAGTCTCTGGGCTGGTCGAGGTAAAATGATTGCCATACAAAATATCGCCACGACATACATAGGTCATATCCAAGCTGTATAGACTCACCCAATCTTGCTGTTTCACTTGAAGTAAATAACCACAGCTTTCATCTTCGATAAATCGAAAACATTGGTGGTCAATACACTGCTCGCGATGCAATGTCAGCTCCAGAGGTGCTCTTGGCGTATTCGCACCGAACCCTGCATCAACAATCCACTGCTGGTCATCAATCGTAGCCAATGTCACTTGATGGCTTCGTCCCGAAGGCTCGCCGCTAAGATGTACTCGGGCTAATAGTGGCCTAACGGTAAAACCTAAGCTCTCCATAACTCGAAACAGTAAGCCATTGACTTCAAAACAATAGCCGCCACGCTGATGACGTATCAGTTTTTCGAAGATCGCATCAATATCAAGTTTAATTCCTTGCTCAACGAAGACGTCAAAGTTTTCAAATGGCAACGTCCTATGCTGAGCACGATGAAGTGATATCATATCGGCCACCGTAGGCTTAAGCTCATTCTTAATGCCAAGCTTATCGAAATAATCACGCATTTGAACAGGGGTCATCCTGAGCTCCTTTAATAGTGGCAGTGTTGATTGTTTTAGGTAATCTGAAAACAACAGATACAAAAAAACGCCCGAAACCTAAATGTGCTTACTCAGCCACACTTAAATTTCAAGGCGTTGCGATTAGTGTCATCTAGACCTATTGGACTCGGCGTAACACCGCTTTTAGTGCCTCAAAGTCATTAGCTAAATCTTCAGATAACAGCTCCATTGCCGCGTGTTTAGCCAATGGCCCAGGCAACTCAATGTCAGAACCTAAGATATCATCGACAACTTCTTTAAACTTAGCAGGATGCGCGGTACACAAGAACAAGCCTGTTTCACCCGGTTGCAACTGCTCTTCAAGTACTCGATAAGCAATCGCACCATGAGGTTCACATAAGTAGCCTAGTGCATTAAGATCACGAACCGACTCCGCACTTTGCTCATCAGAGACCGCCCCTTTGCCTAACGTGTCCAAACCCCAATCTTTAAGGCGGCAGAGTTCTTCGATACGCGGCCAGTTGTTTGGCTGACTAACATCCATCGCATTTGACGTCGTTGCCACTGTCGGTTTTGGAGCCCACTCACCTGTTTCTAGGTAACGTGGCACAGTATCATTCGCATTGGTTGCCGCGATAAAGCGCTTAATAGGCAATCCAAGCGCTTTCGCAAGCAGGCCTGCCGTTAGGTTACCGAAGTTACCGCTTGGCACCGATACTACGAGGTTTTCGCGCTGCTCTTTGCTAAGTTGAGACGCGGCTTCAAAGTAGTAACAAATCTGCGCCATCAAACGACTGATGTTGATTGAGTTTGCTGAATTTAATCCAATTTCTTCACGCAATGCTGCATCATCAAATGCCTGTTTCACGAGCGCTTGGCAAGCATCAAAGTCACCATCGATGGCCACTGTGTGAATGTTTTTGCCTAGCGTACAGAACAGCTTTTCCTGAAGTGGACTGATTTTACCTTTCGGGTAAAGAATCACGACATTGATGTCTTCCATACCATAGAAAGCGTGAGCGACTGCCGCACCAGTATCACCTGATGTTGCTGTCAAAATAGTGATTTTGCCACCATCAGAAACCGCGGCTAAAGACTGAGCCATAAAACGGCCTCCAAAGTCTTTAAATGCCAACGTTGGGCCATGGAAAAGCTCTAGTGCGTACACACCATCTTTCACTTGGTTGATTGGAGCCGGAAATTGGAACGCATTGTCCACTAATTCACTAACCTTCTCTGCAGGCAACTCATCGCCAATTAGCGCAGAAAGTATCTTTGCGCTGCGCGACACAAAATCTTCAGCTAATAAAGCATCTACGTCATCGAACTTAGGCAGCTCAGATGGGAAAAATAGACCTTGGTTGCGACCTAAGCCTTGACGGACAGCTTGGCCAAACGAGACTTGCTCGTCATTTTCTTTGATGTTGTAAAGCTTCATAGCTCACTTCCTGTTACTTTCGAACCCTGCTTGTCTAAACGACAAACGTGCACGAATCCTTCGTTATTTTGTACGTAATTTTCTTCTAGCCAGCGAGCCACTCGCTCTGCCACATCTTTTTCTTTACAGATGCTGAACAGCGTTGGGCCACTGCCTGAAATTCCGGTTGCCAAAGCCCCTGCTGTTGCCGCGTATTCACGCGCTTGACTAAAGCCAGGTAGCAACTTAGCACGGTATGGTTCGGCAATGACATCTTTGATCATCTTTGCTGCCAATTCAGGCTGATTAGAATGACATGCATGGATAAACCCTGCCAGATGACGACCATGAGCAATGATGTCTTGACGACGATATTGAGAAGGTAAAATTTCACGCGCTTCTGCCGTCGACACTTTAATGCCTGGATACGCCATCACCCAATACCAATCATCAAAACAAGGCACTTCTTGGCTAATAATACCAAGCTCTTCCAACATCAGTTGCACACCGCCTAAATAGCAAGGTGCCACATTGTCGTAATGGATGCCACCAGAAATTTGCCCTTCCATCTCTCCCATAAGAGCCAGTAACTCGGTCTCATTTAATGGATTGCCATGAAATTGGTTCAAAGCGTCTAGCGCCGCGACGATAGAACAAGCACTCGATCCTAAGCCAGAACCAATCGGCATGTTCTTCTCAAGTGTCATAAGCACAGGTTTAAGGGCTAGCCCTTTCTTATCTAATTCACGGGCGTACACTTTCCAACAATCGTAAACAATATTCTCTTGCGGGTCAGCGGGCAGCTTATCAACAAAGCTGCCTTTCGTTGCTAGGTCAAAAGGCTTATCACCGAGCTTAACCTCAACGCAATCGCCAAGTAGAGTGCCATCTATAGGAGAGACTGCCGCACCCAATACATCAAAACCAACACTCACGTTACCAATAGAGGCCGGAGCATAAACGACAACGCTATCACTCATCTTACACTCCTAGTTTCCAGCCTAATGTACGCATCACATCAGAGAACACGCCTGCTGCGGTCACTTCTGTACCCGCACCGTAACCACGTAATACCAGTGGAATTGGCTGATAATAGCGACTATAAAATGCCAGTGCGTTTTCACCATCTTTAATCTTGAACATAGGGTCGTTTTCATCCACGGCAGCAATGCGTACGCGACACTTACCATCTGCGATTTCGCCCACGTAGCGCAGCACTTTGCCTTCTTTGGCAGCGTCCGCTGACAGTTGGCTGAAGTAAGCATCCGCTTCAGGCAGACGGGCCATAAACTCATCTACTGAACCTGAATCATCAAAACCTGGTGGCAACGCTTGGTCAACTTCGACATCTTCAAGTTCAAGCGCCATCCCCGCTTCGCGAGCTAAGATGAGCAGTTTACGTGCTACGTCCATGCCTGATAGATCATCACGTGGATCTGGCTCAGTGAAACCTTTATCTTTTGCGACATTAGTTGCTTGGCTTAGCGTTAACCCTTCATCTAACTTACCGAAAATGAAAGATAACGAACCAGATAGAATACCGTTGAATTTCTCTAGCTCATCACCCGCTGCGATCAGGTTCTGTAGGTTCTCAATAACTGGCAGACCTGCCCCTACCGTTGTCTCATACATTAGCTTACGGCGAGAGTTACGAGCGACATCACGCAGTTGATGATAGTAAGACATGCTCGCAGTGTTTGCCTTTTTATTTGGCGTGACTACATGGAAGCCTGCCGCTAAAAACTCGGTATATTGATTGGCAATGTCTTCACTAGAAGTACAATCAACCAAAACAGGGTTAATAATGTGATTACGCTGAACCAATGCGGCTAAACCTGCCACCGAGAACTTCTCACTTACGTCGCCCATACGATCGCGCCATTGGTCGAGAGGAAGTCCTTTGCCATCGAGCAAGACACCTTTACTGTTTGCTAGACCACATACGCGGATAATGATGCCTTTCTCTGCCAGTTTGGCTTGCTGGCGCTGAATTTGATCCACCAGCTCACCACCAACACCGCCAACACCAACGACAAACACATCTAGGAAATGCTTAGAATTGAAAAGATTTTCATGACACGCTTTGATGGCCTCAGAAATTTTGTCTTCTGGGATTACCGCTGAGATAGCGCGCTCGGAGGAGCCCTGTGCGATTGCGACAATATTGACGTTAACTTCTGCCAGTGATGAGAAGAACTGAGAAGCGACACCGCGAGATGTGCGCATACCATCGCCCACTAGTGTCACTATCGCGACATCATCCATAAACTCAACAGGCTCTAGTAAACCGTTTTTAAGTTCCAGTTCAAAGGCTTCGCGCAATGCTCGCTCTGCATCAAGCTTGTCTTCTTCTTCAATACAGAAACTGATGCTGTATTCTGAAGATGACTGAGTAATAAGAACGATAGACACACCCGCTGATGACATAGCGCCAAAAACGCGACTCGCCATGCCCACCATGCCTTTCATACCAGGTCCAGATACGTTCACCATGATAAGGTTAGACAGTGTCGTGATACCTTTGATTGGTAAATTGTCTTCACCAGTATCTTGACCGATCAAGGTACCAGCCCCTTGTGGGTTGAACGAGTTCTTGATGAGACATGGAATATGGAACTGAGCGATAGGTGCAATAGTTTTTGGGTGAAGAACCGAAGCGCCAAAATAAGAAAGCTCCATCGCTTCTTGATAGCTCAGTGACTTGAGAAGGCGAGCATCATCAACCAGGCGAGGGTCACAGTTGTAAACCCCATCAACATCCGTCCAAATTTCACAACAATCAGCACGCAAGCACGCTGCTAATACCGCAGCAGAATAGTCAGAGCCGTTACGACCAAGCGTAACCAATTCACCCTTAGCGTTGCCAGCAGTAAAGCCCGGCATAATGTGCACGACACCTTCTGCCAGTGGGTTAGCTTGGAAGTTTTGGGTTGATACTTCCACATCCACCATCGCTTCTAAATGATCACCTTGAGCAAAAAGGTACTTAACTGGATCAATAAGATCCGCAGCTTGACCTTTAGCTTGCAGTACAGCTTTCATAAGTTGAATCGAGATTCGCTCACCTTTTGATATAATGCGAGCATTCACGTGATCTGGGCAAGTTCCGAGTAATCGGATACCGTGGACAAATTGATGCAATTGGAATAAAGATGTTTTGACTTGGTTGTCAAAATCTGTGCGCTCAATATTCGGGAGTACAGCTGCAATATTAGAAAATAGTTCGTTGAATGATGTTTCAAGCTCTGAAATCTGCAACTCAACTTCATTGTTTTTTAGGGCAGTTTCAATAACGGCGACAAGTTTGTTTGTCGTTTTACCCGGTGCCGATAGCACCACTGCCAAATCTTCTTGCTGGGCATTATTAGCGATGATGTCCGCTGCTCTTAAAAAGCGGTCTGCATCAGCTAATGATGAACCTCCAAATTTTAGTACTCGCATCCTTTCCTCCCGAAATACTCAAAACAGGTAAAAAAAAGGCCCGTATCTTGGGGATACAGGCCTTGTTTTTGAATTTCTTCCGTCTACCAGCCCGCCCCAACATTGGTAATGTCGGTAATAATAATCGTGGTGGTCATTACTACGTGCTGGCAACTAAACATAGGGTCTTCTTAAAAATCTCTTATGTGCTTACCCATACGTTTAACCTATTTGTTGTAGCTGAGTCAATTAAAAAATGTACTTTTATTGCTTTAGCGGCGTTTTTTTCTTAAACGCATAGAAATTGATAATTGCAGATAACTTATTCAGTTAGGATCTTTATTAATAACCAATTGCTATATAGATTTACAACTTTTTGCTTAGTTTATGTGCTTTAATTAGAAGTCAATAAACTATAAAAACAATAACCAAGGAGTGGTGCTATGAAAGCAGTGTCTTTTTACGCTTTACCCTTGCTATTGTTCTCAGGAATGTCCCTCGCGGTAGACTTACCTACGCTGCCTTCGCAGCATGACGCCTCCCCTCATAACTTCTTTCTTTCTTCAGGCACTAAGCTGGGTAGCAGTGATTCTTTTGATACTTGGAATATTGATAGTGGCTATTCCTATTCAATCTTTGACTCATTAGATGTTTACATTGGGGCTCGATTGAATAATTCTCACGAGTCGATAGACCAAGGATTTTTGAGTGGTGTTAGCTACAATGTTTCTGACCGTATCTCGGTAAAAAGTACACTTCGTGGCTACCAATATGAAGAGAATAACGAAAGGCAAGGCGCAATGGCTGCGGAAATATCAAGTAGGATGAGATTAACCGAAAACCTAGACGTTCACGCCACCTTCGATTTTGAGAAGATACAACAAGGCGTTGAAGTGGGTCTAGGCTTCCGTTTTTAACTGAGCATCAATTCAAGCATGATTGCGCTTTAAAACTCTAATGCTTCTTTAGCGATCAATACCCCATTCCAATCAGAATAAACGTAATGCCCAGGTTGAACGATTTGGTTGTTCATCGTTAATGTAACGTTGATTTGACCTGCTCCACGTTTTTCTGTTTTGAAAGGACATGCCGCTAGCGCTTTCACTCCCAGATCCATTTCCGCCATAGCCGCCACGTCGCGAACTGCGCCATTCACAATCACGCCTTCCCATCCGTTTTCTATTGCCATAATCGCGAGTTGGTCCCCAAGCAGTGCTTTGGCACAAGAACCATTACCGTCAACAAAGAGTACTTTGCCTGTACCATTTTGCCCTAACACTTCTCGCACCATTGAGTTATCGTGGTAACAGCGTACCGTTACAATCTCTCCCCAGAACGCGGCGCGTTGCCCGAAATTTTGCAGTGGCAAATTCAGCAACATGACTTTATCTTCGTGTTGGTCACAAATATCAGGTGTGATATCTCTCATTTTTCCTCCGTGATTTTTTGCTCAATCGCCATGCTAGTAGCAAGTCTTTAGAAGAGCATTAAATTAAAATCCTTTATCGCCTATCCGGTAATTTTTTCTGCTAACGTAAGAAATCACCCAATAGGCCTAATTTTTTTTGCGTTTGACTCTCATCACAGGAAACCAAAAACAGTACACCATTTTCTACCCAATAAATGGCATTTTGCTGATATTTTTGCGCTAACTCACAGCCTTGCGTTAAAGTCATTTCTACCGCAAAGCTGTCTTCAACCCAGCTGAAACTCGGGTTCCCCACCTTAACATTTTGGTAGTCATAGATTTTGAGCCTTTGCTCTAAGTCGAGGTTTTTTATGCAATTTAATTCGTTAGACAGTTTACGACTCTGTGGGTTCCAAGCCGTTATGATCACGTAATTTTTGCAGTCCCACTCAGTGATAAATTCTATGCGAATTTCTGAATAGGCACGCCACAAGTGTGCATCAATACTCATATTATCTAAATTGTTGTATTTGCCCAATACTATTAATATTTGTTACAAAGGCGCTATTGATTTAAATCAACAAAGTGCATGGAATTAACATTTGACCATTGTTAGCATGCTGTTAACATTATAGAATTCGCCTCAATGACATAGCAGAATAATAAGAGATTTAAGGGATTTCTCGTTTTTTTGGCAACATCACGGAAGGCGACTTAACCTGTAACTGTTTCTACGATTTTGAGTAAACATCTAAGAAACATTACCTATATGTTAACTTTTTGCCTAGAATTTATTCTACTAGCGACAGAATTATCACAAGTTTAAATTAGGTACCGCCGATGCAAAGCCCGCAGATTCTTATTGTTGAAGATGAGCAAGTAACCCGTAACACCCTTAAAAGCATTTTTGAAGCAGAAGGATATGCTGTATTCGAGGCCAGCGACGGTCAGGAAATGCACCAAGTCATGTCTGAGAACTCTGTAAACCTTGTTATCATGGATATCAACCTTCCTGGTAAAAACGGTTTACTACTAGCTCGTGAACTTCGTGAGCAAGCTAATGTAGCATTAATGTTCTTGACTGGTCGTGACAACGAAGTGGATAAAATTCTAGGTTTAGAGATTGGCGCTGATGATTACATCACTAAGCCATTCAACCCTCGTGAATTAACTATCCGTGCACGTAACCTGTTAACTCGTTCAATGAGCACAAGTGCCGCTACTGAAGAAAAACGCAGCGTTGAGAAATATGAGTTCAACGGTTGGGTTCTTGATATCAATAGTCGCTCACTAGTTAGCCCAAGTGGCGACGGCTACAAGCTACCTCGTTCAGAGTTCCGTGCTCTACTGCACTTCTGTGAGAACCCAGGTAAGATTCAAACTCGCGCCGATCTTCTTAAGAAGATGACTGGTCGTGAGCTTAAACCACACGATCGCACTGTAGATGTAACGATTCGTCGTATCCGTAAACACTTTGAGTCGGTTTCAGGTACTCCAGAAATCATCGCAACTATCCACGGTGAAGGCTACCGCTTCTGTGGCGATCTAGAAGAATAATCATCTTCTAACGAATAGCAAAAGGGACGCACTATGCGTCCCTTTTTTAATGTAAGCGATTCAGCCTCAATCAATACACCGTATCCACATTCACTTGTTTGTTGACAACCCAAGTTTGTTTATCGCCACCAACCAGCTGCACAGCCACATCTACTGGCTTAGTAATGTTGACTTCTAACTGCCAGTTAAACGCCACTTCCCACTGATTCTCTGAGTGATTTCGCAGTTCAAAGTCATCACCTTCAAACTCCCAAGACACATCACCTTGTTTCAATACCACCATAGCGACATCCATATCAGCTGGTAGCTGCGTGTCAGTCACTAGGTTTAATGCACCGTGAAGAGTTTGTTCTTTTACCAGTGCAGTCGTTTCACCAATTTTTGGCATCATATCGATCCAAAGGTTCGACTCTAGACGAACAGTCTGCTGTTCAACCATAGCAGTATTTCCCGTCATCCATACTTTTGAGTCTGTCGCTGGAGAGGTTGCACAACCGGCTAAAGCTGCAGAAAGTGCTAGTGCTGTGAGTATTTTCTTCATTTTGATTCCTTACTTTCCAACCACATTTTAAGTACTTGAATATCATTGTGATATTCGTTTTTTATCTCTTCAACCCAATCTTCAATGTTCTCCCACCATGCTGGCATATCCGGAGACTGAGCCTTCTGGGCAACTGATTGAATGCGTTTTAAGCCAATAGATCCAGCAGCACCTTTAATCTTATGTGCTTCAGAGGCAATACCGGATTGATCTTTCGCAGTCATGTTCGAATCCAGTATCTCGAGATAGTCTGGCATCATTTGCTCGAACATAGTGATGCTATCGTACACAGGTTTGGTGCCGACAATATCAACATAAGAGTCCAACATATCGAAATCTAAAAGTCGGTTAAACAGTTCGTCATTAATATCTGTTTTCTCAACTACGGTTGCTTCCTCAACGTCAGTAGACTCTTCATCGCCAGCAAACTTGTTAATGACTTCCGTGAGTGCTTTAACACTCAGTGGCTTACTGATAGCGTCATCCATACCTTTTGTTAGGTACTCTTGTTTATCCTTTAGCACATTCGCCGTTAAAGCGACCAAAGGAGGCAATTGTGTGTAGTGCTCCCTAAAATTCTGTGCAACATCAAAGCCCGTCATATCAGGTAACTGAATATCGAGCAACGCGAGGTCATACTCTTCTGGCTTAAACGTCGCGATGGCTTCTTCGCCCGTCATTGCAACACTGACTGTATGTCCTAAGCTTTCCAACAGCGAACGTGCGACCGTAATGTTCAACTCAATATCTTCCAGTAAGAAAATATTGAGACTACCTTGTTGCTTCACTTCTACTGGAGCCAATTGTTGTTTATCAGCACAAGGGACATTGATGGATACCGTAAATGTACTTCCAAACCCTTCTTCACTGTCTGCCGTGATGTCACCATCCATCATCTTTATCAGTTGCTTAGAAACCGCAAGACCAATTCCGGTGCCCACAGCATGTAAATTGTCTTTCCCTGACTTCACCTGATAATACATAGCGAAGATCTTATCAAGTTCGTGCTGAGGAATACCTATTCCAGTATCTTCAACTTCGATAATGATATGAGCATAATTATCTTCAATATCCGCACTGATGGTCATCACAACGCCACCCTGCTTAGTGAACTTCATGGCGTTGCTAACCAGATTCCAAATCACCTGACGCAGTCTCGTCGCATCGACTACCACGCCTTCTGGGAGATCCGTTAAACGCTCAAGATCAAATCGTAACCCTTTCTGCTCCGCCATAAGAGCCGAAATGCTCTCAAGTTCAGTGACAAAGTCTTCAAAGTTCAGTGGTTCAGGGAAAAGCTCAAGCTTACGTCTATCAAACTTATCCATATCAATTATGTCATTAAAGATATGGCCTAGCGTGATGGCACTGACGTTAATAGTTTGCATGTGCTTACGCTGTTCAGTATTTAGATGGCTATCAAGTAACATTCGGCTCAAACCGACAATGCCATTTAACGGTGTACGCAGCTCATGACTAATGGTCGAAATAAACGTTGTTTTGTCTCGACTCGCTTTCTCTAATGACTCTTGATGACGCTTACGCTCGGTGATATCACGACCAAAACCAACCAGCCCAAGGTGCTTACCATCTTTGCTATAGAACGGCACCTTACGCAGTTCATAGAAACATTTCTTGCCATCTGGGTACTCTAACCACTGCTCATACGTCAGTGCTTGGTTATCACCCATCACTTTATGGTCGGTTTCAACAACTTGTTTAGCGATCTCTTCAGAGTAAACGTCCCATGGCGTCAAACCCACTAGCTCTTTTTCTTTTCGACCAGTCAACTCTTCCATCGCCCGGTTACAACCAGAGAAGACACCTTCCGCATTGCGGTAATAGATCAAGTCGGGAGAAGCATCAATAAATGAACGCAGTAAAGCGGTTCGTTCAGCCAGCTCGAGTTGAGTACGTTCACGTTGAAACACCTCATTTTCTAGATCCTTCATCGCCTCTTCACGCGCTTCCTCCGCTTTTTGTCTCTCTTCAATCTCTTGATTGAGTTTGCGGATATTTTGTTGCAGCTTGTGGTTCAAATCTTGGTCACGCGAACGCATGTCTTTTAGTTTAGAAACCATCTTAGAGAGACGCTGACGTGATTCTTCCAACTGGTCGACAACAACAGAGAGAAAATACACAGCCCACGGAGTAATAAGCAGACCGAAAAATACCGAACGGACAATATCTATGTCATCTACACGCCCATTCAAAACAAGGGTAATACCCACCTGAACCACAACGGCTAATGCCACCAAAGCCAATGCGAGAAGAATAGAAAAACGAACAATGCCGAGCTTTACTAACAAGTCGACATAATATTGAGCGAGGTTTTTGATAGGTTTCATTCAGCACTCCGTGCGTTACAACTGACCTAAGTCTATCATTAAGCCAGTAGCTTCACACGGTAGTAGAATTATTTGAGAACAGGTTTGTGATAAATAAACGGATTCAGAGTCAATGAGCCCTGTTGGCCTTCTTTGGTTAACACTCGGCCTAGCTCTGTCATCGCTAACCAACGGTTCTCACACCAAAGTGGCGACAACAAGGTCGGTCTTCGCGCGGAAGAGGAGACGCGGTGAAAAATGATCTCTGCTGGCGTACGACGAATCATTTCACTGGCCACATCTAAGTAAAACTCTAGCGTTGGCGCTTCTAATCTACCAGCACGCCACGCCTTAGCCATCGTACTGCCTTCAACAATATGTAAACCGTGCAATTTAATGCCATCCGTTCCGGTGGCCAGCACCTTGTCTAGAGTAACAAGGTTATCTTGCTTTGATTCATTTGGCAGACCGACGATAAGATGTGTACATACCTTGATTCCAAGTGCACGAGCGCGTCGGGTGATTTCATCGTACACAGCAAAATCATGGCCTCGATTTATGCGTTTAAGTGTGTGATCGTGAGCCGTTTGTAGCCCTAGCTCCAACCAAATTTCATATCCTTGCTCGACATACCCAGCCAAAAGCTCTACTACGGACTCAGGAACACAATCAGGGCGCGTTCCGACACACAATCCGACAATGTCAGCATACTTAAGTGCTTCTTCGTACATGTTTTTCAACACCTGTACTTCTGCATAAGTGCTGGTGTAAGCCTGAAAATAAGCGAGATACTTCTTTGCGCGCTTCACTTCACCAGCACGATCCGTGAGCTGTTCATGAATGGATTGAATCTGTGTCTCTTCACTTGCAAAGGAGGCAACATTACAAAATGTACAACCACCACGACCTATCGTGCCGTCTCGGTTAGGGCAGCTAAAACCACCGTGCAGGGTCAGTTTGTGAACTTTTTCACCGTATCGACGCTGGAGATCTTGGCCGATGGTATTCACCAACTCATGTAATTGCATGTTCGAAAAACCTATTAATAAGAATGAATCTCACTCTAATTAGTGAAACTAAATTACATCCCTGCAAAAGAAAACCATGCATCGTATCAACGAGCGGGAAAAGCATGCTTAACCAAAATCAATAAATATTCATAAAAACAACAGAAAAACGGCAAATGTTGCATGTATGTTATTAGATATATTCAAAATTAGATAAAAAAAATGTGGAACAGACGTAACTTTCGTTGGAATTACACAGCGCAAAATTGTAGGATACTTACACAATTCTGCTGTTTTTGCCGTTTTTATTACAGTACGAATTAGTAGATTGAAGGTTGATATTCTACTCCCACCAACATATTCCACTGGATTGTGGAAAGATGACATTGAATATCACCACGGAATGTTTTTCTCGCAACACTTTTCCTGCGAGATGCAGAATGGACTCGAAAACTGCCCCCTCTGGCAGTCAAGAATCAAAATTACAAAGGACAAGGCACAATCACACACTCAAGTTGTGCCTAGATTAAACTGGAAGGAAGTATCTATGGTAGATAGAGAGCAGAATACACAAGGTCTGTATACTCCAGAGTTGGAGCATGACGCTTGTGGTATCGGTTTTGTTGCTCACCTAAAAAACCGTAAATCACACGAAGTAGTGACCCAAGCCCTGGATATGCTAGCGCGCATGGAACACCGTGGCGGTCAAGGCTGCGATCCATGCAGTGGCGATGGCGCAGGTATCCTACTTCAGAAGCCCCATGAATTTCTTTTGGAAGAAGCTGTTAAGCTTGGTATTAAGCTGCCTTCTTTTGAGAAATACGGTGTCGGTGTTGTTCTTTTCCCGAAAGACGAGCACAAACGCGCACAATGTCGTGACATTCTAGAGCGCAATGCACAACGTTTAGAGTTGGAAGTAATTGGATATCGTGTCTTACCAACTGACAACTCAATGATTGGTGCTGATCCATTGAGCACTGAGCCACAATTCGAACACGTATTCGTTTCTGGTGGTCCGGGCTGTACGCCTGAAGAGCTAGAACGTAAGCTTTACGTGTTACGTAACTACACAGTACGCGTTTGCTTAGAAAGTGTGTCTAACATTGGTGATGACTTCTACATCAATTCAATGTCGTACAAGACACTGGTTTACAAGGGCCAGCTCACTACTGAGCAAGTACCTCAGTACTTCCTAGATCTACAAAATCCAACGATGGTGACAGCGCTTGCACTGGTTCACTCTCGTTTCTCTACCAATACTTTCCCGAAATGGCGCCTAGCGCAGCCTTTCCGTTATATTGCCCACAACGGTGAAATCAACACAGTTCGCGGTAACTTGAATTGGATGAAGGCTCGTGAAGCTATCATCGAATCTGACTTGTTCACACAAGCAGAAATCGACATGCTGCTCCCGATCTGTCAAGAAGGCAGCTCGGATTCATCAAACTTCGATATGGCACTAGAGCTCCTGGTTCTTTCTGGTCGTAGCCTGCCACATGCGTTGATGATGATGATCCCTGAAGCATGGCAAGAAAACAAAAACATGGACCCAACACGTCGTGCATTCTACCAGTATCACGCGAACGTAATGGAACCATGGGACGGACCTGCATCGGTGTGCTTTACTGACGGTGTTCAGGTAGGTGCAACGCTTGACCGTAACGGTCTGCGCCCGTCGCGCTATACCGTGACTAAAGATGACTTCTTGGTGATGGCATCAGAATCTGGTGTTGTCGACATTGAGCCAGAAAATGTTGAGTTCCGTGGTCGTCTGCAACCTGGTCGTATCTTCGTTGCTGACCTAGAGCAAGGTCGCATCATCTCTGATGAAGAAGTGAAAGATGGCATCGCAAGTGCTCAGCCATACCAGAAATGGGTGGAAGAAAACCTGCTAAGCCTTAAAAAGCTTCCAGACGCGAGCAACGAGTTCAGCCAACCTTCTCCTGAAAAGCTACTCCACAAACAGCAAGCGTTTGGTGTTAGCTCAGAAGAAGTGAACGAAATCATTGTACCTATGGCAAAAGATGGCAAAGAGCCATTGTCTGCAATGGGTGCTGACTGGCCACTAGCGATCCTTTCGCACCAGTCACAACATCTATCTAACTACTTTAAGCAGCTATTCGCTCAGGTTACCAACCCACCAATCGACCCGATTCGTGAACGTATGGTGATGTCTCTGAACACTTACCTTGGTAAAGATCAGAACCTGCTATCGGAATCTCCGGAGCACTGCCAAAAAGTTGAGCTAGAGTCCCCAGTTCTATCTAACTCTGAACTTGAGAAGCTGCGTGCTATCGATAATGAGCACCTGCAAGCGAAAACTCTGGATATCGTTTTCCAAGCAAGTGAAGACGAAGGTAAGCTAGAGCGCGCACTAAAACGTATCTGTCAATACGCAGAAGATGCGGTTATCGATGGTTACTCAATCATTCTGTTAACTGACCGAGCTATCAACTCTAACCATGCCGCTATCCCAGCGATGCTGGCGGTAGGCGCGGTTCACCACCACCTAATCCGCAAAGGCTTGCGTGCCAAGTGTGACATCGTAGTAGAAACTGGCGATGCTCGTGAAACGCACCACTTTGCAACGCTTGTTGGCTATGGTGCAAACGCGGTTAACCCATACCTCGTTATCGAGACCATGGTTGAGCTACAACGCACTAAAAAACTGGATCCAGAAACCAGCATCTCTGAGCTGTTCGAGAACTACCGTAAGTCGATCAACGGCGGCCTATTAAAGATTTTCTCGAAAATGGGCATCTCCACACTTCAGTCTTACCATGGTGCACAAATCTTCGAAGCGCTAGGTATCAGTAAGTCTGTAGTTGAGAAGTATTTCACGGGTACGGTTTCACGTATTCAAGGCCTTACCATCGATGATATCGCCAAAGAAGTCTTGGTTCGTCACCGTATTGGTTTCCCAACACGTGAAATTCCAGTTCAAGTTCTTGATGTGGGTGGGGTTTATCAGTGGAAACAGCGTGGTGAAAAGCACCTGTTTAACCCAGAAACTATTTCCCTACTGCAAGAGTCAACTCGCAACAAAGATTACTCTCAGTTTAAGAAGTATGCGAAAGCCGTCGATGACCAAGGCGATAACGCTGCGACTCTGCGTAGCCAATTAGACTTCGTTAAGAACCCAGCTGGCTCCATTCCGCTGGAAGAAGTTGAGCCAATTGAAAACATTCTGAAGCGCTTTGCTACAGGTGCGATGTCATTCGGTTCTATCTCTTACGAGGCTCACTCAACACTTGCTGTAGCCATGAACCGTATCGGTGCTAAGTCTAACTCAGGCGAAGGCGGTGAAGATCCAACTCGTTTCGAACGTAAAGAAAACGGTGACTGGGAACGCTCAGCAATTAAGCAGGTTGCATCCGGTCGTTTCGGTGTCACGTCTTACTACTTAACTAACGCTGATGAGCTACAAATCAAGATGGCTCAAGGGGCTAAGCCAGGTGAAGGTGGTCAGCTTCCTGGTGATAAAGTCGATGATTGGATCGGTGCGACTCGTCACTCAACGCCAGGAGTTGGCTTGATTTCACCACCACCACACCACGATATCTACTCAATCGAAGATTTGGCACAGCTGATCTACGACTTGAAAAACGCTAACCGCGCGGGTCGCGTTAACGTGAAGCTAGTATCAGAAGCGGGTGTAGGTACTATCGCCTCAGGTGTTGCAAAAGCGAAAGCTGACGTTGTCCTGATTGCGGGCTTCGACGGTGGTACTGGTGCTTCACCAATGTCTTCAATTCGCCATACAGGGCTTCCTTGGGAGCTTGGTTTGGCAGAAACACACCAAACGCTTCTGAAGAACGGTCTACGTAACCGTATCGTGGTTCAATCTGATGGTCAGATGAAAACGCCACGTGACCTTGCGGTAGCAACTCTACTTGGTGCTGAAGAATGGGGCGTCGCAACCGCAGCGCTTGTGGTTGAAGGCTGTATCATGATGCGTAAGTGTCATAAGAACACCTGCCCTGTGGGTATCGCAACACAAAACAAAACACTACGTGAGCGCTTCGATGGTCGCGTAGAAGATGTTGTTACCTTCTTCCAATACATGGCTGAAGGCTTACGTGAAGTGATGGCTGAACTTGGTTTCCGCACTATCGATGAGATGGTGGGTCAATCTCACAAACTAAAAGTTCGTGAAGATATTGGTCACTGGAAATATAAGAACCTCGACCTAACACCTGTACTACATATTGAACAGGCTCGTGAGCAAGATGGCGTTTACAACCAAACGGAACAAAACCACAACCTAGAACAGGTTCTGGACCGTAAGTTAATTCAAGTAGCGATTCCAGCACTTGAGAAGGGCGAAGCCGTAAATGCTGAGTTCCCTATCATCAACACCGACCGTTCAGCTGGTACCATGCTGTCGAATGAGATTTCTAAAGTCTACAAGGACCAAGGTCTACCTCAACCAATGAACGTGAAGTTCACTGGCAGCGCAGGTCAATCATTCGGCGCTTTCCTTGCTAAAGGCGTTAAGTTTGAAGTGGAAGGCGATGCGAACGACTACTGGGGTAAAGGTCTGTCAGGCGGTACGTTAGTACTCTACCCTGATGCGAAATCAACGATTGTCGCTGAAGATAATATCGTGGTTGGTAACGTATGTTTCTACGGTGCAACGTCTGGTGAATCCTTCATTCGCGGTATGGCTGGTGAGCGTTTCTGTGTACGTAACTCTGGTGCTAAAGTCGTTGTTGAAGGTGTTGGTGACCACGGTTGTGAATACATGACTGGCGGTGCGGCCATCATCCTTGGTTCGACAGGACGTAACTTTGCGGCTGGTATGAGTGGCGGTGTTGCCTACGTTTGGGATACAGCGGGTGATTTTGAAACCAAGCTAAACCCTGAATTGGTCGACCTAGACCCAATCGAACAAGAAGATCGCGAACTACTTAAAGATATGCTGACTAAGCATGTAGAGTTCACAGGAAGTGAAGTCGCTCAGTCGTTCTTAGATAACTTTGAAGTAAGCCTAGCGTCACTCGTTAAGGTTATGCCGCGTGATTACAAAGCGGTACTTCAAAAGCGCAAAGCAGAAGCTGAGCAAGCTCAAACGGAAGAAGTGGAGGCAGTATAATGGGTAAGCCTACTGGATTTTTAGAACATGGTCGCGAGCTTCCAAAGAAGCTCGACCCAGCCGTTCGTATTGAAGACAACAAAGAGTTCGTACTAAACGAAGAGTTTGGCGACAAAATCAATACTCAGGCTTCTCGTTGTATGGATTGTGGCGTGCCGTTCTGCCACAGTGGTTGCCCAATCGGCAATATCATCCCAGAGTTCAACGATGCCGTATATCGTGATAGCTGGGAAGAAGCTTGGAACATCCTAAGTTCTACTAACAACTTCCCTGAGTTTACAGGTCGCGTCTGTCCGTCTCCTTGTGAGAGTGCTTGTGTACTGGGTATTAACCAAGACCCTATCACCATCTGTAATATCGAGAAAACTATCGTTGAAACAGCATACCGCGAAGGTTATGCAAAACCGAAAACGCCACGTTCTCGTTCTGGTAAAACTGTTGCTATCATCGGTTCTGGCCCTGCTGGTCTCTCTGCCGCTGAACAGCTCAACAGTGCAGGTCACTCTGTGACTGTATTTGAACGCGATGAGAAAGTGGGTGGCCTACTTCGCTTCGGCATCCCAGATTTCAAACTGGGTATGGACATCATTGACCGTAAGATCAATCTGATGGCAGAAGCTGGCGTTGAGTTTAAAGTAAACCAACATGTGGGCGTTGATGTTAATGCTCAGCAACTGCGCCAAGAGTTTGATGTGGTGCTGTTAACAGGTGGATCTACCGTTCCTCGTGACTTACCTGTTCCTGGACGTGAACTTAAAGGCGTACATTTCGCTATGGAGTTCCTTGCTCAGAATAACCGTCGTGCTAACGATATGGATCTGAAAGGCGAAGAAATCCACGCTAAAAATAAGCACGTTGTGGTTATCGGCGGTGGCGATACAGGTTCTGACTGTGTTGGTACATCAAACCGTCATAAAGCGGAGAGTGTTACTCAGGTCGAAATCATGCCGATTCCACCAGAAAAACGCCCTGCGAATATGCCTTGGCCTCAATACCCAATGATTATGAAAACAACCACTTCTCATGAAGAAGGTTGTGACCGTCATTGGAATATCCTGACAAAAGAATTCATCGGTAACGATGAAGGTCAAGTAACAGGTCTTCGTATTGCTGACATCGTATGGAAAGACGCAGCGCCAGGTGAACGCCCAAGTTTTGAAGAAGTGGCTAACTCTGAGCGTGTCATTCCTTGTGATATGGCATTCCTAGCAATGGGCTTCTTACACCCAGAACCAACGGGCGTATTAGCACAACTTGATATCAAACTGGATGAGCGAGGAAACGTAGCGTCACAAGGTTTCCAAACCAACCAGCAAGGTGTTTTTGCCGCAGGTGATATGCGTACTGGTCAGTCTCTGGTCGTGCGTTGCATCAACGAGGGACGTGAGTGTGCACGTGCCATCGATGAATACCTTATGGGCAACACCAACCTTGAAGCGAAAGCAGATTCATTAATGCTTTCAGCCTAAAGGTTGTCTGTCTGGTTACACCAATAAGTAACTAACAGTATTCCTTCCTAATTTGGCCAGCAGTTTGCTGGCCTTTTTTGTGTCCGTCTTCATTGCAACCCCAACAAACTGTTAACCTTCTCACTATTTCACAGCAATGACTTGTCACTTATCGCAGATAAATCGTTTGAATTTCTGAATCATACACAACAAATTTCTGAAAACTTGACCTTTATCGCCATAAGCTATACGTTGTGAAGTTCGTGAAAATAGAATAGATACAATTTGTTAAGTTTATAAATTCTAAAAATTTGACGCAAATAACAACAAAAAGTCATTAAAAAGCATTAATTTACTGTCAGGATGACAGCAAGCTCAAAGGGAGAAAGGCAATGGCTCTTTACGATCCAAGTCTTGTAAAAGACAACTGTGGATTTGGTCTTATTGCGCATATGCAAGGTCAGCCCAGCCACAAACTGGTTCGCACCGCAATCTCAGCATTAGACCGCATGACTCACCGTGGCGGTATCAACTCAGATGGAAAAACAGGCGACGGATGTGGCCTACTACTCCAAAAACCGGATTCTTATTTTAAACTCATCGCAGAAGAAAATGGTTGGAACCTCGGCAAACAATACGCCGTAGGCATGCTATTTCTTTCCAAAGACCCGGTAAAAGCGCAGTCAGCGAAAGATATCATCAACCAAGAATTGTCACAGGAAACACTCACTGTTTCCGGTTGGCGAGACGTTCCTACCAATGATGACGTACTTGGTCCAATCGCACTGAGCTCGGTACCTAACATCGTTCAAGTCTTTATTTCTGCACCCGCAGGTTGGCGTGAACAAGATGTTGAACGACGCTTATATATAGCCAAACGTCGCATTGAAAAGCGCATCATCGATGATGAAGATTTCTATATTTGTAGCTTATCGACGCAAGTGATCGTCTACAAAGGGCTGTGCATGCCAGCTGATCTTCCACGCTTCTATCTCGATCTTGCTGATCTCCGCATGGAGTCATCGATCTGCCTATTCCACCAACGTTTCTCAACGAATACTCAACCTCGCTGGCCATTAGCACAGCCATTCAGATATTTGGCGCACAATGGTGAGATCAATACTATTGAGGGGAATAGACAATGGGCAAAAGCGCGTGCCTACAAGTTCGCATCACCTCTCCTGCCTGACTTACAAACCGCTGCGCCATTCGTGAATGAGACTGGCTCAGATTCATCCAGCTTAGATAACATGCTGGATCTGTTCCTGTCTGGAGGTATGGATATCTTCCGTGCCATGCGTATGCTTGTGCCACCAGCATGGCAAAATCACCCAGATATGGATCCTGATTTGCGTGCCTTCTATGACTTCAACTCCAAACACATGGAGCCATGGGATGGACCCGCTGGGATCGTATTATCAGATGGTCGCTATGCCGCATGTAACCTAGATAGAAATGGCCTGCGTCCAGCGCGTTACGTGATTACCAAAGACAATTTGATTACCTTGGCGTCTGAAGTGGGCATCTGGGACTACGCGCCTGATGAAGTTGCAGAGAAAGGTCGCGTTGGCCCCGGCGAGCTGCTTGTTGTCGATACTCAACAAGGTGAGCTATGGCACTCAGAAGACATAGATAACGATCTAAAGAGCCGTCATCCTTACCGAGAGTGGATGGCAAACAACGTCCACAAACTGACCTCCTTTAGTGAATTACCGGACGACCAAGTCGGAGCTCGCAGTTTTGATGAACCCCTGCTGAAAACCTATCAAAAGCAGTTCGCTATGACGAACGAAGAGACGGATCAGGTATTACGTGTTTTAGGTGATATGGGCCAAGAAGCCGTCGGCTCTATGGGTGATGATACCCCAATGGCAGTCCTCTCTTCTAAAGAGCGCTTGGTCACCGACTATTTCCGTCAGAAATTTGCTCAGGTCACCAACCCACCAATTGATCCACTGCGCGAAAAGCATGTGATGTCATTGGCGACCAGTGTTGGTCAAGAGATGAATGTATTTTGTGAGACCGATGGTCACGCTTATCGAGTCACATTCGACTCTCCAGTACTCCTTTACTCTGATATGCAGCAACTGTTAGAGCTGAGTGATAAGCACTATCGCAATACTATTTTGGACATTAATTACGACCCAAATGAGAAAGATCTCAAGCAAGCTCTGCTTGACCTTTGCGATAGTGCCGAGAGCGTCATCAAGCAAGGAACCGTTTTATTGGTTCTTTCAGATCGAGCTCTAGTCAAAGGAAAACTACCTATTCCGGCAGCAATGGCCGTCGGCGCGGTGCAAACTCGTTTAATCGAAGCCAACTTACGTTGTGACGCCAATATTATCGTTGAAACTGCAACGGCCCGAGACCCTCACCAATTTGCTGTATTGCTTGGTTTCGGCGCTACGGCTATCTACCCTTATTTGGCCTACGAAGCACTTGGTAAACTGATCGATGATGGTGCTATTGATAAGTGCTACCGAGACGTGATGCAAAACTATCAATACGGTATCAATAAAGGTCTGTATAAAATTATGTCCAAAATGGGCATTTCCACCGTAGCCTCCTATCGCTGCTCTCAGCTGTTCGAAGCCGTTGGTCTGCACACCGACATCGTCGATCTTTGCTTCAAGGGAGTGACTACTCGTATTCAAGGTGCAAACTTCGAAGATTTCCAACAAGACCTGTTTAACCTAGCTAGAAAAGCATGGGCAAAACGCAAGCCTGTAGAGCACGGTGGACTACTAAAATATGTTCATGACGGCGAATACCACGCCTACAACCCAGATGTTGTTGGTACGCTGCAAAAAGCAGTGAAAAGTGGTGAATCATCTGATTATCAGACGTTTGCCAAACAAGTAAATGAACGTCCTGTGTCTATGCTGCGCGATATGATGGCGCTTAAAAAGTCAGACTCACCACTGGCACTAGACAAAGTCGAGCCGAATTCAGAGCTGTATAAACGTTTCGACTCTGCTGCAATGTCCATTGGTGCTTTAAGCCCAGAAGCTCATGAAGCACTGGCCATGGCGATGAATAAGCTTGGCGGATATTCCAATTCAGGTGAAGGTGGCGAAGATCCGCGTCGATTTGGCACTAATCGTAACTCTCGCATTAAACAAATTGCCTCTGGACGTTTTGGTGTCACGCCGCACTATTTGACTAATGCCGATGTATTGCAAATCAAAGTTGCTCAGGGTGCTAAACCCGGTGAAGGCGGACAGCTTCCTGGCCATAAAGTGACAGCGGAGATTGCCAAACTGCGCCATTCAGTACAAGGTGTTACCTTGATTTCCCCACCTCCTCACCACGATATCTATTCTATTGAGGATTTAGCACAGCTGATTTTCGACCTTAAACAAGTCAACCCAAATGCGCTCGTGTCAGTTAAGTTGGTGTCTGAGCCGGGAGTTGGCACTATCGCAACAGGAGTAGCAAAAGCCTACGCCGATCTTATCACTATTTCCGGCTACGATGGCGGCACTGCGGCGAGTCCACTAACGTCGGTCAAATACGCAGGTTGTCCTTGGGAACTCGGTCTGGCTGAAACTCAACAAGCTCTTGTTGCCAACAACTTAAGACACAAGATTCGTCTTCAAGTTGATGGCGGTCTTAAAACAGGGCTTGATGTAGTCAAAGCTGCAATTTTAGGTGCGGAAAGCTTTGGCTTTGGTACTGCACCAATGGTGGCTATGGGCTGTAAGTTCTTACGTATTTGTCACTTGAATAACTGTGCCACGGGCGTAGCCACTCAGGATGAGACCTTACGAAAAGAGTACTTTAAGGGCTTACCTGAAATGGTGGTCAACTACTTCACAGGTCTTGCTGATGAAGTAAGAGAGTTACTCGCTCAGTTAGGAGTAGAAAAGCTTACTGACCTTATCGGTCGTACTGATCTGCTCGAGAGTCTCGAAGGTATGACCGCGAAACAAGCCAAGCTTGACCTGTCGAATATTTTGGAGGCCCCTATCTCACCTCTTTCGCTGCCTTTGTACTGGACAGAGCCAAATCAGCCGTTTGATAAAGCACTGCTAAACCAAAAGATTGTCGAAGAAACGCAAGCTGCGGTCGAGGCTAAATCAGGTGGTAGCTTCTACTTTGATATCCGTAATACCGATCGCTCTGCAGGAGCGAGACTCTCAGGTGAAGTAGCTAAACGTTATGGCAACCAGGGGATGGCGAGTCGCCCTATTAAGCTTTACCTCGATGGTACAGCGGGTCAGTCTCTTGGGGTATGGAACGCGGGTGGTGTTGAAATCTATCTAACCGGTGATGCTAACGACTATGTAGGCAAAGGCATGGCTGGCGGTAAGCTGGTCGTGAAGCCGCATGTCGGTACAACATTCACTTGTAATGAAGCCACTATCATTGGTAACACCTGTTTGTATGGCGCCACTGGCGGTAAATTGTTCGCCGCTGGGACCGCTGGCGAGCGTTTTGGTGTCCGTAACTCAGGCACCATTGCAGTGATCGAAGGGGCAGGCGACAACGCTTGTGAGTATATGACTGGTGGCATCGTGGCGATTCTAGGTGCAACAGGCGTGAACTTCGGTGCGGGTATGACGGGCGGCTTTGCCTATGTAATGGATACTAACGAGGATTTTGAAGGACGTGTGAACACCGAATCTGTCGAAGCTATCTCTTTATCCGATCTCTATATTCACCAAGAACACCTTCGTGGACTGATTGCCGAGCATTTAGAAGAAACCGGCTCTGTGCATGCTGAGAATATTCTGGCGAACTTTGATGAATGGATTCCAAAGTTCTACCTAGTCAAACCAAAAGCTGCGGATTTACGCACACTACTTGGTCATCAAAGCAGAAGCGCCGCTGAACTGCGCGTTCAAGCACAATAATTGGAAGGAGCCAGAATTATGAGCCAGAACGTATACCAATTTATTGATGTGAACCGCGTCGACCCGGCTAAAAAGCCGCTCAAGGTTCGCAAAATTGAGTTTGTAGAGATTTACGAACCCTTTACGAAGCAACAAGCAACCGCTCAAGCAGACCGATGTCTTGACTGTGGTAACCCTTATTGTGAGTGGAAATGCCCCGTTCATAACTATATCCCTCAATGGCTTAAACTGGCGAATGAGGGACGAATCATTGAGGCTGTCGAGCTATCACATCAAACCAACAGTCTACCTGAAGTCTGCGGGCGAGTTTGTCCACAAGATCGCCTTTGTGAAGGCTCGTGTACACTCAACGAAGATTTTGGTGCCGTTACTATAGGTAATGTCGAGAAATACATTACCGACAAAGCCTTTGAAATGGGCTGGAAGCCGGATATGTCCCATGTGGAGTGGACGGACAAGAAGGTAGCTATCATAGGTGCAGGCCCGGCGGGACTCGCCGCTGCCGATATCCTAGTTCGTAATGGTGTTAAGCCCGTTGTCTTTGACCGCTACCCAGAAATCGGCGGACTGCTGACATTCGGTATCCCATCGTTCAAGTTGGAAAAGGATGTCATGTTAAACCGACGTCGAATCTTTAGCGAAATGGGCGTCGAGTTTCAGCTCAATACTGAAGTGGGCAAAGATATCGACATGGCAACACTAGTCAAAGACTATGATGCGGTATTTTTAGGTGTCGGTACTTATAAAAACATGCGGGCAGGTCTGACAAATGAAGAGGCATCTGGTGTATTTGATGCCCTACCATTTTTGATTTCCAACACCTACAAAGTTATGGAGTTGGAAGCCTCTGATCCTTTCATTGATATGAAAGGTAAAAAAGTGGTCGTTCTTGGTGGTGGTGATACAGCTATGGACTGTGTCAGAACGTCTATTCGCCAAGGAGCTAGTAGCGTTGTCTGTGCTTATCGACGAGATGAGGCTAACATGCCGGGCTCCCGACGCGAGGTAAAAAATGCTCGTGAAGAAGGCGTGAACTTTATGTTCAACTTGCAGCCTCTAGGCATAGAGGTGGATGCCAATGGCAACACATGCGGCGTTAAAGTAGTGAAAACGGCACTAGGTGAGCCCGATGAGGCTGGTCGTCGTCGTCCAGAACCAGTAGAAGGCAGTGAACACGTTCTTGCCGCTGATGCTGTTATCATGGCGTTCGGTTTTCAACCGCACCAGATGTCATGGCTTGAACCTTACGGTGTAGAACTCGATCAATGGGGACGGATCAAAGCTCCAGCCTCTCAAGAATTTATGTATCAGACGACCAATGAGAAGATCTTCGCTGGTGGTGATGCAGTTCGTGGTTCAGATCTCGTGGTTACTGCCATTGACGAAGGGCGCAAAGCGGCAGAAGGCATACTAGACTTCTTAGAGGTCTAACACCAGACACGCCATTCCGATCTTCATCAATCAGAATGACCATTGTTTTCTTAGCCCAGCCTAGCTGGGCTTTTGTTTAAGGGATGATTATGACATTACCCAAGTGGCTTACGCTTTCTTCAGTGATGATCCTAACCGCATGCGGTGCAGGTTATAAAACAACAACGGACCGGACAGAGCAGCCCTGTGGCGATAGCCCTCGGTGTGTTTCAACCCAAGATAGCCGAGAAGAGTTTACACTTGCCCCATTCACATTAACGCCAAACACCAATATCAATCAGATAGAACAAATCGCCCTAACCCTTCCGAATGCCGAAGTTGCGGCCAAAGAAGGCAATTATCTGCGGGTTGAATACACCTCCAGTGTTTTTCGCTATGTCGATGATATGGAGCTAAAAATTGAAGGAGACCAATTATTGGTTCGCTCCGAAGCTAGAATTGGCTATTACGACTTTGACGTGAACCGTGAAAGAGTTGAAGCATTTCGCCTCAAGTTGATCGAATCAGGACTGATTGAAGCAAACCCTTGAGTAATTGCTATAGCAATGGTTGGGCTGTGCAAAGACTATTGCTATACTGCACGCCAAATACGTTTTCCAACCTGAGAGAATCTCTATGAAAATCGGCGTAATCGGCGCAATGGAGCAAGAAGTTTCCATCCTAAAATCAGCATTAACAAACCTTGTTGAAACTAAAAAAGGCGGTTGCACCTTCTTTACTGGTCAACTTAACGGTGCAGACATTGTCTTGCTACAGTCAGGTATTGGCAAGGTAGCGGCAGCAGTAGGAACAACGATTCTTCTTAGCGATTACCAACCTGATGTGGTTATTAACACAGGTTCTGCAGGTGGCTTTGAGTCTTCACTAAACCTAGGAGATGTCGTCATCTCCACTGAAGTTCGTCATCACGACGCTGATGTGACGGCATTTGGCTATGAAATTGGTCAGATGGCGGGTCAACCAGCGGCCTTCGCTGCCGACGCTAAATTGATGGAAACAGCAGAACAAGCGCTTGCACAGATGAAAGATAAGCACGCAGTACGTGGTCTAATTTGTACTGGTGATGAGTTTGTATGTCGTCCAGAACGTCAAGAAACTATCCGTAAAAACTTCCCTGGTGTTATCGCTGTCGAGATGGAAGCATCAGCTATCGCACAAGTTTGCCACCAGTTCAATACACCTTTCGTCGTGGTACGTGCTATCTCTGACGTGGCAGACAAAGAGTCACCAATGAGCTTCGAAGAATTCCTACCTTTGGCAGCACAAAGCTCGTCTGAAATGGTAGTAAATATGGTGGATTTGCTTAAGTAACCCTTCAACTTAAGCCTCCTAAGGGAAATAAAACGCAAGGACTGCTGAATGAGCTCTTTTCTAGAGAGTTTATATGGAAATGGCGCACTGCTGGTAATGTGGAGTGCGCTGTTATTTCATCTGCTAATTCCAATCCCCTCCGCCGCTCATCCTGTTCGATTTTGGCAACAGATTGCTGCGCTAGTGGCAGATAAAAGCAATTCTCCATCGTCAACAAACGAGCAACAGCACCTTGCGGGTTGGCTTGCCCTGTTACTAATGTTAGTCCCCACTGGCCTAGTACTTTGGGCTCTTGAGCCATTAGTTTGGAAGCCAGAATTCTATCAATTAGCCTTGCTTCTCTTGGCCATTGATTGGCGCAACAACGAACAGTACGCCCACAAACTTATTAATGCCCTCGCTCAAGAAGATAAAGCCAATGCGCGTAGACTGCTTTCAACCAAAGTAAACCGAGAGACCAACAATCTATCGCTTCTGGGCATAGGCAAAGCAGGCTCTGAAACGCTACTTCTGAGTTATGCTAGAAACGTAGTCGGCGTGCTGTTTTGGTACGGCGTTAGTGGTGGTGTTGGCGCCTTGCTGTATCGACTGACTTTAGAGCTCGCTCGCAATTGGAGTCCTAGCCAAAAAGGCTTTGCTAGTTTCGGTAAACCTATTGCTTGGCTATTTTCACTGTTGGATTTCGCACCCCAGAAGCTGTTTTCAATACTCATGTTTGCTGGTCTGCCCATTACCTCTATTAAACACGCCATAATGCAAGCTAAATCGTGGCATAACCCAGTCACGGCTTGGCTCATCAGTGGCTGTGCACACCGTTTTGAGCTTGCTCTTGGTGGGCCAGCTATCTATCAAGGTGAAAAACTTCAGCGAGCACGTATCGGCGGAAAAGTAGCACCGTCGGCTTATCACTTGGCCTTGTTGCAGAAACACATTGCTTGGCGTATCTATTTTTGGCTAGTGATGCAGAGCCTAGTCATGTTTATCATTCACAGAGGTTTCTAATTTCATGAAGAATTGGCTCATACTTGCCATTACTTTTTTGGCAACTCAACATGCTCTAGCAGACACACAACGTATTATCAGTTTAGCTCCTCATGCTACGGAACTGGCGTATGCCGCAGGACTTGGTGATAAGCTTATCGCAGTAAGTGAATACAGTGACTATCCAGAGCAAGCGAAAGAGTTGGAGCGAGTGGCCAATTACCAAGGTATCAAATTGGAACGAATCGTGGCGATGCAACCTGACCTCATTCTTGTCTGGCCTGCGGGAAACCCTGCACGTGAATTGGAGAAACTAGAAAAGCTGGGATTTAACCTATTTTACTCACAAACCAAAACTCTCGATGATATCGCTATCAACATCGAGAAATTAAGCCAATATGCCGATGACCCTTCCATTGGCTTAAACGCAGCCAAAGAGTTTCGTCGAGGTTTAGCGCAGTTAAAGCAAAAATATGACACAGAAACACCCGTTCGCTACTTTTACCAGCTAAGTGAAAAGCCCATTATCACCTTAGCGCAAGGCAGTTGGCCGAGCGAAGTGTTTGAGTTTTGTGGTGGTGAAAATATTTTTGCCGATAGCAAAGCCCCCTATCCACAAGTCAGCCCTGAACAGGTAATAGTTCGCCAGCCTCAAGCCATTTTTACTTCAGAGCATGCCATTAAAAACGGCACCATGTGGCACAAGTGGCAGCAGGAGTTACCAGCCGTTAGCCAACATCATGTGTGGTCATTGACGTCTGACTGGCTAAACAGACCAACACCAAGAACACTTCTAGCCATACAACAGGTTTGCCAGTATCTGGATCAGGTAAGAACTCAATAATAATTGAGAGATAGATCACATTCAGCTACGAACCACTAGGCGCAATCGTTAAATCCCGTAAAATTGGCGAACTTTCCTTTTATGCTTCAGTGAGAAACTAGCTGTGGACTCCATGCTCTATTTGGTCGACTTATTTGGTACGGCAGTGTTTGCGATATCAGGAGTGATACTCGCAGGAAGACTCAGGATGGATCCTTTTGGTGTAATGGTACTCGGTAGCGTCACTGCGATAGGTGGCGGCACGATTCGAGACATGGCACTCGGTGCAACGCCAGTTTTCTGGATCACCGACAACACTTACCTTTGGGTCATTTTCATCACCTGTATTTTGACCATGCTATTGATTCGCCATCCACGTCGACTTCCTTGGTATGTGTTACCAGTGTGCGATGCCGTTGGTCTTGCGGTTTTTGTCGGTATCGGGGTTGAGAAGTCAATGCTATTCCAAGACTCCTATATGGTTGCAGTCATTATGGGAGTAATTACCGGATGCGGTGGCGGTATAATTCGGGATGTACTGGCTCGCGAGGTTCCTATGGTACTGCGCCGTGAGGTATACGCAACAGCCTGTATCATAGGTGGTGTTTTCCATACCTCAGCTCTGTTACTTGGTGCTTCTTCAGAAGTAGCCTTCTTGTGTTGTATTGTTGCAACGCTGGTTATTCGCTTAGGCGCTATTCGCTGGCACTTATCCTTACCTACGTTTGCTTTAGATAAGTAACCTGATTACCAAAAGCTAGAGATAACAATCTCTAGCTTTTACTCTTCATTTTTCCCATTCGCTTTAGTATGTTGGTTAATTCATCGTCTCTCAGACCAATGACAGGGAAAAGTCTATGGATGTCATCTTCAATCACGTTTCTTTTGACCAAGCTGGTTCTATCTCTATTCCAGATTGGCGCATTCAATCTGGTGAACATTGGGCAGTATTTGAAACCCAAGGCAATGTAGGCTCTTTATTGGGCGACTTATTGTGCCAAGAAATCTTTCCTAAAGAAGGGGAGATTCTTGGTTTACAAACCGGCATTGCACAAGTTTCTTTAGCAGAGCAGCAGCGATTACTTGAACTGGAAAATGCCAATGACGATACCGACTTTATGGATCGAATCGATTTTGGTCGCACCGTGACTCAACTGGTATCCGAGTTTGCCAGCAACGAAACTGTAGCAGAGCAGTTGATTCAAGAGCTGGATCTTTTGCACTTAAAAGAGCGAGGCTTTAAGCAACTATCAACCGGCGAAACACGTCGCGTTATGTTAGCCAGAGCATTAGCAACCTCACCTAAACTGCTTATTTTGGATGAGCCATTTGTCGGCTTAGATACGTTGCATCGCAAGATGCTCGCCGACTACCTTCGCGACCTATCACTGCATATTCAATTGGTGGTGATCACCTCAAGGGAAGATGAAATCCCTGTTTGGGTTAATCATGTCGCCATGTTTGAAGATGGTACATTGACCGAACAACTAAGCTACCAGCAATGGCGCGCTCACCCTGTCATTTCGCAGCTACTGGCTCAATCTTCAGCGCAAAGCGAACAATGGCTTGCGCTAATTCGTAAGCATCAACATCAATCGAAGTTTCCAGACCCCTTGGTTAAAATTACCGACGGACACGTAGAATACGTCGACCAAAAAATATTCTCCGGCGTGAACTGGCAGATTAACAATGGAGAACACTGGCAAGTTCGTGGACCAAACGGTTGTGGAAAAAGTACATTGCTCGGCATGATCTTTGGCGATCATCCACAATGTTATAGCAATGACATTCTTATTTATGGTTTGAAGCGCGGCAGCGGAGAAACCGTGTGGGACATCAAACAGCATACCGGTATGGTCTCTTCTGCACTTCACTTGCAATATCGTGTCAGTTGCAGCGCCTTGGAAGTCTTGCTATCGGGCTTTTTCGACTCTATCGGACTTTATGATAAGCCTAGCCAAAATCAGATAGATGCGGCGAAAGAGTGGTTAACGCTGCTTCATATGGAGCACTTGCACGACCGTTCTTTTAAGTCCCTCGAATATAGTCAACAAAGACTCCTTTTAATTGCTCGAGCTATCATCAAGCAGCCTACTATCCTTATCTTGGATGAGCCTTATCAAGGGCTTGATTTTCTAGGTCGTAAGCTGGTGATGAATGCCCTCGATATGATAGCCAAAGAAAACTTAAGCCAGTTGCTCTATGTCTCCCATTATGTGGAAGATGAACTAGACAGCATTCACTATTTTGTCGATTTTATTAAAGATGAAGACGATGAATACTATCGCGTTGAACTCACACAGCCTATGTAGGAGATTGAGATGTCAAACATCGCTATTGTTTACTTCTCTAAGAGTGGAGCGACACGAGCACTCGCAAAAGCCATTCAAAGTGGCATCGAGTGTGCGCTCTATAGTGCCACTCTGTTTGAGATTGAGAGCTGTGATATTGAAGAGGGTCGTTACGTCAATAATCATTTACTTTCATCACTAAAGCATTTCGATGCTATTGTTTTCGGAAGTCCTACTTACATGGGTTCGGCCAGCGCTCAATTTAAGGCGTTTATGGATGCGAGTAGCGATGAATATGTCCAACTCAATTGGCGTAATAAGCTTGCCGCAGGATTTACCATGGGCGGTAGTCTCAATGGTGAGCAACAACAAACGCTGCTTGGTTTCTTTGCCTTAGCCTGCCAGCACGGTATGATTTGGGCAGGGTTAGATGTTTCAAAACACACAGATAACAAAGCTTTGAACCGCACAGGCTCCTCAATTGGCTTAGTGGCAAGCTACGATGACAATGAGCAAGTTCACTCTAATGACTTAGAAACTGCACATTACTTTGGTCGCCGAATTGCTGACTTAGCCTACCAACGTCGTCGTCAGGTTATGTTAGAATAATAAAATCCATTCCCAATTTTCATCAAAGCGTATGCTATTGGAAGGCATTGAAACCTTACTCGTGCTCTCACAAGAAAAAACCATGAGCCGTACTGGCAGCAGACTATATATCAGCCAGTCGGCGGTCAGTAAGCGAATAGCCAATCTAGAGAGAAAACTTGGTAAAAAATTAATCGAGCCAGAAGGGAGGCAAATAAAACTGACTCCTGACGCTCTCTCTCTTATCAACCGTGTTGGTCCAAGTCTGCATGAGCTTCGCGGATTAATTGCTGAAGAGCAGACTCTTGATGATCAAACGATTATTCGTGTGGATTGTTCGGAAACCTTAGTGGCAGGTTATCTCAGTGAAGTATTTCCCACGTTGCTGCTTAAAGACCCATTCCTCACCATTACCACCAACCATACGCCCCGAATCATTGAACACGTTAAAGCTGGGGACGCGGCGATTGGACTCTGTGCAGGGCATCTTAATAGTCGTCTTGGCCTGCACGCTACCCATCTATTTAACGAACCGTTTCGAGTCGTGAGCCATCAACCGCTTACAGCACCGCCCGCTAAGCTCATCACTAACGACCTCAACAATCCGGCGAATACCTATCAAGCGGGCTTGCTTCAGCAAGCGGGTATTATTCCTAGCATGCAGATGGACTCGTATACTGCAGCAGCGCAGTTGGCAATCAAAGGTGTCTCTGCCGCTTTGGTTCCATTATCAATTATAAAAACCCTTCACATTGATGAAGGGCTTTGCTTTGACTTCGATTTTCTTGCTACGTTGACACGTCCCGTGCACCTTGTTTATCGTCCCTCGGCACTGAAATTAGAACGAGTTAGAACAGTGATTGAAACCATTGAGGATGCTGTTCCCAAAGTAGCTTCAATGCCATGACCATTGACATGACCACAACCAATGGGCGGATGAATTTTTTCCCCTTAGATACAACGACCTTAGCTCCCATTCTGGCACCCAAAAAACCGCCCACTGCCATAACTAAGCCGATTTCCCAAACCGGTAAGCCTGCAATAATGAAAAAGATTAATGCGGCTAGATTGGAAGTAAAATTGAGCACTTTGGTTTTTGCTGTCGCATGAACAATCGACAGTTGTGCGATGGCGACAAAACAAATGGTAAAGATAGAACCGGTACCCGGTCCAAAGAAGCCGTCGTAAAATCCGACACCAGTACCTACAGAAAAGGCAAATAGGGTTTCTGACATTTTAGGTTTGCCACCGCCCTCTCCTGCTTGTGGAGCCAGCAAAAAGTACAGAGAAATCCCCAGCAGTAAAACTGGAATCAAGCTCGTCAGCACCCCTGCATCAATATGCTGTACTAATTCAGCACCAACTGCAGATCCTATAAAAGTACATAGAATCGCAAGTCGCATTTCCTTGAGGTCAACAATACCATTGCGCACAAAATACCAAGTTGCCGAAAAGCTACCAAATGAGCTTTGTAACTTGTTAGTTGCCAATGCTTGAGTTGGGGGAACGCCGACTGACAGGAGAGCAGGAAGAGTAAGTAACCCGCCACCACCAGCCATCGCATCAATAAAGCCCGCTAATCCTGCCACCAGGAATAGGAGTCCAAGAATTTCTATCGTAACTTCCATTATGCTAACTCAACGTGAAATATCGTCTCATTTTACTCGCGACAAATATCAACACTAGCGAAATCATGGATACAAACCTATTCCCTTAAGGAATTAATTAGAAGCAGTAACTTAAGCCGATATTGACAGCATTACCTTTATAAAACTTGCTTTGAGCTAAAGAGACATATTCTAATGACCCTTTAAGTTTATCCGTAAAGGTATAAGAGACACCGGCACCTCCCGAAAAATACCCTTTAGTTTGACTACTTGCGGAATATTCTTTCGCAAAGTTGACCCCAGCTAAGGCGTAGATCGAAAAAGTGTCACTGAGTGGATAGCTTGCTTTGGCATAAATTTGCGACTGGTGTTGAGGCAAAGAACTTGAACGATTGAGTGTATAGAAATATCGCCCCTCAAGGGCAAAATGCTGATTGAATGAGTACCCGGCCTGAAGTCCTAAATTACTAATATTGGAAGTCGATTTGTTAACGCTCTCATCCGATGCTCGCACCGTATTAAATATGGTACCTAGGTAAAAACTATCGTCAGCCGAAGCTGAAAAAGATAATGTCATTGCTGCCATTAATATGGATAAAGTATGTTTAATTTTCACTGCTAATTTCCTACGTTCTAATTAGGAGTAGGAATATAACGGCTAAAAGAATTGTTTAAAAAACACTCTCTGAATAAAGAATGCGACACAAAAAAAAGCCCGCTCAAATGAGCGGGCAATGAGGTTGTCTAAAAGGCAGGCGCTAGACCTACTTCTTAGTTTTTATCTATTAAGCACTTTTTACTTGTGCGTGAAGCTCTTGAACCGATGTCACTGTCGACTTCGCATCTGCGGTATGAGACATACAGGTTGCAAACGCTGCATTTAGCGTTGTGGTGTAGTTCACTTTCTCCGCTAGCGCGCCACGACGTAGAACTTTTGAGTCCTCAATCGCTTGACGACCTGCAGCCGTGTTAACGATGTAGGTGTACTCGTTGTTCTTGATACGGTCTAGGATATGTGGACGACCTTCGTGTACTTTGTTTACAAGACGAGGGTTGATACCTGCTTCACCTAAGATTACTGCTGTACCGTGTGTTGCATCTAGTTGGTAGCCAAGCTTAGTTAGCTTAGAAGCTAGGTCAACTACGCGTTCTTTATCACCTTCACGAACAGACAGTAGCGCACGACCACCTTCAGGGTAAACATTGCCGCAACCTAGCTCTGCTTTCGCATAAGCTTCAGCAAATGTCGCACCGACACCCATTACCTCACCAGTGGAACGCATTTCTGGACCTAATAGTGGGTCAACGCCAGGGAACTTGTTGAATGGCAGTACCACTTCTTTCACTGAGTAGTAAGGAGGAATAATCTCTTTAGTAAAGCCTTGCGACTCTAGAGATTGACCCGCCATAACACGAGCAGCAATCTTAGCAATAGGTGCACCTGTTGCTTTCGATACAAACGGAACGGTACGCGCGGCACGTGGATTAACTTCAATCAAGTAAACCTTGTTGTTCTTAACCGCAAACTGAGTGTTCATTAGACCACGAACACCCAACTCAAACGCTAGCTTTTCAACTTGCTCACGCATTGTATCTTGGATTTCTTGGCTTAGCGTGTATGCAGGAAGTGAACATGCTGAGTCACCAGAGTGAACACCTGCTTGTTCGATATGCTCCATAATACCGCCGATAACCACTCGCTCACCGTCACATAGTGCATCGATGTCAACTTCAACGGCGTCGTCTAGGAAGCTATCTAGTAGCACAGGAGACTCGTTCGAAACACTCACAGCTTCGTTGAAGTAACGACGTAGGTCTTGCTCGTCATAAACGATTTCCATTGCGCGACCACCTAGTACATACGATGGACGAACAACCAATGGGAAGCCGATTTCGCGAGATTTCTCTACCGCTTGCTCCATTGTCGTTACTGTTGCGTTTTCTGGTTGTAGAAGGCCAAGACGGTCTACCGCTACTTGGAAACGCTCACGGTCTTCTGCACGGTCGATAGCGTCAGGGCTAGTACCAATGATTGGCACACCAGCAGCTTCTAAAGCACGAGCCAGTTTCAGAGGCGTTTGACCACCGTACTGAACGATTACGCCTTTCGGTTTCTCTACTCGAGCGATAGCCAATACATCTTCCAGTGTAACTGGTTCGAAGTACAAACGGTCAGACGTATCGTAGTCAGTAGAAACCGTTTCTGGGTTACAGTTAACCATGATGGTCTCGTAACCGTCTTCGCGTAGTGCTAGAGACGCGTGTACACAACAGTAATCAAATTCGATACCTTGGCCAATACGGTTTGGACCGCCACCTAGGATCATTATTTTGTCTTTATCTGTTGGATTCGCCTCACATTCGTCATCATAAGAGGAGTACATGTAAGCGGTATCAGAAGAGAACTCAGCCGCACAAGTATCAACGCGCTTGTAAACTGGATGGATATCGTATTGGTCACGTAGGCGACGAATTTCGCTTTCCGCTACACCTAGAATCTTAGATAGGCGCGCATCAGCAAAACCTTTACGCTTAAGCTTGTTTAGCTCTTGCTTATCAAGACCTGCAAAGCCTTTCGATCGCAACTCTTGCTCTAGTTTCACAATCTCTTCGATTTGAACTAGGAACCAACGGTCGATTTGTGTCAGGTTGAAGACACCATCTACAGATAGACCAGCACGGAATGCGTCAGCGATATACCAAATACGCTCAGCACCAGCTTCTTTCAGCTCGTGGCGGATTTTAGACAATGCATCTGGAGCATCAAGGTCAACCATTTCGTCAAAGCCAGTCGCGCCAACTTCTAGGCCACGAAGCGCTTTTTGTAGCGACTCTTGTTGGTTACGACCAATCGCCATTACCTCACCAACTGACTTCATCTGTGTTGTTAGACGGTCGTTAGCGCCAGCAAACTTCTCGAAGTTGAAACGAGGAATCTTGGTCACTACGTAGTCGATAGTTGGTTCGAACGATGCTGGTGTTGCACCACCCGTGATATCGTTCATCAGTTCATCTAGTGTGAAGCCAACCGCTAGTTTCGCTGCAATCTTGGCGATAGGGAAACCCGTTGCTTTAGACGCTAGAGCAGAAGAGCGAGATACACGTGGGTTCATCTCGATGATAACCATACGGCCATCTTTCGGGTTGATACCAAACTGAACGTTTGAACCACCTGTTTCAACACCAATCTCACGCAGTACCGCTAGAGAAGCGTTACGCATTAATTGATATTCTTTATCTGTCAGCGTTTGCGCTGGTGCGACTGTGATTGAGTCACCCGTGTGGATACCCATTGGGTCGAAGTTTTCAATCGCACAAACGATAATGCAGTTGTCCGCTTTGTCACGAACCACTTCCATTTCGTATTCTTTCCAACCGATAAGTGATTCATCGATAAGAAGTTCGTTCGTTGGGGAAAGGTCTAAACCACGGCGACAGATTTCTTCGAATTCTTCTTTGTTATATGCGATACCGCCACCAGTACCACCCATAGTGAAAGAAGGACGAATGATACAAGGGAAGCCAACCATATCAAGAACCGCGTACGCTTCTTCCATAGTTTTCGCAGTATCAGCGCGTGGACATTCTAGGCCAATTGATTTCATCGCTTTATCGAAGCGAGAACGGTCTTCTGCTTTATCGATAGCGTCGGCCGTTGCACCAATCATTTCCACACCGAACTCTTCAAGTACGCCGTGCTTCTCTAGGTCAAGTGCACAGTTCAGCGCGGTTTGACCACCCATTGTAGGTAGAACCGCGTCAGGACGTTCTTTAGCGATGATGTTACGAACAACTTCCCACTGAATAGGTTCGATGTACGTCGCATCCGCCATATCCGGGTCAGTCATGATTGTTGCAGGGTTCGAGTTCACTAGGATAACTCGATAACCTTCTTCACGTAGCGCTTTACACGCTTGTGCGCCAGAATAGTCAAACTCACAAGCCTGACCGATAACAATCGGGCCAGCACCAAGAATTAGAATACTTTTAATGTCAGTACGTTTTGGCATTCTCAACTACTCCGAATTACGCTTTGTGTTTTTTAATCAGTTCAATGAAGTGGTCAAACAATGGTGCAGCATCGTGTGGACCTGGGCTTGCTTCAGGGTGACCTTGGAAGCTAAATGCCGGCTTATCAGTGCGATGGATACCTTGAAGCGTCCCGTCAAATAGAGACTTGTGCGTCGCACGCAGGTTTTCAGGTAACGTCTCTTCATCAGCAGCAAAACCGTGGTTCTGAGAGGTAATCATCACTACATTGCGATCGAGATCTTTTACCGGATGGTTGGCACCGTGGTGGCCAAACTTCATTTTCACAGTTTGTGCACCTGATGCTAGCGCCAAAATTTGGTGACCCAGACAGATACCGAAGATAGGCAGTCCGTTATCTAGGAAAGTCTTAGTTGCCTCAATAGCGTAAGTACAAGGTGCTGGGTCGCCAGGGCCGTTCGATAGGAACACGCCATCTGGGTTAAGCGCGAGCACTTCTTCTGCTGAAGTTTGCGCTGGAACCACCGTTAGGCGGCAGCCGCGGTCAACAAGCATGCGCAAGATGTTACGCTTGGCACCGAAGTCGTAGGCAACAACGTGATATGGCAATTCACTGTCGTCTTTCGCTTCAGGAAGTCCACCCTCGAGCGTCCACGAACCTTGTTTCCATTGATACGTTTCTTTTGTTGTAACCTCTTTCGCAAGATCCATACCTTTCAAGCCAGGGAATTCTTTTGCTTTAGCAAGTGCCAGAGCTTCATCTAGGTTATCGCCCGCTACGATACAACCGTTCTGCGCACCTTTTTCACGAAGAAGGCGAGTCAGCTTACGTGTATCGATATCAGCGATACCAACGATGTTCTGAGACTTGAGATAGTCTGAAAGGGATTGTTCGTTACGGAAGTTTGATGCGATAAGAGGAAGATCGCGAATCACAAGGCCTTGTGCGTGGATTGCTGAAGACTCTTCGTCTTCTTTATTAGTACCAGTATTGCCAATGTGAGGATAAGTAAGAGTTACGATCTGTTGAGAATAGGAAGGATCAGTGAGGATTTCTTGGTACCCCGTCATCGAGGTATTAAAAACAACTTCACCAACGGATAAACCATCTGCTCCAATGGAAACACCGTGGAACACTGTCCCATCTTCTAGGACTAACAGTGCTGATTTACTCAAGACAACCTCCAGAATAAAAATGCATAAATTTTAAATTAAATTGCAGATTTGCCTTCCTCTTCGCTATAAATAAGCGCTTTTAGGTAGTTCAGACAAATTGGCGGTATTCTAATGATGCCCGTGACAAGTGTCAACAACTGCCGAAAAATAAAATTAAATTTTATCGCCATTGACCATTTTTTTACTCTAAACCCTCAAAAAAACACATTTCAAGAGCAAAAATCAATCAGTTATGATTCCGCATAGTTTTTCGTGCTAGCAAAGTTAATAACAACCCCGCAATTTTTACCTCATAACTACGCAAACGTTAACCGAAACAAGTTAACATATAAAAACAAGACATAAGAGACAGTTTTTATCTCAAAGCTACAAAATTAACACATAAATCCATTTATTTTGTACAGTTATTGTGTTTTTGGTCGATTTGGCGAGATGGCTATTCATACCCTAGAACAATACTGACCTTGAGAATAATTATGTAAAACAATTGAACTTTGAGATTCGACGCCATGAGATATAAAAAAAGCGCCGACTGGCGCTTTTCGTTAAATGCTATCGAGACCGAGAACTTCAGTCATGGTATAAAAGCCCGCAGGCTTATCATTGAGCCATACTGCAGCTTTAACGGCCCCATTGGCAAACGTCATGCGATCGGTCGCTTTGTGGGTAATCTCGACGCGCTCACCAATATCAGCAAACATAGCGGTATGTTCACCAACAATATCGCCAGCTCGAATCGTAGCAAAGCCAATTTCGTCACGAGTACGCTCACCAGTGATGCCTTCACGAGCATAGACGGCTACATCGTTGAGTTCATTACCCATTGCGCCTGCAATCGCTTCTCCCATACCGATAGCAGTACCAGATGGAGCATCTACTTTATGGCGGTGATGTGCTTCAACAATTTCGATGTCGCAGTAATCGCCCATAACTTTCGCCGCTTTCTCAAGAAGCTTAAAGACAAGGTTAACCCCTACGCTGTAGTTCGGCGCCATAACCACTGGCACAGACTGAGCAGCCTCATCGATGATCGCCTTCTCTTCTTCGCTAAAGCCAGTTGTACCAATCACCATTTTTTTGCCATGCTGTTTACATAGCTCTAGATTCGCAAGGGTACTTTTTGGCGCGGTGAAATCGATGATAACGTCAAAGTCATCAATAGACTTGTTAAGATCATCCACCAAAGCGACGTCAAATCGCCCTTCACCACACAATTCACCAACATCAACACCAACTAAAGATGACTCTGGGCGTTCAGAACCTGCGCCTACTTCAGCCTGATTGTTGTGAAACGTTGCTTTCACTAGGTTGCGACCCATACGGCCCGCTGCTCCTGCAATCGCAATTCTTACCATTGCGTTATTCTCCGTTGTTTATGTTGCTACCAATGTAACGCAAAGACACTAGGGCTACCAGAGTCGTTACAGATTTTAACGGTATTTTTCGACCACTTTATTTAGGATGGGTACATTCGCTTCGGGGAATGCATAATTCGGTAAATCGGAAATATTTACCCAACAGCCTTCCTGTCCCTCTTTTCCGTATGGTTCATTGTCAAACGACGTCACCGAGATAAAATCAAACTCCAACGATTTTTCTGGGTAGTCATGAAGTAGGTGCTCGAACAACTCAAACTCTTTAACTTTTATGTCGATCTCTTCGAACAGCTCACGAGTTATCGCCTCGCCGACTGATTCTCCTACCTCAACTTTACCCCCAGGAAACTCCCAAAAGCCGCCTTTGTGAAGATTATCAGGACGTTTAGTGATATAGATTTGCGACTTATCTTGATTAAAGATAATTGCGGCAACGATATGAACTCGCTTCACGTTTTTCCCCACCTATTTCTGTGTTTCTCGTAAATTCAGATTAAAAAAAGAGCCGCATAATGCGACTCTTCATTTTTACATCATGGTTTAGTTAATCTTACCATGGCATTGTTTGTATTTCTTACCAGATCCACAAGGACATGGTTCATTGCGCCCAACCTTACGTTCTTCACGAACCATAGGCTGTTGTGAATCATCACCAGACTCTTCTGAGTGATCAGCAAGTTGGTTCTCAGCATCCGCGTGTTGAGCATGCGCTTTTGCTGCTGCTGCCTCTGCTTGCGCTTGACGCTGAGCTTCCATACGCTCAACTTCTTCTTGCTGTTGCACGCGTACTTTTGAAAGTATAGTGATCACGTCAAATTTCAGAGAATCCAACAGTTGCTCAAACAACTCAAACGACTCACGCTTGTATTCTTGTTTCGGGTTCTTCTGAGCATAACCACGAAGGTGAATACCTTGACGTAGATGATCCATAGCCGCTAGATGCTCTTTCCATAGCGTATCTAGAGTCTGCAGCATGACCGATTTTTCAAAGTTACGAAGTACTTGTGCACCAACAGTTTCTTCTTTCTGTTGATAAATCGTTACTGCTGTATCAAGGATTTTCTCACGAAGTGCTTCTTCATAGAGCTTGTCATCTTCATCAAGCCAAGTTTTGATTGGAAGCTCTAAATCGAAGTCATTCTTCAGACGTTCTTCTAGACCCTCGATATCCCACATATCTTCTAGAGATTGAGGTGGGATGTACTCATCGATAACAGAAGTGAACACATCAGCACGGTTTTGCTCAAGCATTTCACTGATGTCTTCTGCCGTCATTAATTCATCACGAAGCTCGTAGACAACTTTACGCTGGTCATTGGCCACGTCATCAAACTCAAGCAATTGCTTACGGATATCGAAGTTACGACCTTCCACTTTACGCTGAGCTTTCTCAATAGAGCGTGATAGCATCTTACTTTCAATCGCTTCACCTTCGTCCATACCACTTTGGATAAGGCTAGCCATACGATCAGAAGTGAATATACGGAGTAGTTGATCTTCCATTGATAGATAGAAACGAGATGAACCAGCATCACCTTGACGACCAGAACGACCACGTAACTGGTTATCGATACGGCGAGATTCATGACGCTCTGTACCAATGATATGTAGACCACCAGCAGCAAGAACTTGATCATGAATCACTTTCCATTCTGCTTTAATGGCATCGATTTGCTCTTGCGTAGGCTCAGAAATCTGTTCAACTTTAGACTGCCAGCTGCCACCTAACACGATATCGGTACCACGACCCGCCATGTTAGTTGCGATAGTTACTGCACCTGGCGTACCCGCTTCAGCAACGATTTCAGCTTCGCGTTCGTGGAACTTCGCGTTAAGAACGTTGTGCTTGATCTTAGCTTGCTTCAACGCATTAGATAACAGCTCTGACTTCTCAATCGAAACCGTACCAACCAGAATAGGCTGACCTTTTGCACTGCGCTCTTTAATGTCTTCGATAATCGCGTTGAATTTTTCAACTTCAGTACGATAAACCACATCAGCCATGTCATCACGAACCATTGGTTTATTGGTTGGGATAACAACTGTTTCTAAACCATAGATAGACTGGAACTCAAACGCTTCAGTATCTGCCGTACCTGTCATACCCGACAGTTTTTCATAAAGACGGAAGTAGTTCTGGAACGTAATAGAAGCAAGTGTTTGGTTTTCGTTTTGAATCTTCACCCCTTCTTTCGCTTCAACAGCTTGGTGAAGACCTTCAGACCAACGACGGCCTGGCATAGTACGACCAGTATGCTCATCAACGATAACCACTTCGCCTTGCTCGTTAACGATATAGTCAACGTTTTTCTCAAATAAAACATGAGCACGAAGGGCTGCGTTCACGTGATGCAATAGGCTAATATTGGTTGGCGAGTAAAGTGTGTCACCCTCTTCCATCAAACCATTCTTGATCAATAGTTCTTCAACAAACTCCTGACCTGTTTCGGTTAAGTGAACCTGTTTTGATTTTTCATCAACCGTGTAGTGACCATCACCACGGTACTCTTCTGAGTCTTCTTGATCTTGTTGTTCAAGCTGAGGAATTAACGTGTTAATACGTGTATATAGCTCTGAACTGTCTTCAGCAGGACCTGAAATAATAAGTGGAGTACGAGCTTCATCAATTAAAATTGAGTCCACTTCATCGACAACAGCAAAGAATCGCTCACGCTGAACTCGGTCTTCCACACGGAAAGCCATGTTGTCACGTAGGTAGTCAAAACCAAATTCGTTGTTGGTACCGTATAGAATGTCCGCTTGATAAGCTTCTTTCTTTTCTTGCGGGTGCATGTTTGGCACGTTCACGCCAACACTCATGCCTAGGAATTCAAATAGAGCGCGGTTTGTTTCAGCATCGCGTTTTGCTAAGTAGTCATTCACAGTTACGATGTGAACGCCTTCGCCAGGTAGAGCATTTAGATAAGCAGGCAAAGTTGCTGTTAGCGTTTTACCTTCACCAGTACGCATCTCTGCAATTTGACCAGAGTTCAACACCATACCACCGATAAGCTGAACGTCGAAATGGCGCATCCCGAAGACACGTTTAGACGCTTCACGAACTGTAGCAAATGCTTCTGGCAGAAGTTGGTCTAGGTTTTCACCTTTATCCAATCGCTCACGAAACTCTACTGTTTTTGCTTTCAGTTCTTCGTCAGACAATGCTTCGAACTGTGGCTCGTAGTTATTGATCTGCTTTACGATTTTTCTTAGTCGACGCAGTGTTCTGTCGTTACGACTACCGATGACCTTTGTCAGTAGGTTAGTAATCATTGTGTTTTTATTCTCTCTACCATTAGATCATATCGACCTATTAAAATTGCCTTCCGTCTCGACTAGGGTCTACTGACCTAACTGAGATAAAATCTATACCAACTGATATTGAGTTCAAGCTGTTAAATTTCAAGGCAGATATACCAATTAATGGCACATAGTTTAAGGAATTTTTGCCCTAACAACCAAGCTTCAATACAAACTAACAGTAATTAGTTTGATGTGTTTGGAAGTTTTGTAATATAAAGCCGCATTCAGCGCAGCATTGTGGCGGATATTTCTAAACGGAGATAGCGGCAGCATACATCAAAAGTGAAAACTTAAACTGCACAGCGAGTTTCATTTAAAGCAGCCAAACTGCAAGATCACGAAGATCCACTGCAGATCTTTGCCACTGTTAAGTAAAGTTCAACAGGCAACAAACTGCCACTTCACTGTTTAATAGGCATAAAAAAACCAGACTCAAGGTCTGGTTTTTTTTAAACACTAGTAGTTTTTTAAGCAAGAACCATGTTTGGTTCTGCAAAAGCAACTGGAGAACCAGCTTGCTCTTCGAATGTGGCCCATTCCCACGCTTCTTGGTCTGCCAATACCGCACGCAGTAGTTGGTTATTTAGACCATGACCCGATTTATACGCAGAGAACTCACCAACAATCGCGTGACCAGCCATATAGAGATCGCCAATCGCATCCAACACTTTGTGAGTAACAAACTCATTATCGAAACGAAGACCCTCTTCGTTAAGAATACGGTATTCATCAAGAACGATAGCATTATCGAAGCTACCACCTAACACAAGATTTTGTGATTGTAGGTACTCGATGTCACGCATGAAACCAAAAGTACGAGCTCGAGCGATATCTTTAATAAAGCCTTGCGACGAGAAATCAAACTGCAGACGCTGTTCGTCAGCATCAATTGCAGGGTGGTTGAACTCAATCTCGAAATCCATACGGAAACCGTTGTATGGACGAAGCTCTGCCCACTTATCACCATCTTCGAAACGCACTGGTTTCTTGATACGGATGAAACGTTTTGGTGCATTCTGAGTTTCGATGCCGGCTTGTTGTAGCAAGTATACAAACGGGCTTGCACTGCCATCCATAATAGGGATTTCAGGCGCATCAACTTCAACGATGATGTTATCAATGCCCATACCCGCTAATGCTGCATTCAAGTGCTCGACTGTTGAAATACGAACACCGTCATCATTAACAAGCGCAGTACATAGCATTGTGTCGCGCACAGAAAGAGGATCCGCAGGAAAATCCACAGGCGGATTCACGTCAGTACGACGGTAAACGACACCAGTATTAGCAGCCGCTGGACGCAAAGTTAGTGTTACTTTACGGCCAGAGTGGAGACCCACTCCTACAGTAGTCACTATTTCTTTAAGCGTACGTTGTCTGATCATCTACAAACCTCTTCTTCAACGCTACAAATCACGGTTGATTATGTAAGCAACCGCGAATCCTACCAGATTTTTGAGCTGTGTCAAATTTAAGCAGACAGCTTAGTCTGCTTGACGACGCAAAAATGCTGGAATATCTAAGTAGCCACTTTCCTTTTCAGGTTTAGGTGCAGCACTAGTATTCGCGCCAGATGCAGGTGCATTTGATCCCGAATGACTCGGTGTGTTCACTTCAACCTTGTCCTGACTATTTACAGGCAAAGTTTGTGCCACTTTCTCTTCAACTTTCGCAGCTGGAGCTTGCGTTTGTTGTTGTGGCTGACTTGCTGTTACTGGTGTTTTACCACCTGCAACAAGCGTGATGTCAGGTTTGCGTTCATTACCGATACCAGTAGCAACCACAGTCACGCGAATTTCGTCGCTCATATCAGGGTCTAGCGAAGTACCAATTACCACTGTTGCATTATCAGAAGCAAAAGCCTTCACTGTATTACCGACTGTTTCAAACTCGTCTAAACGCATATCCAGACCAGCAGTAATGTTCACTAGAACACCACGAGCACCAGCAAGATCGATATCTTCTAGAAGCGGGCTAGAAATTGCCATTTCAGCGGCTTCTTCTGCACGGTCTTCGCCTTTAGCAACACCGCTACCCATCATCGCATGACCCATCTCAGACATCACAGTACGTACGTCCGCAAAGTCGACGTTAATCATGCCTGGGCGAGTAATTAGCTCTGCAATACCTTGAACGGCATTCTTAAGAACATCGTTCGCACTTGCAAAGGCTTCTAAAAGCGTAACACCACGACCTAGTACTTTAAGTAGCTTTTCATTTGGAATAGTGATTAAAGAGTCAACATGCTTTGATAGCTCTTCAATACCCTGTTCTGCAAATGCAAGACGCTTTTTACCCTCGAAGCTAAATGGTTTAGTCACCACCGCAACAGTAAGAATACCAAGCTCTTTCGCTACTTCAGCAATAACGGGAGCTGCACCGGTTCCGGTACCACCACCCATACCAGCTGCGATAAATACCATATCGGCGCCAGTAATGCTTTCTTTAATTCTTTCTTTATCTTCGAGAGCTGCATCACGTCCAACTTGTGGGTTTGCACCCGCACCCAAGCCTTTTGTAATATCGCCGCCGATTTGAATGACGTGACTAATACTCGTTTTGCGAAGTGCCTGAGCATCCGTATTCACACTAATGAAATCAACCCCTTCGATTGACTCACGAACCATGTGTTCTACAGCGTTACCACCGCCACCGCCGACTCCAACTACTTTAATGACTGCTTCGTCAGACATTTCCATCATCGGTTCAAACATTTGTTATCTCCGTTTTCCTGCAACTCAGGTTAAAACTCTTTTTGTATCCAATTACGCAACTTTCCAAAGATTGTCGACACCGATTGACGTTTTGGTTCGTTATAATCATTGTCGTCATTGATCTGACTGTCTCTTGCGTAATGAAGTAATCCAACGGCCGTAGAATGATACGGCTCCTTTACATAGTCCGTGAGACCGCTAACCTCTAAAGGCTTGCCTACACGAACCTGATTGCGGAAGACGCGCTCTGCACACTCCACAACCCCTTCAATTTGTGCTGCGCCGCCCGTTAAGACCACGCCTGCTGCTAGATGATGTTTTACACCATTCTCTCTTAGTTTAGCTTGAACATTATCAATGGTTTGATTTACTAGTCCCATTAACTCTGTATAGCGTGGTTCTATAACTTCTGCCAATGTTTGGCGTTGCAAACTACGAGAAGGTCGACCACCAACGCTTGGAACGTTAACTGTATCATCTTTGCTCACTAGTTCGCTTAGAGCACAACCATACTTTACTTTTATTTCTTCTGCATCACTAAGAGGTGTACCAAATGCAAATGCAATATCACTGGTCACCGCATTACCAGCATAAGAGAACACTTCTGTATGTCGAAGTGCACCACCGGTCCAAATAGCGACATCCATGGTTCCCGCGCCAATGTCTACGACACAAACGCCCAGCTCTCGTTCATCTTCAGTAATAACAGCGTTACTGGAAGCTAATCCAGAGAAAACCAACTGCTCTACCTTTAATCCACAACGCTCAACGGCCTTGATGATATTTCTTGCCATATCATTGTGACAAGAAATCAGATGAACACTCACTTCCATTCGAACACCAGACAAGCCAAGCGGATTTTTTATCCCTTCTTGATAGTCTATGGTAAATTCCTGAGGAATCACATGAAGAATACGTTGTTCATCACCAATTTTAATGGATTTCGCGGTATGAATCGCTCGGTCCATATCATCCTGTGACACTTCTTCCTCAGAAATGGTTCCCATGCCTTTTTCAATTCGACTCGCAATATGCTTGCCTGAAAGAGAAATAAATACATTGCTAATCTGGCATTCTGCCATCAACTCAGCTTGATCGATCGCACGCTGCACGGATTTAACCACTGACTCTAGGTCGTTTACACCGCCTTTGTCCATGCCTCGAGAAGGACTGGAGCCAGCACCAATGATATTGACCTGACCGTCGGGTAATACTTCACCGACCAACGCAGATACAGTTGCAGTGCCTATATCAAGACCGACAATAATATTGTCATCCGTGGTCTTCGTCATCTGTACTCTCTTTGTTATAGATATTTCAATTTCCAGCGAACAATCTTGTTGCTCAATGTCCAAACTGAACTTAGGTATCGATAAATTGCTCTACCGATACGTAATACCAGTCATCCTACTTTTTTGCTCTCTGCGTGAGCGGTTCCAGCCTCTTCCGCAGGGAACCAGCCAACCGCAGCGCCGGTATCATATCTTAAGTCGATATAACTAATTTTAGAGACTTGATCGCCCAACTTTCGATAAAGCGAAATAAAGCGCTCCAAGCGCTCCTGCATCGAGTCTTTACCCAACTCTAAACGGATACCGTTGTCCAAAATAACTTGCCAAGCTCGGCGTTCGTTCAGTACCAATGATGATATGGATAACCCAAGCGGTGCTAATTGCCCGTTGCTGTCTCGATAAGTTTGAAGTACTTGTAACTCAGTGCCTTTTGGCCCATAAAGTTTTACTTTCTGCTCTTCAATTGCCGACACATCACCGCTAAACACAACACCGTTTGTGTCTAACATATCAATACCATTCCAGATGGCACTAGCTTGATGCTCTGTCAGAAAGACTTTTACTGTATCTGGCCATTGTTTGCGAACGGAGGCCTGAGATACCCAAGGGATTTGCTCGACACTTTGCTGCAGCACATTGATGTCTTGAGACATAAAAGTGCCAATGTGTTCAAGGTTGGCAAATGCGTGTTGCACATCCTTGGCAGTTACATGAGTCAAATCGCCCTGCAACACTATCTTTGATAAAGGGAGGCGCTGGTCGTCCCACATCCAGCTAATGGTGGAATAAAGTGTTGAACCTATTACGGTGATTACAGCTAATAAAAAAACAGCCCCGACCCCATGTTTAGAAAACAAGGTAATTCGACGCGTTGATTCTGCACTGCTCTCTGAAGTTTCAGTCAAACTCTTTGGTCCTTTATTAACTTCTCTTCGCCTTTCCTTAAGATAGTGGAATAAGAGTCTAATCTAATATTGTTAACCTTAGGATTATACTAATGAATATCAAACTATCAAACACTGAACCTAAGAAATATCGGCTTTTACACATTGAAATAACAAAAATGTTCGACTAAGCGATCAAAATTCTCGATAGCTCGGTCGAACAGTTAAGTTTTTTACTAATTGAACTGACGTTGCTAACTATTCTGCATTAGCTGGATATCTAACTTCATCTGCTCTAGCTTTCTGGCTACTTTACCGATATCACCAGCACCTTGCGTCAGAAGAAGGTCGCCTTCTTGCAAAAGATTCGATAAAACAGATGGTAACGCATTCACGTCTGGAACAAAAACAGGATCCAACTTACCTCTTGTACGAATAGTACGACATAGTGAGCGTCCATCAGCCCCAGCAATCGGAGCCTCTCCTGCCGAATAAACATCCAACATCACTAAAACATCAACTTGTTCCAGCACATTGGCAAAGTCATCATATAAATCGCGAGTACGACTATATCGATGAGGTTGGAAAATCATCACTAAGCGTTTTTCAGCCCAGCCATTGCGCGCCGCTTTAATCGTAACATCCACTTCTGTTGGGTGATGGCCGTAGTCATCCACTAGCATCACTTTACCGTTACCTGTTTCAAACTCACCAAGGTGCTCAAAGCGTCGGCCAGTACCTTCAGTCCCTAACATGGCGTTAACGATAGCTTCATCGGCAATATTATCTTCCGTTGCAACAGCAATCGCCGCCGCTGCATTAAGAGCATTATGTTGACCTGGAATATTTAGAGTAATTTCTAAGTTCTCTCGGCCTTTTCTGACAACCGTGAATTTACCTTGCTGGCCGTCTTGACGATAGTTCTCAATTCGCACATCTGCATCATCAGAAAAACCATAAGTAATCACTTGACGACTAACACTTGGAATCAATTCACGAACTACCGGATCGTCAACACACATCACCGCCTGACCGTAGAAAGGCAGGTTATGTAAGAAATCGATAAAGGTTTGTTTTAGCGTATCAAAGTCTCCACCATAGGTATCCATATGGTCAGCTTCAATATTAGTCACAATACTCACCATCGGTTGCAGGTGAAGGAAAGACGCATCACTTTCATCCGCTTCAGCGATCAATATTCGGCTTGAGCCTAATCGAGCATTAGTACCAGCACTTTTTACCAAGCCACCGTTAACAAACGTCGGATCCATTCCAGCTTCCGAATAAATCTGAGTAACCAGTGCAGTCGTCGTGGTTTTACCGTGCGTACCAGCCACAGCGATCCCATGTCTAAAACGCATCAGTTCCGCTAGCATTTCAGCACGGCGAACTACAGGAATTCTCAGCTCTTTTGCAGCAACTAATTCTTGGTTTTCTGGATCGATAGCCGTAGACACCACTACCACACTTGCATTTTCAATATTGCTCGCCTGATGGCCAATATAGACAGTGGCACCTTTTTGAGTCAGACGCTCTGTCACAGCATTTTCAGCAAGATCTGAACCGGTAATCTGATAGCCTTCATTAAGCAGTACCTCTGCGATACCACTCATGCCAGCACCACCAATTCCGACAAAGTGAATACACTTCACTCGTCTCATTTCAGGTATCAGGGCCCGTATTTGTGCTAGGTCTTGAGTATGTTGCTGTGTCATGGATTAAATCTCGTCAATCTATTTTGTTAATTCGATAATTTCTTGGGCGACGCGTGTATCTGCATCAAGTTTAGCGGCTTTTCGTGCATTCTTCGCAAGCTCTAGTAGTTGCAGTCGATCGAGCTGTTTTACCTGTTGCGCCAATTTTTCTACCGTTAAATCCGGCTGTTCAATCATATAGGCAGCGCCACTGTGCACTAGGTGATCACCATTAAGTGCTTGCTGCCGATCTTTGTGCATAAATGGAATAAATATTGCGCCTACGCCGACCGCAGCTAGTTCAGAGACAGTCAAAGCACCAGAGCGACAAATTACTAGGTCAGCCCAACGATAGGCTTGGGCAACATCGTCGATAAACTCAGTAACGTCTGCATTGTCAACTGCATTGGAGCGATATAGCTCAGCCACTTCTTCGCTATTACCTTTACCCGCTTGATGACGGATTGTGTAGCCTGAACCAAGCTTTGCCATTACGGGAGGTAGCGTCTGGTTTAAAATACGTGCACCTTGACTGCCACCCATGACAAGAATACGAATATCACCTTCGCGGCCTTCAAGTCTCTGTTGCGGTTCTTCAGTATCAATTAAATCTTGTCTTACTGGGTTCCCAACTACTTCAGCGTTAGGGAATGCACCAGGGAACGCCTGGAATACTTTCTTGGCAATTTTCGACAACCATTGATTGGTTAATCCCGCTACACCATTTTGTTCGTGTAATACAACTGGAATGCCCATGGTCCAAGCCGCAATACCACCAGGGCCACTCACATAACCACCCATGCCTAGCACGGCATCCGGTTGCCATTTTTTTAGGTGCTTTCTAGCCTGTAATATAGCGCTAAATATCTGAAATGGCGCTTTCATAAGCTTGGTAATTCCTTGTCCTCGAAGACCTTTCACTTTAATGAAATCGATCTCAATACCATGCTTGGGAACCAAGTCGGCTTCCATACGATCAGCCGTTCCTAACCAGCGAATCTCCCAACCTTGTTCTTGTAGTCGATGCGCAACAGCAAGCCCTGGAAACACGTGACCACCAGTACCACCAGCCATCACCATCAAACGTTTATTCTTTTTCATCTTTGGCTTTTTTCTTGTCTTTCTCAGGAGGCGCTTCCTGAGGTGTAGGTTCATCTATGTCTGGTAACAGACGGCATTCGTGGTCGATACGTAGCAGTATCGACACCGCAACGGACATAATTATAAGACTGGAGCCACCATAACTGATTAAGGGCAATGTCAAACCTTTGGTAGGAACCATACCAGCGGCAGCACCAACGTTGACTAACGTTTGAAAAGCAAACCAAATTCCGATGGCAAAAGAGAGATAGCCCCCAAACAGTTGCTTCTTCTCAAAGGCACGCTTGCCGATGTACAGAGCTTTAATCACCAAAGCAAACACCAACATCAACACGAGAAGCACACCAATAAAACCTAACTCTTCAGCTAAAACCGCAAATACGAAGTCAGTATGCGCTTCAGGCAGGTACTCCAATTTTTGCACCGAGTTACCTAACCCTTGCCCCATCAAATTACCGCGGCCGAACGCCATCAATGATTGTGTTAGCTGGTAGCCACTTCCGAAAGGGTCTTCCCATGGGTCAAGGAAAGATGTCACTCGGCGAACACGATAGGGCTCCACCAAGATCAGGGCAATAACCGCACCAACACCAGCTACCAATAACGCGATAAACTGAGACAGCTTTGCGCCCGCTATAAACAGCATACCAAATAGGGTCACCAACATTACCACCACGGTTCCTAAGTCAGGCTGACCAAGCAACAAAATAGCAAAGGTAGTAAACACCATGATAGGTTTGATAAAGCCGCCAAAGAAGGATTGCCTTACCTCATCTTGCTTGCGAACTAGATAGCTCGACATGAAAATGAACAGTGACAACTTAGCGACTTCAGCGGGCTGCAGGTTAAAGAGCCCAAGAGGGATCCAGCGCGAAGCACCATTAACCGACTTCCCGACGGCCAATACGACGACCAGAAGAAATATCGACAGCGCAAGCAAATAAGTACTGTAACGAAACCATTTTTCCGTTGGAACTTGCAGAACAATGGACGATGTCCCAAGCGCTAGCACCAAGAAAATCGCATGTCGAAACATGAAGTGGAATGGTTGGTCAGTGAGTCTTGAACTAATAGGAAAAGAAGCCGATGTTACCATAACCAAGCCGGTAATCATCAATGCAAACGCTAACCACACTAACTGTCTATCGTAGAAGGCATCAGGAGCTGGATGTGAAAACCAACCTGTTACCCTTTGTCGAAATTGATGGAACATAGTAGCGAGTCCGTTTAACTAACTTGTTTTGAAAATTGCTGAGCCAGCTGGGTAAAGTCATCTCCACGAGCCATAAAATTGGCAAACTGATCAAAGCTTGCACAAGCTGGAGATAACATAACCATATCACCCTTTTGCAGTTCGGGTGTAATATCGGTTAGGACATTGTTGAGCGTGTCATATCGAACCGCCGATGGATGCAAGGCCATGAACTCCTCACCATCTCTCCCAAAACAGCACAACTTCACATTCAGCTCAGACAGTGGTTTGGCTAACTCAGAAAAGTCAGCGCCTTTGCCAACGCCACCTACCAAAAGATACAGTTTACCCTCTAAGGTTAAGCCAGATAACGCCGCAAGTGTGCTCGCCACGTTTGTAGCCTTGGAATCATTCACCCACTTGACGCCCTTTTCATCTGCAACCACTTGGCAACGATGACTCAAACCAGTGTACGCAGCCAAACACGCCAAACCTTTTCGGTAGTTGATACCGCTCAGTTTGAGCAATGCACAGGCCACCAGCGCATTGGACCAATTGTGCTTGCCAACCAAACGAAGTTGGTCGGTGGAAATAATGGTTTCACCGTTATCGACTAGCCAGACTTGTCCGTCGATTTCACGCATACCGAAGTCTTGCTCATTAAAACCAAACGTTGCTACAGGAAGCCCGGCCAGCTCAGGGGAAGTCTCTGGCTCATCACGATTCACCAAAGCATGTTCTGCATTGAAGAAAATACGTCGTTTCGCTTGTGCATAATCTTCCATCCCATGGTAGCGATCCATATGATCTTCGGACAGATTCAAAAATGTCGATACTTTGGTTTTTAGAGAATAGGTTGTTTCGAGTTGGAAGCTAGATAATTCTAGGACATACAAGTCGGCATTCAGTTCCAGCAAATCTAAAGCAGGAACACCAATATTACCGCCAACACCGACGTTGATACCCGCAGCTTTGGCCATTGCCCCTGTTAAATCGGTCACTGTACTTTTACCGTTAGAGCCCGTAATAGCAATAACAGGCTTGGTATTTGCCCACGCAAACAGTTCGATATCGCCAACAACGCGAATACCTTTGTCCAGTGCTTGCTGAATTTCTGGTGTTGCCAAAGCAATACCAGGGTTGCAAACAATTAGGTCTGCTTGACTCAACCACTCAGTATTAAAGCTTCCAGCATGCAGTTCTGCACCTTCTGGCAACTGCTCAGCACCGGGAGGGTTCTCCCTACTGTCCATCACACGAACAGTCACGTCAGGATGGTTTTTACTAACATGATTAACGACAGAGAGCCCGGTAATACCGAGCCCAACTACAACGACTTGCTTTATGTCTTGCCAAGAATCCATGAACTGATTGTCCTACTGCGTTTCTAACGTACTTTAAGAGTGGCTAATCCAATAAGAACTAGTACGATTGAAATAATCCAAAAACGAACAATAACACGTGGTTCCGGCCATCCTTTTAGCTCGTAGTGGTGGTGAATAGGCGCCATACGGAAAATACGCTGGCCACGCAGTTTGTATGAACCTACCTGAAGAATAACCGACAGCGTTTCCATTACGAATACACCGCCCATAATAACAAGCACAAACTCTTGACGAACCAACACCGCAATCACACCAAGTGCACCACCAAGTGCCAGTGAGCCAACATCACCCATAAACACTTGTGCTGGATACGTGTTAAACCAAAGGAAACCAAGGCCAGCACCAACCATTGCGGTACATACAACGACCAACTCTGAGGTATATGGGATATAAGGAATATGTAGGTAGTTAGCGAAGTTAACGTTGCCCGTAGCCCAAGCAATAACCGCAAAACCCGCCGCTACAAGTACTGTCGGCATAATAGCCAAGCCATCCAAACCATCCGTTAGGTTTACAGCGTTACTTGTACCTACAATAACAAAATAGGTGAAGACGATATAAAACAGCCCCATCTGCGGCATTACGTCTTTGAAGAAAGGCACAACCAGCTGAGTTGCAGCCGTATCTTGTCCATGAGCATATAAAGCGAAAGCCACGAACAGAGCGATAACTGACTGCCAAAAATACTTCCAACGAGCAATCAAACCATCAGTGTTCTTACGGACAACTTTGCGATAATCGTCGACAAAACCCACTGCGCCGTAGCCAAGTAAAACAACCAATACAGCCCAAACATAAGGATTGCTTAGGTCAGACCACAACAACACTGTTAATGTAATCGCAAACAAGATCATCACGCCGCCCATGGTTGGCGTTCCGCGCTTACTAAAGTGCGATTCAGGACCTTCGTTACGAACAACTTGACCGATTTGCAACATTTGCAGGCGAGCAATCATTTTAGGTCCCATCCATAAGGACAACCCTAAAGCGGTTAACACACTGACTATGGCTCTGAATGACAGGTATTCAAACAGTCGAAAAAAAGAAAAGTATGGCTGTAGTAATTCCGCAAGCCAAATAATCATGTGTAAGTCTCCTTCAGTGCATTAGCAATGGTGTACATGCCTGCACTTAGTGCCCCTTTCACCAATAAGGTATGAGAGGTCTGGTTTAGCTGTGTTAAATTGCGCTCGATATATTCAAGCATGCTGTCGTGACTCTGAAAATGCATACCACCACATAGGTCACTGATAACCTTCGCATCTTCACCATAGGTCAAAACATGTTCAAATGCGAAAGGAGCAGCATGTTGTCCGACTTCTTTGTGAAGTGCAAGACTTTCATGCCCCAATTCTGCCATATTACCCAGAATCAACCAGCGCTGCCCTTGCTTAAACTGTGCAAGTAAGTCAACCGCCGCTTTCATCGCAGGCACACTGGCGTTATAGCTGTCATCAATTAAGGTAATGTGCTCAGTAAGTTTTTCGACATCAACTCGACGTTTAACCTTACTTAGCGATTGCAAACCTATTTTGATTTGCTCTAAGGTCGCACCACATTGAATCGCCAAAGCACTAGCAGCAACGGCATTCGCCACATTATGCTCACCTAGCAATGACAACTGCAATTCGACATTGCCGATAGGTGTGTGCAGTGTAAATAACGGATAGCCCTCTGATGACATCGCTATGTCAGAGCCATAAAAATCGGCGTTAGTGTTTTGTTTAGAGAACGTTATAAGGTTTTTATCTTGTAAAACTTCTGACCAAATCGACTCACCTTGGCTATCGAGATTGATCAGCGCTGTCCCGTTGGCTGTGAGACCCTGGTAAATTTCACCTTTCGCAGTTTTCACGCCATCAAGAGAACCAAAGCCCTCTAGGTGCGCTTCTGCCACATTATTAACCATGGCAATATCAGGTTTCACCAGCGCCGTGGTGTAAGCAATCTCGCCAATATGATTCGCACCTAGTTCGATAACAGAAAAGTCATCTTGTGGTGTGCTGCGAAGTAATGTCAGTGGGACGCCAATATCATTATTGAAGTTGCCAGCCGTATAGAGCACTTGTCCAAGGCCAGATAAGACACTCGCCACCATCTCTTTTACTGTGGTTTTGCCACAGCTACCAGTGATGGCAAGAGTTTTTGTACCACAACGACGATGCACTTCAGCGCCTAATAAGCCAAGTGCAACTTTACTATCTGCAACGATAACCTGCGGAATATCGATATCAAGTTGACGTTCAACAATAAGTGCGGCGGCACCTTTATCAGCAGCTTGCTGGCAAAAATCGTGAGCATCAAAGCGCTCACCGACTAACGCAATAAACAGTGCTCCAGACTGAATCGCACGAGTATCTGTCGTGACTTCTAGGATTTGAACCTCACCGCCACTCTGCGTACCTTCAACAATATTGGCAATGTCAGATAGTGTTAATGCAATCATAATGTAAGTCCCAATAATGTTGCGGCCGATTCTCTGTCTGAGTAATGCACCGTTTCGGTACCAACAACCTGATAGTCTTCATGACCTTTACCGGCGAGTAAAATAATGTCCGATGCCTCAGCTTGGTTCATCGCCACCTGCGCCGCATCAAACCGTTTGTGTTCAACAATAGCAGCTTGCGGTTGGCTCATACCGGCCAACATATCTTCGACAATAGCAGCAGGGTCTTCACTTCGAGGATTATCATCACTAAGAATAACGTGGTCAGCTAAGCGTTCAGCGATCGCCGCCATCATTGGTCGTTTACCTTTATCTCGATCACCACCGCAGCCGACAATCACCCAAAGTTTACCTTCACAATGTACTCGCAACGCCAACAGCGCTTTTTCAAGAGCATCGGGAGTGTGAGCATAGTCGACAACTATTTTAGGTTTATTGGTGGATTGGAATAGTTCCATTCTGCCAAGCACTGGTTGCAGTTTCGGCGCAGTTTGTTGCAGATGGTCGATATCAAAGCCAAGCGCTAATAACGACGCAAACGCCAACATGAGATTGCTAGCGTTAAATTGACCAATCAGTGGTGCATGCAGATTGCCTTGCCCAAAGTAACCATCGAATTCAAGTGAGATTCCGCTATCGCTGTATTCTACTGTTGTTGCCCACAGCCCTCTTTTACCTTCTTGACGTCCTTCCACAGACACCGCGATGGCATCACTTCGTTCCGTCAACCAACGGCGACCAACGACATCATCAATATTGAGAACCGCATGTTCACAATGATGGCCGGTAAACAGGAGCTTCTTGGCGGCTTCGTATCCTTCCATTGTGCCATGATAATCGAGATGATCACGGCTCAGATTGGTAAAAATACCTAACTTAAATGGCACAGCGGCAACGCGACCTTGAACTAAGCCGTGAGAAGACACTTCCATCGCTGTATAGTTCGCACCTTGCTGATCTAACTTTGCTAAGATTCGCTGTACATCAATGGCACTGCCTGTGGTGTTTTTTGCCTCTTCAAGCTGATCTAAGAAGCCATTGCCCGTCGTGCCCATAATAGCGGCTTTATCACCGAGTAAATCAATCCATTGAGCAATAAGCTGGGTGATGGTGGTTTTGCCATTCGTCCCAGTTACACCAATGACTTGTTGCTGATATTGATATAGGCGTGCCGCGATGACAGAAAGCAGCGTGTCGAGTTGGTAGAGATGGATAATTGGCACTTCACCAATATAGGTCACTTCGCCATGCTTATGCTCACTGTCTGCTTGAGCCAGCACAGACGTAGCGCCTGCTTGCACTGCTCTTTCGATAAACAGACGGCCATCGACAGTATGACCAATGATCGCAACGAAGCTATCGCCTTGTTTAATAGCCCGGCTATCTAATTCCAAATTGGAAACGACTATGTCATCAAGTGACAAGTAGCTCACTGAGCTTTCCATTTCGCTAATCCAAGGTTTTAGCAGTTTTGCCAATGTCAAAGAGGTCAACATTGTTTTCACCTATTTTTGAAACTGATTTTCATCAGGCGCTACATTTAATATTTGCAGCGAGCCTTTCATAATTTCTGAGAATACTGGGCCTGCAACAGCACCACCATAATACTGATCACCTTGTGGTTCGTTAATCACCACAACAAGCGCAATGCGAGGGTCACTCACAGGAGCAACACCCGAAGTAATTGCCACGTATTCGTCACTATAGCCACCAGCGGCTGCTTTTCGTGATGTACCTGTTTTGGCTGCAACACGATACCCAGGAACGGCAGCACGCGTCGCTGTACCACCAGGTTGAGTTACCGCTTCTAGCATGTGTAATACTTCAACCGCGTAGTGATGGTCTATGACCTGCTTCGATAAATCTTGCTGGTTATTCTCGATAATATGCACTGGTTGATACAACCCGCCATTACCTAATGTCGCATAGGCATGCGCTAATTGCAGTGGAGTAATCGAAATACCATAGCCGAAGGCAAGTGTAGCAATTTCAAATTGAGACCAACGGCGACGGTTAGGGAAAATACCGGTGGTTTCACCGACTAAGTTCAACCCAGAAAGCTGGCCAAAACCGATCGAACTATACATTCCCAATAGTTCTTGCAGTGGCATTTCCAACGCAAGCTTAGCCACACCGATGTTACTGGACTTTTGAAGAATCTTCGCCAAGTTAGCCTTACCAACTTTTGAAGTATCACGAACACGACTCCCACCAATTTGCATGATGCCATTACCGGTATCAATCACGGTATTTTCATCGGCTACACCCGCTTCTAAAGCGGCTAACACAACAAACGGTTTAACAGTCGAGCCCGGTTCCATCGCATCGGTTATCACTCGGTTACGCATGGTAAAGGATTGACGAGAGGAGCGATTATTAGGGTTGTATGATGGCGCATTGACCATAGCCAACACACCGCCAGTCTTCACATCGATAATCACTGCACTGCCTGAGGTCGCGCGGTAATCAGCAACGGCTTGTTTTACTGCGCGATAAGCAATCGCTTGCAAACGCTGGTCAATAGTAAGTTCGAGCGGCTTACCTTCTTCGCGCTCCTCTAGAGAGATATTTTCTACGACTCGACCATAACGGTCTTTACGAATAATTCGTTTACCCGCCTCACCTGTCAGCCATTTATCATAGCTGCGTTCCACCCCTTCGAGACCATGACCATCAATCCCAGTAACCCCAACTAAATGCGCGCTAACTTCACCAGCAGGGTAATAGCGGCGAGATTCCGCTTTCAGTCCTACTCCTGAGAGTTTGAGTTCCTTGATGTACTTTGCCATGGCAGGGCTGACTTGGCGTTGCAGATAGATAAAGCGGCGAGTTTTATTTTTCTCAATCTTATTGATAAGGGCCTGTCGGTCAAGACCAAGTACATCCGCTAGGGCATGCCAACGGTCAAGTTTTGCCAAACCATTATCTTTAAATATCGTAGCAGGATCTGCCCATACCGCTTGAACTGGAACGCTGACCGCCAAGGGCTCGCCATTGCGATCTGAAATAATGCCGCGGGCAGAGGGAAGTGCTTTAACGCGAACCGAACGTAAATCGCCTTGCTTGATTAAGTTATCCGGTTCGATAACTTGGATATAGCCGATTCTGGCTACCAGTGCAGTGAAGATTAATAACACACAACCTAAGATGAGACGAAAGCGCCATGCAATCAACGTTGGAGCTTCCGCAGTTTGTGTACTTTTCTTCTTGTTGGAGGGTTTTACAACTTTTTTGCCTTTCATTTCAGGGAAACCACTACTTCCTTGTCAGCATCAGGACGCTTCATATCCAGTTCTTGCTTTGCCATCGCTTGGACTCGACTATGTTCAGACAACGCATTTTCTTCAAGAAGTAAGTTGCGCCATTCATTATCAAGCCTTTCACGCTCTTGGAGCGCCACATCTTTTTGGTTAATTGCCTGGCGAGTATGGTGAGTAGCAAAGACGACCCCCATCGCTGACGCGAATATTAATAGCAATACCATTAAAGGTACTCGACCCACCGTTATGATATCTATCCCGATGAGTTTGGCTAAGTTGTGTTTTGGCTCGTTAGACATCCACTTGTCCGCTACAGTTTTTCTGCAACTCGAAGTACAGAGCTGCGTGATCGCGTGTTCATTTCAACTTCTTGATCCGATGGTTTAAGTGCTTTACCAATTGTTTTTAGATTTGCACTCCCCAAGGCACGAATTTGATCTTCCGTCATCGGAATACCGTGAGGCACTTGAGGGCCTCTACTTTCTTTACGCATAAAACGCTTTACCATGCGATCTTCCAACGAGTGGAAACTGATTACAGATAAACGACCTTCTGGTGCTAGAATGCTTGCCGCTCCTTTTAGAGCAGTATCGATCTCTTCAAGTTCACTGTTGATATAGATACGAAACGCTTGGAATGAACGTGTCGCTGGGTGCTTCTTCTCTTTGAAGCTTTTTGGTGCCGCGTCAGAAATTAACTTCGCTAGTTGGCCTGTGCGAGTAAGTGGCTCTTTCTCTTCATCTTCACGATGAGCAACAATCGCTTTAGCGATTCGACGAGCGTGCTTATCTTCACCAAATTCACGAATAACCCAAGTGATATCATCTAGCTCAGCCTGAGCCAACCACTCAGAAACCGGCATGCCTGATGTTGGGTCCATGCGCATATCCAGTGGGCCATCTTTCATAAAGCTAAAACCACGTTCCGCATCATCCAATTGTGGTGAAGAGACACCTAAGTCCAGCAATACACCGTCAACTTTACCAACTAAATCATAGCGTTCCGCATATTCTGCCATACCAGAAAACGGGCCGTGAATAATGGTGAATCGTGGGTCATCGATTTTACCCGCTTCTTCAATCGCTTGAGGATCTCGGTCAATACTATAAAGGCGACCATTTTCACCCAATTGTGAAAGAATTTGACGACTGTGACCACCACGTCCAAACGTCCCATCGATATAGATACCGTCAGGTTTAATGGCTAAGCCATCGATAGATTCATGAAGTAGTACCGAAATGTGTTGGAATGATTCGCTCATTGGTGATCTCGAGAGTTGCTAAAGGCAAAGTAGACAAGTGTACTGATTTCCTTCAGTAACGTCATCTGGTTAAGTTCAGCCTAACGTAAAGATAGGTGATAAAAAAGCAAAAAACCCATCACAAAATCAATTTGTAATGGGTTTTTTTATAATAGGTGAAGTTGACCTGTACGCCGGGTTCTGTATCCGCCGAAGCGGTGATAGCCATTCGTCTAGGCCAGCAATCGCTCACTGGCTCGAGCAACCTACCCGCCTCCATACGCGAGCAACGCAATGTGGAAGCCTATTTGGTCTTGCTCCGGGTGGAGTTTACCTTGCAACGAACTGTTACCAGTCGTCCGGTGCGCTCTTACCGCACCCTTTCACCCTTACCTGTGCTCCTTCCGAAGAAATGGAGCCATCGGCGGTCTTCTCTCTGCTGCACTTGTCGTGGGCTCACGCCCCCCAGGCGTTACCTGGCACCCTGCTCTGTGGAGCCCGGACGTTCCTCCCCTCCGTCAGTCTCCCCCAAGACAAGCTCAAGGGGACGTCAACGAAGCAGCGACTATCCAGTCAACTTCAGGGCGCGGATTGTAGCGGAGCGCGAGCAATTACTCAAGGTTTTCTAAACCCCATTTGTATAATGCGTTCTTTTTCAGGTTATAAATCTCTGCCGTCGCTGCCGCAGCTTTTTTCAATGGCAGCTCTTTAACTAAGATCGCTAAGGTTCGAGTCGCCTCGTCTGGTAGCGTGTCCGTCACGGGTTCGCGGTATCCATGAATCAATAAAACCATCTCACCGCGCTTGCGGTTTTCGTCTTCTTCAATCCATTCAACCAATTCACCTAATGGCAGGCCCTGTATGGTTTCGTAAGTCTTTGTCAGCTCACGTGCCAATACAACTTCACGCTCCGGACCAAGAACTTCAAGCATATCTGCCAACGACTCAGTGATTCGATGTGGTGACTCATAGAAAATACAGGTACGCTCTGCCTTAGCGATTTCCATAAACTTGTCTTTACGACCTTTGCTTTTTGCAGGCAAGAAACCTTCAAAGCTAAATCGATCAGATGGTAGACCTGAGGCGCTCAAGGCAGTTATTACGGCACACGCACCAGGTAATGGCACAACTTTAACGCCCGCTTGACGACATTGAGACACTAAATGGTACCCTGGATCGCTGATCAGTGGCGTACCCGCATCTGAAACCAATGCGATGGATTCGCCCGCTAACAATTTATCGACTAAAACTTGTGCTTTTTGCTGCTCATTGTGATCATGGAGCGCAAATGTCCTAGTTTGAATATTGAAGTGCGATAAAAGTTTACCCGTATGACGAGTATCTTCAGCAGCAATAATATCGACGCTGTTTAAGACATCGAGCGCTCTTTGTGTGATATCACCGAGATTTCCAATAGGAGTCGGTACAATAAAGAGCGTTGGTTGCTCAATATAAGTGGTTTTGTTGCTTGTCATTTGTTTACCAGCACTTCAACGATTAATATAATGATTTTACACGAATAGTGATTAAAGAGCTCATGGCAATGATGAACCCAAAGAGAAATAGTGTAACACGCCTACTGACTCCAATTGCATTGGCTTTGTCCATTGCCGCTTGTTCTACTCAGCCAAGCGCCCCAACGAGTGTTGATATCACCCTTGCTCCAACCGCATCTTCTGAAACGTACTTAATGCGTGCCGATGCCGATCAAGGTGGTTTTGCTAATGAATGGCTAATTCTAGCGTTCAAAGCATCGATTCAAGAAGGCAACTACGAACAAGCTAAGCGACTTTCTAATCGTCTAGCCAAACAAAACCTAACCGTTATTCAGCAAGCAGAATGGCAGTTAGCTCGTGCCGAGCTTAACCTAGCGCAAGGCAATGCACAGGATGCGTATCTACAACTGAACTTCCCAGCGGAATGGCCTCTTGCCCAACAGCAATGGCAACGCTACTACGAGTTAAGAGCGCAAAGTCTGGCTCAATTAGGCCGCTACTTTGAAGCGAGCCGAGAGTTGATTGCCATGTCAGGTTTCGCACCACGCGAAGAGCAGCAAGGCATCAATGATGAGATTTGGAATAACCTCAACCAGTATTCTGCTGAGCAGCTCTCAACCCTAATCGCAGAACCTAAAGAAGAAGTTCTTGATGGCTGGTTACAGCTTGCAACTTATATGAAAGCACTAGGTGGTAGCCTTCCACAGCTACAAAATACCTTAAAGAACTGGTTGGCCGAGAACCCGGACCATCCCGCTGCTGAATACACCCCACAAAGTATCTTAGACATTTTAAGTTTAGAGATCACGACGCCTCACAGCACTGCACTGCTGCTTCCATTAACGGGCAAATATGCGAAACAAGCGCAGCTGGTTCGTGATGGGTTTATGATGGCAATGATGGACGATGAGCAACGCGACCCAGAGGCAATTTTTACCGTTATCGATACTAATGAAACGGCTCCAGCAGATATCAAAGCACAACTAATTGCCAATGAAGTGGACTTCATTGTTGGTCCACTTATCAAAGAAAACGTTGAGAAGCTGCAACAAGCACAAAAACAATCTGAAACGCCAATTCCAGCACTTGCACTCAATATTCCTAGCGAGTTAGAACCATCACAAATGATGTGTTACCTAACGCTTTCCCCAGAGCAAGAAGTAGCGCAAGCCGCCGCTCATCTTTCTGAAGGTAACTATGAGTATCCTCTGGTCCTAGCACCAAGAGGCAACCTCGGTGACCGCGTAGTGAAAGCATTTGAAGAAGAGTGGGCGAAAGTCAGTGACAACAAAGTGGCTATTGCACAATATGGAAATCGCGCTCAGCTGCAAAAAACCATCAATAATGTATTCGGTCTTCAGCAAAGTCAGCAACGCATTGCCCAGATGGAAGCGTTGACAGGCATGAAGCTAGAGAATCAACCACGTAGCCGCCGCGATATTGACTCTGTTTACATCGTTGCTAACAGTGCAGATCTGACGTTGATCAAACCGTTTATTGAAGTGGCGATTAACCCAGATGCGAAGCAACCTCAATTGTTTGCTGATTCACACAGCCACACTAGTAAACGTCAATACGAGGATCTCACTGGCGTAGTCTACAGTGATATCCCTCTGCTGATTGACCAAGATCCTCAGCTTGACGCACAAATGACCAAGTTCTGGCCGAAGAGCTCGAATGCAGAGAAACGTCTGCAAGCATTGGGAATGGATGCTTACTCATTAACTAAAGAGTTACCGCAGTTAAAAGCCGTTCAAGGTTATTCTGTAGATGGCCAAACTGGCACATTGAGCGTTGATTCTGACTGTGTTGTACAGCGCCAAATTTCGTGGGGTGTATATGGTCAAAAGCCGACTCAAGTAACGGAAGCTTCTGAGACACAAGCGCCTAACACGGAAGAAGGTACGGATGGCACTGCTACCGTGGAACAACCGATCAGCCAATAAAAGAGCGGTTGGCAAAAACTACGAAATTCTCGCTAAGGACTATCTAGGTCGACAAGGCCTGGTAGCCTTAGCGGAGAATTACACCGCTAAATGCGGTGAGTTGGACCTCATCATGCAAGACGGTTCCACTCTTGTCTTTGTCGAGGTAAAGTATCGTCAAAGCACTCAGTATGGCTTAGCTCAAGAGATGGTGACGCCCTCTAAAGCACGAAAGCTTCAAAAAGCCGCCACCCTTTGGTTGCTGCAAAACGGCTTATCGCCTTACGATACTGATTTTCGATTCGATGTCGTTGCCATTCATCAGCAAGGCAATGACATTAACTGGATAAAGAACGCGATCACTCAAGGATAACCATGCGCGATAGCATTAAAGAAAGTTTCACTGAAAGTATTCAAATTCAAATTGCGGCTGCAGAAGCGCTTCCTGACGTTATTACCCACGCTGCACAAGCCATGGTAGCAACACTACTCAACGGTCACAGAATTCTTTGCTGTGGTAATGGCGGCTCAGCTTCCAACGCCCAACAATTTGTCTCTTGTTTACTGAATCGCTTCGAAACTGAACGTCCCAGCTTACCTGCTATGACTCTAACTGCCGATAGCACCACAATGACCGCAGTAGCAAACGACTATAACTTCGAAGATATCTTTGCCAAGCAAGTACGCGCCTTTGGTCAAGCTGGAGATATACTGCTTGCGATTTCCACCAGTGGTAACAGTAAAAACGTCATCAAAGCTATGGAAGCCGCAGTAACTAGAGATATGACCATCATCGCCTTTACTGGTAAGGACGGTGGCGAAATGGCAGGTCTGCTGGGTGAGAATGATGTGGAAATCCGTATCCCATCTCACAGAACCGCACGCATTCATGAGGTGCATATGGTAACTCTGCATTGCTTATGCGATCTTATTGACCAAGTTCTATTCCCTTCCCACGAAGAGTAATACCATGAAGATGTACAAAGTTCTGACTTTGCTATTGGTTAGCATCATGTTGTCTGGATGTGCGGGCTTGTTTGTCGCTGGCGCAGCAACCACTGTCAATTTAGTGACTGATACTCGAACCACAAAAGAGATTTGGAACGATAACTCATTAGAATCCGAAGTTGCGGGGATGAGCAATAAAGCCCCCTACGTAGGCCAAGTACGTGTGGTTGCAAGTTCTCAACGCGGTACCGTGGTTCTGATGGGACAAGCTAAGACCCAAGCACTAAGCAACCAACTTGAAGCGCAAGTTAAAGGCTTAAAAGGCGTTAAACGAGTTTATAACCAAATTCGAATTAAAGATCCGATCAGCTTCACTAGTGTCAGTAATGACAGTTGGTTAACGACAAAAGTGAAGTCAGCGTTGCTGACCGATGAGCGCCTTAACGGTGTAAAAGTTAAAGTCATCACTGAAGACAAAGAAGTGTTCTTACTCGGTTACGTTTCTAAAGAGCATGCAGATGTTGCCACTGAAATCGCTCGTAACGTCTCTGGGGTAAACCAAGTTATTCGCGCTTTCCAATTTAGTGAGCAGCAAGACAAACTCAATACCGAGGCTCCAGTTGAAGAAACAAAACAGCCAGAAGCTCCGGTTAAAAATGCCGAACCTGAAGAAGAAATGAGACCAATCATTGAAGAGCCTGCACCTTTTCATGAAATAGAAGGTTAAAGTCCTTAAACGTAAAAAGCGAGCTTAATGCTCGCTTTTTTAATATCTGTGGTGCGTCTTTAACTCTCTATGGCTTAAGTGCTCGCTCACCACGGGCAATACCTACGATACCACTTCGAGCAACTTCCACCACATCAGTCACTTCAGAAAGTGCTGAAACAAAAGCATCCAACTTCTCTGCGGTGCCCGCGAGTTGCACGGTATACTGAGAAGCCGTCACATCAACAATCTGACCACGGAAAATATCTGCAGTACGCTTTACTTCCGCACGAGCGAAACCACTGGCTTTTACTTTCACCATCATCAGCTCACGCTCAATATGGTCAAATTCAGTTACTTCTTGAACCTTTAGAACATCAATAAGTTTGTGGAGCTGCTTTTGAATCTGTTCAAGTTCCATTTCGTCTGACTCAGTCGTGATATTAAGACGAGATAGGGTTTCATCATCTGTTGGTGATACGTTGAGTGACTCGATGTTATAACCACGTTGAGAGAACAAACCTACCACTCGAGAAAGTGCACCCGGTTGGTTTTCCATTAGTAGTGAAATGATATGTCTCATATTATGTTCTCTCCGTTTTGCTTAGCCACATCTTATCCATGCCTTCCCCTTTAATTTGCATTGGGTAAACATGTTCTGTTTCGTCAACATTGATGTCGACAAATACTAAGCGATCTTTCATTTCTAGCGCTTTCTTCAAACCAGACTCAAGCTCGCTTGGGTTAGAGATTCGAATCCCTACATGGCCGTAAGCTTCTGCAATCGCAGCAAAGTCTGGAACAGAGTCCATATATGAGTTTGAGTGACGACCTTGATAAATCATGTCTTGCCACTGTTTTACCATTCCTAAGAAACGGTTATTTAGGTTAATGATCTTAATTGGCACATCATATTGCATCGCCGTCGACAGCTCTTGAATATTCATCTGAATACTGCCGTCACCGGTGACACACACCACTTCCTCATCGGGATGCGCAAATTTCACGCCCATGGCTGCTGGGAAGCCAAAGCCCATGGTTCCTAAACCACCAGAGTTGATCCAACGACGAGGTTTGTTGAATGGGTAATAAAGCGCTGCAAACATTTGGTGCTGGCCAACATCTGACGCGACATACGCATCACCGCCAGTCAGTTTGTGCAACACTTCAATAACTTGTTGTGGTTTAATACGTTCTTCTGAGGTCTCATAACCTAAGCAGTTGCGCGCTCGCCATCCTGCAATGTCATCCCACCAAGCATTAAGCGCAGCTTCATCATTCGTTCCGCCTTGCTCCACAAGCAATCTAAGCATGGTCTCAAGCACCACATCTGCAGAGCCAACAATCGGCAGGTCAGCACGAACGTTTTTAGAAATCGACGATGGATCGATATCGATGTGAACCACTTTGGCATTAGGGCAGTACTTATCAAGGTTGTTAGTTGTACGATCGTCAAAACGTACACCTACACCAAAAATCAGATCAGCATTATGCATTGCCAAGTTCGCTTCGTAGGTGCCGTGCATACCCAGCATACCTAGTGCATTTTTGTGAGTACCAGGGAACGCGCCTAGCCCCATCAAAGTACTAATAACAGGTAAGTTAAGCGTTTCAGCTAGCTTAATAATATGCTGGTCGGCTTCTGACATTACCGCACCACCACCGACATAAAGCACTGGTTTCTTCGCTTCTAGAATCGCTTTTAGTGCTTTTTTGATTTGTCCTTTATGGCCCGTCATTGTCGGGTTGTAAGAACGCATCTTAATCGTTTCCGGATACTCGTAAGGAAACTTAATTTGCGGATTCATAACATCTTTTGGAACATCAACAACAACTGGACCTGGACGACCAGAAGAGGCGATATAGAACGCTTTCTTTAATGTTTCGGGTACATCTTCTGCACGTTGTACTAGAAAGCTGTGTTTGACCACAGGACGTGATACACCCACCATGTCACATTCTTGGAATGCGTCATTACCAATCAGGTTATTTGGTACGTTACCAGAGATAACAACCATAGGGATAGAGTCCATGTATGCGGTTGCAATACCAGTAATCGTATTAGTTGCACCAGGACCAGAACACACTAATACAACACCAGGTTTACCGGTTGCACGTGCGTAGCCATCAGCCATATGAGTCGCAGCTTGTTCGTGACGAACGAGTACGTGTTGAATGTTTTCGCGCTTTTCATGCAGCGCATCGTAGATATCGAGAACGGAACCACCTGGGTAGCCAAAGATTTGTTGAACACCTTCGTCAATCAAAGATTGTACGATCATCTCTGCACCAGATAGCATTTCTGGGGTTGAATCTGCCATATTGTCTCCTTACCAGTTATCGCAGCAATTTGGTTATTGCTGAGCTGGCATTACATAGTTAGGTCTTATTCGTAGCCTAAATCGAAATTACTCACTTTCGGCTATGTCACGCCTAGCTTGTCATAACAAGCCATTCGTTTACGCAACAACTTTAACTCTTTCTTAGCACAAGATCTAACCCTATCAAGTTCTCAAAAAACACACTCCACTTTTTATGAGTCGTTTTGCAAACATTTGTTACAAGCTTCAACCACCAGCCAAACGATCAACAAGGACATCAATGAAAATTCAGTATTAAATTCTTTCAAATAGCCCCAAAAACCGCGCAAACCTATCGTTGAGTTGGATAATTCGCAACAAAGCTATCCGCAGAAATAACAAAAGCCTCCCAAAGGAGGCTTTCAAATTTGAAGGCTCTATGTTTTTAAGCCGCTTTTGCTGGAGGCTTTCTCTTACTAAAGCGCCAACGCTTGAAAATGGATGGTTTAGATTGCTTCTCCTCTCGCTTGCCCAACATTAACAAACAAGGAGTTAATACTAATGTCAATACTGTCGCGAATGCCAAACCACCAGCGATAGCTGTTGCTAACTGCGACCACCACTGAGTGCTCGGAGCCCCAAACTCTATTTTTTGGTTAATGATGTCGACATTCATCTCCAGCACCATTGGCATAAGGCCAAGTATGGTCGTTACTGTAGTCAATAAGACGGGACGCAAACGCTGCACTCCGGTTCTCAATATGGCATCTCGCTTGTCTAATCCTCGTTTTAGCAGTTGGTTATATGTGTCGATAAGCACGATGTTATTGTTCACGACGATCCCAGCTAAAGCGATAACCCCAATTCCCGACATGATAATGCCAAATGGTCGCTGGAAAATAAGCAGACCTGCAAATACCCCCACTGTCGAGAATATAACGGCACTTAAGATAAGGAAGGCTTGATAGAAACTATTAAACTGAGTTATCAGAATCAATGCCATCACCGCTAATGCAACCAAAAACGCACTTTGCAGGAATTCAGATGAGTTCTTCTGTTCTTCGTTTTGACCACGAATTCTATAATCGATACCGGCTGGTAAATCGATATTACTCAGTTGCTGCTGAAACCCTGGCAGTTCGACCGCGAGGTTATACCCTTCAGCCATATCAGCCTTAACACTAATAATACGAACGCCATCTAAACGGTTGATCGTATCTTGTTTAGGCTGAGGGGTTATCTCTGCAAAGTTGGTAATAGGCACCAATCCCGCTGGGGTTTTGATACGGAGCTCATCAAATCGGCCAATATCTCGTTTGTCACTTGGGAATCGAACGAGAATATCCACCTCCTCCGTCGAGTCGTCAGGCAAATAGTCGCCAATTTTCAATCCATTAGTGACAAACTGTACCGTATTTCCAACCAAAGTCGCATCTGCAGCAAACCGTGATGCATCATCGCGACTGATATCAATTTGCCAATCAATACCCGGCTTATTCGAGGTATCACTGATATTGGTCAGCTTAGAGTTACCATCAGCCCAGCGACGTATCATTTTAGCGGCTTCATCGAGCTTTTCTGGGAAACGCGCTGAGAGCTCAATTTCTAGATCGTGTTCAACAGGCGGTCCAGCATCTGGGAATTTGTACTCGATTTCGACACCAGCAAACTGATCCGTGGTCTGCTTTAGGTCTTCGATAATAACATTCACACGGCGACGATCTTGCCAATCAACCGGAGTGATCTGAATCGTACCAATTTCATCCTTACCACCGGTTTTGGTATAGACGCTCTCAAATTCTTTGTGGTTAAACATTACCTGTTCCACCACTCTCATCACTTCATCTTTCTCCTTGATCGATAAGTCACCGTGAGAACGCACTTTTACATTGAAGTAAGGAGGATCTACCTCAGGGAAGAACTCGGCACCTAGACCCGCTTTGTTGTAGGCGAACCCGACCCCTATCGCCATCAAAATCGCCAACAACAGTATTTTCAATGGGTGACCGATGGCAATATCTAGTGTGTGGTAATAGAGCTTAGTGATACCGGTTGCTTGATCAAATTCACCGTTATGTAACGCAATCATCTGTTGCTGGCGCTTCTGTGAAACATACTGAGGCTTGCCAATCAAACCACCGATCACAGGTACAAACAACAGTGCCATGACAAGCGATGCAGTGAGGGTTGCGATAAGAGTCAACGGTAGGAATTTCATAAATTCGCCGGTGGTGTCCGGCCAGAATAATAGCGGCGCAAAAGCTGCTAGCGTAGTGGCCGTTGAGGCTGTAATTGGCCAAGCCATTCGCCTTGCCGCGTCACGATAAGCTTGTTTACGAGGGGTACCCTCTTGCATTCGACGGTCAGCAAACTCCGTTACAACAATGGCCCCATCAACCAGCATCCCCACAGCCATGATTAGTGAGAACAGCACGATAATATTGACCGTTAAACCAAATACTGAGAGCACCAATAAGCCCGTTAGGAAAGAGCCGGGAATTGATATCCCTACCAACAAGGCCGTGCGTACACCAAGAATAGCAATAATGACGATCACTACTAAAATGATGGCCGAAAGAATATTGTTTTGGAGATCATTAAGCATGATCTTTACGTCTTTCGATTCATCTTTGGTGAATTTCACCAAAAGGTTATTTGGCCACTCCGGTAGCATTTGCGCTTGGCGTAATACCTCTTTAACGAGATCTACCGTTTCAATAATGTTCTCACCCGAGCGCTTTTTGACATCGAGTACCACTGCCGAGCGACCATCTAAACGAGCAAAGCTGTCAGGATCCCTAAATGCGCGGCGCACTGTCGCCACATCACCAAAAGTAATCACCTGTTTGCCATCGACCTTAACCGGTAGCTCTAATACATCTTTCAAGCTATCAAATACGGAAGGAACTTTAACGGAAAAACGTCCATATCCAGTATCGACAAAACCCGCAGCCACCACCTTATTGTTCAATGCGATTAAATTGTAGATATCGCCCTGATCTAAGCCATAGCTTTCCATCAACAATGGATCGACAACGATTTCAACGATGTCTTCACGGTCACCCGCGATATCCACTTCAAGGATCTGCCTATAGCTCTCCAACTTATCCCGCAATTGGCGAGCGAGTTGAACAATTGTGCGCTCTGGAACAGTACCGTAAAGAACGACTGATAACACAGGTTGCTCAGAGGCAAGGGTTACTTCGTTTACCGTCGGCTCATCACTGCCATCAGGTAGCTTAGGCTTCGCTAAATCTACCGCATCTCTGACATCGGCCATTGCTTTGGCTAGATCGACACCGACGTTAAATTCCAACGTCACTGAGCCATGCCCTTCTGAAGCCGTCGCCGTCATCTCTTTCACTCCCTCTACGGAGCGCATCTCTTTTTCAAGGGGACGGACTAACAATCGTTCACTGTCAGTAGGAGAAATACCTTGGTGGCTAACAGAAACATAAATGATTGGAATGGTAATGTCGGGGCTCGACTCTTTTGGTATCGAGTTATAAGTCGCAATACCAGCAATCAAAATTAGAACCAGTAAACTCAACATGGTTCTGGAGCGAGACAGCGCCGCATCAATTAATGCAAACATAGCAGCTCCTTATTGCTCTTGCTGCTGGGCAATTTGATTGGCTTGGTCAACACTGATGGCTTCAACGTTGTCGCCATCACGAACAAACCCCTGTCCGAGCACAATAATGTCAACTTGCTTGCCCAGTCCGGTCAGCCAAACGCCATCTTGCTCAGCTTTAACAAGCTGAATCGGTATAAAGGCGACTCGATTTTCCTTGAGAGTTTTCACCCCTAGGTTGCCACTTTCATCTAGCGCCAGCATTGCAGGCGTAATCTTAATCGCTAATTGCTCATCTAACGCAAGTTCAACCTCAGCACTGATACCAGCCGGAATACGTTGATTAGGATTTGGTACTTCGATTTCAATCGGGAAAGTATTCGTCGATTCGGAAGAAACTCGAGAGATATAGCGCAACTTTCCAGTCACTTCATCACCGTTAATAAAGCGGATTTGCGATGGCTGGCTAGTGACCAATTGCTGAATATGTCTCTCGCTAACATCCGCTTCGATGATCAACGTTTCTAAATCAATCAGCGTCGCCACAGGGTCACCAACCGAAACAAAATCACCAAGTTCGATATATAGATGGTCGACAATACCGGTAAATGGAGCTTTGACTGATGTATTGCGTAATGCCAATTTCGCCGCACTCACCATAGCTTTCGCTTCAGTTAAATTTGCGGCAGCGGTTGAGTAAGCTACCTCTCCTTGAAGTCCTTTGCTTTTTAAAGATTTAGAGGCATTGAATTCTTGCTGTCTGACATTTAGCATCGCTTGAGCACGCTCTAAGCGTATCTGCAAATCACCGAGATCGATTTGAGCGATTGACTGACCTGCTTTAACTGAGTCACCTTTTCGTACATTCAGTTTAGTGATCTTACCTGCAATCTCAGCACCCAATTTCGCGGTACGATCTGGCGCTGTTCGGCCGTAGAGATCGATTTTCTTCTCGACTTGTTGAGCATTAAAGGTTTGATAAACAACACGAGCTAAAGGCGCAGGGTCATCGGAAGGTGCGGTAGATTGATTTTCTTCAGCTTTTAACACACCTAAACCTAACCACACACTAAGTATAAAGATACAGAGCAGAGAAATAAGCCAAGGACGTTTCGAAAAAAAACTGCCAGATTGACTGATTGGCATAATCATTTCCTTATAATTGTGTTTTTGACGCTAACGGTTAGATACGTTGCTCTAAGGCAACTAGTTCTAAAAAATTATTAGCAATCAAACATTAAACGACATCCTATGTTTAATGTGATGACTGAACTACTTTACTCAGCCTAGAGAAATAGACAACTAAACTTCTCTCCTAATCTGCTCTTAATGGGGAATTTTTCACAATGTTAAAAGCGAGATCAAAAAAGGCGAACACATGGTTCGCCTTTTTATTTGCTATACGCTAAAAGATGCGCCACAGCCACAGGTTGTGGTCGCATTTGGGTTATTCACGAAGAAACGAGAACCTTCTAGTCCCTCAGTATAATCAACCACACCACCAACTAAATACTGCAGGCTCATTGGATCAACCACTAGAGTTACACCACATTTCTCAATAGTCGTGTCACCTTCGTTCACGTTCTCATCAAACGTAAAGCCATATTGGAATCCACTACAACCGCCACCCGTAATATAAACGCGAAGCTTAAGCTGTGGGTTTTCTTCTTCTGCAATTAGGGTCTGTACACGCGTTGCCGCGGCATCTGAAAAATCTAAAGGAATAGCTACATCACTCACGGGAACCTCTCTTGCTACTCAATCGCAAATAACACCCTACCACAACCTAATGATGGGCAGATATCCCCTGCGATGAAAAACGACGGCCCAGTTGCTCACCAGACCTTCCATATAATTTTTAAAGTTATTGCACCAGATTATCTAATACCTGACTGCTTCGTTCAAGTATTACGCAAAAGCAAATTAGCTTTACAGCAGATTCAAACGCTAATTTACGAAAATGTGCTCAAAACACTACTAGAATCTGTGCGGAGATGTACAATGCTGCTCAACTTGGTCCGAACAAGCAAAGAGGAACTTTCCATGACCAAATCAGCTGAGCTGTATGAAAAAGCGCAACAGACCATCCCGGGCGGTGTTAATTCTCCGGTTCGTGCCTTCAACGGCGTAGGTGGTTCACCTATTTTTATCGAACGTGCCGATGGTCCATTGATTTTTGATGCTGATGGTAAAGCGTACATTGATTACGTAGGTTCATGGGGTCCTATGATTCTAGGCCACAACCACGCTGCAATTCGTGATGCTGTGATAGATGCAGCACAACGTGGATTAAGTTTCGGTGCACCAACTGAAATGGAAATCAACATGGCGGAATTAGTTCGCAAGTTGGTGCCATCAATGGAACAACTGCGCATGGTTAGTTCTGGTACAGAAGCAACCATGAGTGCGATTCGTCTAGCGCGTGGCTACACTGGTCGTGACAAAATTCTTAAATTTGAAGGTTGCTACCACGGTCATGCTGATAGTCTATTGGTTAAAGCAGGTTCCGGTGCACTAACACTTGGACAACCAAGCTCTCCAGGTGTACCAGCTGACTTTGCTAAATATACACTGACGGCACGTTTCAACGATCTAGATTCTGTTAAGGCTCTGTTTGAAGCAAACAAAGGCGAAATCGCTTGTATTATCGTTGAGCCTGTTGCGGGCAATATGAACTGTATTCCGCCAGTGGAGGGTTTCCATGAAGGTCTACGTCAAGTTTGCGATGAGGAAGGTGCTCTACTTATTTTTGATGAAGTAATGACAGGTTTCCGTGTTGCTCAAGGTGGCGCACAGGCACATTACAACATTAAACCAGACCTAACCACGCTAGGTAAAATCATTGGTGGTGGTATGCCAGTTGGTGCTTTCGGTGGTCGTAAAGAAGTGATGCAATACATTGCACCGACAGGTCCTGTTTATCAAGCAGGTACGCTATCAGGCAACCCAATTGCGATGGCGGCTGGTTACGCTTGTTTGACGCTACTTTCTGAAGAAGGCAATGAAAAACGCCTAGCGAACAAGACTAAACAACTTGCTGATGGCTTTAAGCAACTCGCTGACAAACACGGTGTACCACTAGTCGTGAACCAAGTAGGTGGCATGTTCGGCTTCTTCTTCACTGAGCAAGAAACTATAACTTGCTATGAAGAGGTTGCTAAGTGTGATGTTGAACGTTTCAAACGCTTCTTCCACTTAATGCTAGACCACGGTGTTTACCTAGCCCCATCAGCATTTGAAGCCAGCTTCACATCGTTGGCACACGGCTCTAAAGAAATCGATGCGACATTAGAAGCAGCTGATCGCTGTTTCGCCATCATTGCTAGCGAAGCATAAGCAAGCATTGAAAAATATCTTAAGGGCTGATTAATCAGCCCTTTTTTATGCCTGCCAATTAAACAGCGCCAGAATAATGAGCACTGCAATGGTCAGAGAAAACCAAGGAATAGCACGCTTTTGACGCTTATTCGATTGACACTTCTTGTCGTCGCTACAACACCCCATATCCCCTCCGTAAAGCCAATGAATGAAAAGTAATTAACGTTGATCGATCAACATTTTGCGTCCATTATATGACCACTATAACTAAGTAAAAACGCCTCGTCTGTAGGTGTTTGTCATAAAGTCATTACCCCTTCTTTAAGAAGGTCTGAGGAAACGTTGTGAAAAATAAAATGAATGTGACTGCTAGCCACTGGGTACTGATCCTTGCCCTTCTGTTTGCAGCGTTTGCTTGTTATTTATTAGTTGAACCCTATATGAACTCCATTGTTATGGCGTTCATCCTTTCTCTGTTGATGTTCCCAATTCATGAGTGGATTGAGAGCAAAATGCCGAAGCACAAGAACGTCGTCGCCTTGCTCTCATGTATTGTATTGACGTTTATTATCGTTATGCCTCTACTTTTGGTGTTTAGTGCTATCGTTCAACAGGGTTCCGTGTTCTCTCAAAACATGTATCAATGGGTCACTGGCGGTGGTATTCAAGAGGTTATCGCCCACCCTTGGGTAAAGAAAGGGTTGTCTTTTATCAATGACTACCTACCTTTTGACGCAATTAACGCACAAGATATTGCTCAGAAAGCGGCTGAATTTGCGACTTCGCTAGGTTCGAATTTAGTTGCGACTAGTGCAAAAATTCTTGGTGACGCAACAAACTTCCTGATGAACTTCTTCTTGATGTTGTTTGTTCTGTTTTTCCTATTGCGTGACCACGACAAAATCATCGCTGCGATTCGCCATATTCTGCCGTTCTCGCGCAGTCAAGAAGATCGCCTATTAAATGAGATTGAAAAAGTGTCGAAATCAGCGGTCATGGGATCATTCTTGACCGCGATAGCTCAAGGTGCCGCAGGTGGGTTTGGTATGTGGATGGCAGGGTTCCCTGGACTGTTTTGGGGCACAATGATGGGCTTTGCGTCCTTTATTCCTGTTGTAGGTACCGCACTTATATGGATACCAGCTACCGCTTACTTGCTCATTACCGGCGATACCACATGGGGCTTGTTCTTAGCTGTCTGGAGCATCGCTGTCGTCGGCTCTATTGATAACGTGCTGCGCCCGCTGCTAATGCAAGGCAGTGCGGGTATGAATACTCTGATGATATTCTTCTCTCTCTTAGGGGGTATTCATCTATTTGGCTTAATTGGATTGATTTACGGCCCTCTTATCTTTGCCATCACTATGGTTCTGTTCAATATGTACGAAGAAGAATTTAAAGACTTCTTAGACGGACAAGATAACAGCTAGACACTTTTTTCAGGGAGGGCTTTGTGAGAGAATCCCCTCCCTTTTTACTTCCAGAGATAACTCGTCATGGCAACCTACATCGCACCTAGTCAAATCGCGGAAAGGCAACTCGAATACTTCGCACAAAAGCGTGTATTGGTCATCGGCGAAATAGAAGATCAGTTCCCTATCGAGCTTAGTAAACATTGCGACAAGGTGACAGTATTTACCAGTAATTACATCACCTACCGCATGTTAAGCTCTTCAAGTAAAATCACGACGTTGTTCGGCGCTTCATTACCGAGTGACATTGATGCCGATATGATTTTACTCTACTGGCCAAAAGCGAAAGCCGAAGCGCAAATGCTACTGGAAATGGCACTAGCAAAACTTGGCAACGACACTGAAATTGCTGTTGTCGGTGAAAATCGCTCTGGTGTAAAGAGCATCGAAAAAATGTTCAAGCCTTACGGACTAATGAACAAATATGACTCAGCTCGACGTTGCTCTTTTTACTGGGGCATGTGTCAATCAGCGCCTGAGTCATTTGAGCTTGAAAACTGGTTTAAAAGCTACCACGTAGAGCTCAATGGATTACCCATCACAGTTAAAAGCCTGCCAGGCGTCTTCAGTCACGGTGAATTTGATGGTGGTAGTCAGTTGCTCCTGAACAACCTACCTGAACTGAAAGGTAAAGTGCTCGACTTTGGTTGTGGTGCCGGTGTTATTGGCGCTTACATGGGGCTAAAATATAACGATATTGAACTCAATATGTGTGATATCAATGCATTTGCCATTGAATCAAGCAAGCAAACTCTATTAGCGAATAATTTAGAAGGGCAGGTATTTGCGTCAGACGTCTACTCCGATGTCACCCCAGGACTCGACTTTATTATCAGTAATCCACCGTTTCACGCTGGTTTAGATACCAGTTATTCAGCAACAGAAACCTTATTGTCTGACGCACCTAACTATATGAATAGCAAAGGGCAGTTAATGATTGTCGCCAATAGCTTCCTCAAATACCCCCCTATTATTGAGCAGCAATTTGGTCACTGTCACACTGTCGATAAAAATCGTAAGTTTGCTATCTATCACGCAACAAAATAAGTCATAAAGAATCCAATTGGTTGGTATTCTCAACCCTTTCACCAACCAATTGAATTCATTTAAATAACTCGCTTCATTAGGCCCTTTCTTACACCACAAAGCTGATTGCATACGTTATTTTTGTGTTACTCAACACGGTTTATCGCCAACTTACTTGTCAAAGAAAAAAAAGTCATTAAATTGCTAAGGTTAACTCTTTCTTAATTCGTCATACCGAGAGCTAAGCGATAAATATGTTCAAGTTGTATCGAAAACAGAAATTCAAACGACTGCAAAACACCTTGATGATGGCTTTTTTGGTGCTCAGCATTACACCCTTGACGGTCATCGCGCTATTCTTTCTCAACGCACACAGTCAGGATCTAAAAGATCAAAGTACCTCTCATCTGGTATCGATAAGAGATACTAAAAAACAGCAGTTGATCAACTACTTTCAAGCTCAAGAGTCTGAAGTCATGGGATTCGTACGTTCAGAACTCGCTTATGCCAGTGGTGGACGATTCTATGGACTGGTAAACGCGTTTCAGCGCCTCGGTGACGATATAGAACAAGCAAGAGAACATGCGCAAGAACGCTATATTCAAGGTTCAGGCAATCAAGTAAAAACCGCAATCCTTCCAGACTCTAGTAGTTATGTAGGAAGTGAGCGCTACCGTCTTCTACACAAGCGCTATCATAGGGCGTTTATGGAGCACCTGAAACGCTCAGATTTTGATGACATCATACTGGTTGATCTTGCAGGCAACGTCACCTACTCCGTCTATAAAAATCGCTATTACGGCACAAATTTAGAAACGGGCGAGTTTTCAACTCAGATCCTTGGCGAAACCTTTGATCGTTTGAAATCTGAAGTCACTCACAAGCGCAAAGAAAACGAAGAGTACACCCCGGTTGTTATTTCCGATTTTGCCCTACAAGATGACCAACAGTACGCTTGGCTTGGTGCACCGATTATCCAGCAAGGTTATCTTCACAGTTATGCCATGTTCAGGCTTCCCATCAAAGGAATCACTAAACTCATCACTGACGGCAAACCAGATGATATTAAGCTGCTGCTGGTCGGTAGTGACCATGCCGCCAAGATACTTGGGCTTGAACAAGACACCATAGACAACAGCAACGAAGTTATCTCACAAGCCTTATCGGGTCTCACCATGGTGGGTAGCTACACCAATGCCAAAGGCGAAGACTACTTTGCGGCATTCACTCCTATTCAACTCAATGAAACCAATTGGGCACTGGTTGCCGAAACACCAGAGGCCATCGCTTTTGCTAGCGTTAAGCAACTAGAAAAACTGTTTGTTATTGCAATGCTGACCGCGATTGTACTGGTTGTCATTGCTTCACACTACCTTTCTAACTTCATTACTTCTCCACTGCTTAAGCTTACTTGGGCAGCCGAAAGAGCCTCTGGTGGAGACTTAGAACCTTCGATTATTAGCGCAGACCGTAAAGATGAGATTGGCCGATTGGCTCTGAGTTTCGAGCGTATGAGGCGCTCAATAAAAGAGAAGATCGAGCTCATTAAGAGTCAGAACCAAGAGCTAGAACAGAATCTAGTCACGATTAAAAAGCAAAATGAAGAATTACAGCTAGCAAACAAGCTGAAAGATGAATTCCTTGCAACCACTTCTCACGAACTTCGCACTCCACTTCACGGCATGATTGGGATTGCAGAGGCAATGATCTCTGGTGCCAATGGACCAATTGGCGCCAACCATAAGTATCAGCTTGATATCATTGTTAACAGTGGCCAGCGCCTTGCTGGATTGGTGGACGATCTTCTCGATTATCACAAGATGCGTTACGGCAACTTAGATATTGAACGTTCTGCTATCAGCTTAACCGGTGCAACACAGCTGGTCTTGGAGCTGTCACATCACTTGCTTGGTGAAAAGAAGATTCGAATTATCAATCAAGTCCTCGAACCATTGCCTTATGTCTCAGCCGACCCACAGCGCTTAGAACAGGTACTTTATAACCTTGTAGGCAATGCCATCAAATACACCAATGAAGGTAAGATCGTATTATCGGCCACCGCCATGGATGATCATATTCGAGTGCAAGTTGTGGATACCGGCCAAGGGATTCCTGCTCAACAGCTTGAACATATTTTCGAGCCGTTGGTTCAAGCAGGCCATGATTCAGGTCATTACCGCCAAGGTGCAGGGCTTGGCTTATCGATAAGTCGACAGCTTATTGAGTTAATGGGCGGTTCTCTTTATGTCAGTAGTCAGCCTCATGTTGGCACCACGTTCAGCTTCACCCTTCCTTTAGCGACACAGGAAGAAATAGAGCATATGTCTCAATTAGGACAAAATAGTCACTTTCATATCGCCGAGCCAACTGAGATCAATCTCGAAGAAGAGGAAGTCCTTCCAGAGAATCCTGATGGACCAGTGTTGCTTGTCGCGGATGATGAGCCAGTGAATTTACGTATCCTAGAGAGCTTTTTAAGACTAGAAGGCTATCAAGTGAAATTGGCCAAAGATGGCTTAGAAACACTGGATATCATTGAGCATGAAAAACCAGACTTACTGCTACTCGATATTATGATGCCTGGAATGAGTGGCTTTGAAGTGTGTGAAACCATTCGTGAACAATACGATCATGCCGCGCTGCCTATCATTATGCTCACTGCTTTGAATCAATCAGAAGACAGAGTTCGTGGTTTTGAGCTCGGTGCCAATGACTACCTTGCAAAACCGTTCAGTAAGCCGGAGCTAGCGGCACGTATCGCCGCTCACCTTCAAGCAAGCAAAGCTGAAGAGAGACGCGCCGAAAATCAACTTCTCAAGTATGAAATCAAGCAACGTGCGTTGGTTGAAGCAAGTTTGTTAGAAACACAAGGGCGTTTGATCGAGCAACTCGATAGTGCGCCGGAAGCGATTCTATGCATCCGAGAAGACCTCAAGGTACAGTTTGCTAACCAAAGTGCCGGACGTATGTTTAAACGCAGTGTTGAACAGCTCAAACGCTCCAATGTTGAAGAGCTAATTGCGCCTAAATTTATTCACTTGTCTCAGGAGCATTATTGCGGCGATATCGATATTTTTGTCGATGATGTACGCCAACATATAAACACCGATATTCTCACCTTACCTGAAGGTTCGGGGTTAAAGAGCATTTACATATTCGAACAAGGGCAGTCCCTAGATCAAACGCGCGTGAAGAACCTAGAAACCGCTATTGATGCGTTATCTCGATATGCGATTGAAGGTGATAAGGCGAAACTGCTGGAACTCAAAGAGCTGGGCGGAGAATTTACTCAATTAGCGGATAAAGCCGTCGATGAAGAGAAGTCTCGTCCTGAATTGATGCGCGAGTTATTGGTAGATACCATGACCAATGCGCTGGAGTATTGGGAAAGTGTTACCGGACAAAGCAAATTTGCCTTTGCTGAACAAAGTGGCTTGTGGCGTGTTTACTTGGACCGCAGTACCTTGCAAACGCGCACATTGGATAAGTATTTGCGCGTAGAGACTTTACCTAAAACACCTCGTTGGCGCACAGTACTCAGCTCAGTAGAATACATACTCGACCATTGTCACCGTCAAAGCCCAGAGCGTGACCATATTATTGCTCTGCGCGACAAGCTGCAAAAGTTGCTGACCAATTAGACTAGAGCAAATCACTAACTCAGCGCATAAAAAAACGGCCACTCAAAGTGGCCGTTTTTTTATTCAGTATAGAGCTCTTAGCAAGCTCTATAATTCACCATTAAGCAGGCTCTTGAAAGATGACTGTGTCTGCTTTCTCTGTGTACTGGCCCATACGGTGGAAGTTTAGATAGCGGTATGTATCTGCTGCCGTTGGGTCAATCTGCTTCATGTACTCTAGGTATTCTTCTTTCGTTGGAATCTTACCTAGGATTGCACCGACTGAAGAAAGTTCAGCTGACGCAAGGTATACATTAGCACCAGTACCAAGACGGTTCGGGAAGTTACGAGTCGACGTAGACATAACTGTCGCTTCGTCAGCAACACGCGCTTGGTTACCCATACACAAAGAACATCCCGGTGTTTCGATACGAACCCCAGCGCGACCAAAGATACCGTAGTAGCCTTCTTCCGTTAGCTGGTCACGGTCCATTTTCGTTGGTGGAGCAATCCATAAACGAGTATCTAGTTGACCATTGTATTTATCAAGCAACTTACCAGCAGCGCGGAAGTGACCAATGTTAGTCATACAAGAACCAATGAAGACTTCGTTGATTTCTGTCCCTTGCACCTCAGAAAGTAGACGAGCATCATCTGGGTCATTTGGTGCACAAAGGATTGGCTGCGTCACGTCTGCAAGATCAATCTCGATAACATGAGCGTATTCTGCATCGCTATCCGCTTGCATTAGTTCTGGGTTAGCCAGCCACTCTTGCATTGCAACAATACGACGTTCGATAGTACGACGGTCACCATAGCCCTCTGAAATCATCCACTTAAGCATAGTGATGTTTGAGTTCAAGTACTCTTCGATGGACTCTTGAGACAGTTTAACAGTACAACCTGCAGCACTACGCTCAGCCGAAGCATCAGAAAGTTCGAATGCTTGTTCAACAGTTAGATGTTCAACGCCCTCAATCTCTAGGATACGACCAGAGAACTCGTTGATCTTACCGGCTTTCTCAACCGTCAATAGACCTTGCTGAATCGCATAGTAAGGAATCGCATGAACAAGATCACGAAGTGTGATGCCTGGCTGCATTTCACCTTTAAAGCGAACAAGGATAGATTCTGGCATATCAAGAGGCATAACACCGGTTGCCGCAGCAAACGCGACCAGGCCAGAACCTGCTGGGAAAGAAATACCAAGAGGGAAACGAGTATGTGAATCACCACCTGTACCAACGGTATCAGGTAGAAGCATACGGTTTAACCAAGAGTGGATAACACCATCACCTGGACGCAGTGAAACACCGGCACGGTTCATGATGAAATCAGGCAGTGTATGATGAGTATTCACATCGACTGGTTTTGGATACGCTGAGGTGTGACAGAATGACTGCATTACTAGGTCTGCAGAGAAGCCCAGACATGCTAAGTCTTTCAGTTCATCACGCGTCATTGGGCCTGTCGTATCTTGAGAACCAACCGTCGTCATCTTCGGCTCACAGTAAGTCCCCGGACGAACACCTTCAACGCCACAGGCTTTACCAACCATCTTCTGAGCCAATGTATAGCCAGCATCTGACTCTTCAACAGCTACTGGGCGGCGGAAAACTTCTGACGGCTCAAGGCCTAGAGATTGGCGAGCACGGTCTGTTAGACCACGACCAATGATAAGTGGAATACGACCACCAGCACGAACTTCATCAATCAGTACGTCTGTTTTTAGTGCAAACTCTGCTAGGGTTTCACCTGAGTCGTGGTTACATACTTTGCCTTGGTATGGATACACGTCAATCACGTCACCCATGTTCAGCTTAGTTACATCCACTTCGATTGGCAGTGCCCCTGCATCTTCCATTGTGTTGAAGAAGATTGGCGCAATCTTGCCACCCAATACATAACCACCAGCACGCTTATTTGGTACGTTTGGAATGTCATCACCCATAAACCACAACACGGAGTTGGTTGCTGATTTACGAGAAGAACCTGTACCTACCACGTCACCTACATAAACAAGTTGATGCCCTTTGCCTTTAAGTGCTTCAATTTGTTTGATTGGACCGATTGAACCTGGTTGATCCGGTTCAATGCCATCGCGTACATTTTTCAACATCGCTAAGGCGTGTACTGGAATATCTGGACGAGACCATGCATCAGGTGCAGGTGACAGATCATCAGTGTTGGTTTCACCCGTCACCTTGAATACTGTCAACGTAATTTTCTCTTGTAGCTCTGGTTTAGACAGGAACCATTCTGCCTCTGCCCAAGAGGTTAGGACTTGTTTCGCGTAAGCATTGCCTGCTTTTGCTTTCTCTTCAACATCATAGAAAGCGTCAAACATCAGTAGCGTATGAGACAGTGCTTTAACGGCAATTGGCGCTAGCGCTGCATCGTCAAGCAAGGCAATCAGTGATTCAATGTTATAACCACCTTGCATGGTGCCTAGGAGTTCAGCTGCTTTTTCACGGCTCACTAGTGGCGATTCTACTTCGCCCTTAGTTACAGCCGTCAGAAAACCTGCTTTAACATAAGCAGCTTCATCAACACCAGGTGGAATACGGTTCTCGAGGAGGTCTAGAATAAACTCTTCTTCACCCTGAGGTGGGTTCTTTAATAGCTCAACAAGTCCAGCAACTTGTTCGGCATCCAGGGGTCTTGGGACAACTCCTTCGGCAGCACGCTCTTCGACGTGTTTACGGTAGGCTTCAAGCACGACTTTTTCCTCTCATTGCGGTCCCTCCTTAATAATTAGAATTAGGAGTGGACATCCTTGGAAACTTGGCTCTCCCTCGCCTTATCTCGTCATCAAGTAACTGAATCAGCAGTGCCAGAGAGGCCAAACTGTGGGGCGAAGGATAGCAAATTTAACGTTAGATTAAAATCTTATCATTTTGACCAACATTGCAAGTTTGAGTAAAAACAAGCATTTTGCGACTAAAGTTGCAGCAGGTCGCTGCAATACTACCCTTCATTTAGAGTATTTATATTCAACATAATCTGGAGTGATAATGACGTTTAATAAGCAGCTCCAATAATCAAATAGAACGAGCGCAACCCTGTTTCTACTTGACCATAAGACAGCATAATAGGCCCGACAGGAGAGTCTATGCCAGCAAAGACCGACCCTGCCAGATACAGTGGCGCATTAGACAACGAACGGTCGCCATCCCAGACACCGCCATACTCAGCACTTGCTCCTAAGTAAACTGGGGATTGAAACATGCCAAAGTCGTTATCGAACCAGCGATAGCGATACACGAGACTACCATAGAGTTTGTTCTGGCCAATCAAACTGTTACGAGGAATACCCGACATATTCAAAAAGCCACCAAGTTCTCTTGGGCTCACTGGCAATGAGTCGTTTTCCGTCTCGATCATTTCGTAATCGAACGAGCCGACTAAGGTATTACGATTAAAGGTTTTTGCATATTTAGTAGCAATGCTAATTTCGTAGGCGTTATCAGAAAATTCTGAAGGTTCAGTTTGGATGTTTTGGTCGCCACTGTCTCTCGATAGCAAATACTCTAAATTCACCAACCAGCCTTTTGTCGGCAAACTATAATCATCTAACGTGTCCAGTTTGTAGTTGGCAAAAATACCTCGACGATCAAAATCAAACGTACCAGCAGAAGGTAAAGGTGATACATACGATTCACCAGTCGTATACCTTGCACCAATTTTCACTTCTTGCCATAGCGCTGGTTGATAACCAACCGCAAACTCTCCTTCCCACTCGCGATACGATACTGGAATAAAATCAGCATTGCCTTCAAGAGCTGGCTCCATGCAACCATCCCCGCTAGAGTTTAATTGACAGAGCACATTTCGCTTGTCGCTGTTGTAGCGAAGGCCACCTAACAAGAAAAAGTCTTGATTGAACATGAATGGCGAGTAGACCTCTGCTTCCACTCGCTTGTCAGTACCAAAGTCCGCGTTCACTCTCAGCTCTGCCCCGCGATCGTTCAAGTCGGTAAAGTTAGTGGTAACACCGATCGAATAGAAGCTGTTCGCATTGAAGTCTTCTTCAAGGTAGAAACGAAAGTCCATATAATTTGGACCCCAAGATTTCTCTTTTACATCGACAACAAGATCTGTTTCATCGCCTTTATCATCGTAACGGTATGTGATCAATTCAAAACGATCGAGCGCATAGAGCTCCTCGATATGCTTCTCTATCTCATCGGTTTCTAGAATCTCACCCGCTTCCAGCCCCAGACGGCTTTTGATTAACTCATCACTGTAGTGACTCTGGTTATTGATCACTATCTTATCGACTACGTTCTCATCACCGTACACCAACTTTTTGCGTGCTAACTGTTTGGCATCGATGTAATGCTGAAACTTAGCACTGTTTACGGTCAGAGCTTTAAGCTGTTTCTCATTACGATAAGCCGCTTGATACCCTAAGTCATACGCTTTCGGCATCGCTGAAAAATCGGTGGTAGCGATCTGTCCCACATCTGGATGCATTAAGATGTCGTTGTCATCCAGAGCTTGCATTTGCTCTTCTGTACTGCGGCGTACCAAATAATTGGATAGCTGCTCGCCAACAGTTAAGAAGCTACTGAAATCCTCTCGGGTTTTGTAATCACTACTGATATCAACCGCGATGATAATATCCGCACCCATTTGCTTCGCCAGCTCGACAGGCATGTTATTGGTCACCCCACCATCAACCAGTAAATAGCCATCTAGCTCATAAGGAGGTAGTGCGCCCGGCACCGACATACTCGCCATCATTGCGTCCACTAGATAACCTTTATCCAGTACAACAGGCTCAAGTTTTAGTATATCCGTCGCCACCGAACGATAAGGAATGGCCAAATCATCAAACGATTTGAACTCAGGAAGGTTGCCCGTAGTTTTGCGCAGAATGCGTAACATATTCTGGCCTTGTACCACCCCTTTTGGGGCTTCTATCGATCCAAAATGTAAACCGATATCGGTGCGGATTTGGTAGCGATCTTCCGACTCCTTATCGCGAACCCTGCGTTGACTGCGGCTGACGCGGTCGCGATATCCATTATTCCAATCCACGGTATAGATGAAGCTTTCAATCTCGTCAGCGCTCATTCCGGTCGCATAAAGGCCACCCACATAGGCCCCCATGCTCGTGCCCGTGATGATATCAACAGGAATCTGCATTTCTTCTAGTGCTTTTAGAACACCGATGTGTGCAGCCCCTTTCGCGCCGCCACCTGCCAGAACCAATCCTATTTTAGGACGGTCAAGTTCCTTTGCGTTGTTATCGGTATTTTCGGTTGCTAACACCCGTCCACTGCTGGACAGGAGAGCGACGGCTACTAGCCACTGAATCAGGCGTTTCACATTCATCCCTAAAAGCACTTTTTACTATGGTTAATCCAATATATCAGGTAATTAGCAAATTCTCTTCATAATTAAACGTAGTTGAAATCACCAGTCAAATAGGTTTTTTATCCACTGTTTGGGTTGGTTGTCACAGGAAGCTTTCAGTTTTCCACCTTCATCCCAGACGGGTAATTCAAATTGGCTACCGCAATCAAGCTCCAGTGCACCACTGCGCTGCTTAGAGAAACCAATCATGCTGATGTTTTTAGGCCAAGGCAATGTTAACTTCTCTGGAATTCGAGCTTTCAAATAGTCTGAATACACTCGCAATGCACCGCTTGAACCTGTGAGTTTAGTCGACTTGTTATCGTCACGCCCAACCCAAATTGTCGTCACTTCTCGTCCATCAACACCAACAAACCAACTATCACGAGTATCATTACTGGTACCCGTTTTTCCTGCCAGTGCTGCCCATGCAAACTGACTATTCAGGTAACGTCCCGTTCCTTCAGCTACCCCTTTTTTCATCGCAAAGGTGGTAAGCCATGCAGCTTGTTGAGGGACCTTCTGCTGCGCTTTAGGTAGAGATCGATAGAGCACCTCTCCGTCCACAGTAACGACTGAGCGTAAAGCCGATAGCTCGGCTTGTCGTCCAGAGTTGGCGATAGTTTGGAACATCTGAGCCACTTGATACGGCGTCAACGATAGCGAACCAAGGAACATGGATGGAACAGGCCTGATCTCATTCGCATCTACACCTAAGCGCACTAATGTCTCAGAAACCGGTTTAATACCGAGAGACATACCTAAGCGCACAGTCGGGACATTAAGAGATTTTGCAAGCGCTTGATAGAGCGGCACATCACCACGGAACTTACGGTCGTAGTTTCGTGGCTGCCAAACATTACCTTGACTGCCTTTCAAAGTTATCGGAGTGTCTTGAAGTGTCGATGCCAAATCATAGCTCTGCGGTTGTTCCAACGCAGTAAGATAGACCGCAGGCTTGACTAACGAACCAATTGGCCTACTCGCATTCAACGCTCGGTTGAAACCACTGTAACCAGTACGCTTACCGCCTACCATAGCGCGGATCTCGCCAGTATTTCTGTCCACCGCGACGGCAGCCGCTTCAAGACCTTTACCGGATGTTTTCTCTAACTGAGGTACCCGCTTAGCAATGGCCTTTTCTAACTTGTCCTGTGAAACAGGATCCAGAGATGTGTAGATTCGAATGCCTTTGCCACCACGTAGCTTATCGCCTAGCTTGCTATTCAGCTCACGGTTAAGCTGCTGAAAATACGCTGGTTGGCGGCTCGCAATTTGTGGATTGTTCTGCAAGTCGAGATCACGAGAGGCTGCCATTTCAAACTCACGTCCGGTCAGCATGTTCTGATCCATCATTAAACGCAGCACTAAGTCTCTGCGCTGCTTAGCTCGCTCTGGATGACGAATAGGGTTGTAGTACGATGGTCCTTTTACCATGCCCACCAATAACGCAAGCTGGTCAATTCTCAACTCTTGTAATGGCTGACCAAAATACAAACGAGACGCTAGCCCAAAACCATGAATAGCCTCACCGCGGCTTTGGCCAAGGTAAACTTCATTTAAATATGCTTCTAAGATTTGGTCTTTGCTATAGCGATAGTCAAGAATGAGTGCGATAAACACTTCTCTTACTTTACGCCATAAGGTTCTATCACTGGTGAGGAACAGGTTTTTAGCCAACTGTTGTGTTAACGTACTGCCCCCTTGTACCGTGCGGCCAGCACGAATGTTAGCAAAAAACGCACGAGCTATGGCAGTAGGGGAGATGCCATCATGTTGGTAAAAATCACGATCTTCCGTTGCTAATAACGCGTCGATCATGATTTCTGGAAATTGATCACGCCTTAAAAACAAGCGTTGTTCATCGGCTTTTTTCTCGAGCATCCCTAGCATCTTAGGTTCAATTCTTAGAAAGCCAAGATCGCCTTTCTTTTCCAACGACTGAATTCGAGACAATGACCCATCGTTAAAATACAACATCACATGACGATCGGGTTCTGGACCGTCGGCAAATTCGAAGGGACGACGAATCAGTTCTATCTTGGTGGAAGACGAGGAGTACTCTCCTGGATGGCGCGGTTGAGATACCTTACGATAGTTTAATACGTCCAGTTCATTACGTAACTGAGCTATCGTAATATTGTCGCCGACAGACAGATTGAGCACACGAGCATAAACCACTGTTGGCAACTCGAATAAATTACCTTCAAAGCGCTCTTTAACCACTTGATCGAGATAGTAAAACACCGCGCCAAGGGCGACCACGCCAACCAGAGCTAGTTTCCAACCGATTGAGAGCAGACGTTTCCCCCACCCTTGTTTCGCTTTTTTCCGGCTCGGTTTACGCTTAGGTTTGCTGCTTTTGGCTTTCGATTTAGGAGCCGATTTTGTGGTGGTCTTTCTTGGTGCTGGCTTTTTACCACTAGGTGCCAACTTTTTCGTTACTGTCATGAATTCAATTGTCTTTTAGTTTTACTCGTTGCCTGATGATTCATTGGGTCATCAGGCCAAGGATGTTTCGGGTAACGCCCCTTCATCTCTTTCTGTACTTCTTTGTAGGCACCTTGCCAAAATGCCGCCAAGTCTCTGGTTATCTGCAACGGACGTTGAGCTGGAGATAACAGTTCTAACACAATCGCTTGTTTCCCTAGCGCAATAGTAGGTGACGACTTTTCGCCAAACATTTCTTGCAGCTTCACAGACAACGTCGGAGCTTCACCAACTTGGTAATGTATTTTCTTTCTTCCGCCAGAGGCAACTACCAAATGCGTCGGAAGCCACTCATTGAGTCGTTGTTGTTTATCCCAACCTAAGCGGGCTTGTAATGCGGCCATTACATCCAACTTCTTAAGTTGTTTAGCATTCTTGATGCCAGTCATGAAGGGTAATAACCACGTCTCAAGCTCGTCGAACAATGCTTGCTCAGACATATCCGGCCAACCTTCATCAGGGAGCCAATCCGAAGCACATATGACGCGCGTACAAAGCGCTTGCGCGTCAGAGTTCCAGTCTAACGCAGCTAAACCTTTACGCTTAACATAGCCAAGCAGCGCAGCTTCAACATCCGCTTTTTCTGGAACGGGAATCTCTTTGTGATGCAAAACAATCGCGCCAATTTTTCGTTGTTCACTGGCAACTAAGCGACCTTTCTGATCATCCCAATCCACTACAGAGAGTTCATCAATTAATTGCGGTGCTGTTGTCGAAAGCAGCTCAATATCCAGCGGCAACGCCTTAAAAATCTGACTACTTCCCTGACCGGTTTTCATTAAATCAACAACGGCCAAGTAAGGTGACTTAGCTAATGGTTGCTGATTATCGACACTTGCTCCATGCCCATTTGCTAACAAATAGTGTCCCGATGCAGCACTGCGACTTGCCGCTATTCTATCTGGGAATGCGAGCACTGCGACAAATCCGAGTAAAGATTCATTCATCGCCTCTAATACAAAACGATGCGATAAACGTTGCGCCAAGACAGAAGCTCTTTGGGAAAGAGAGCCACGGCGAGAGTGAGTGCCTTGCTGCCAGCGCGTTAATGAACGGGTAAGATCCAGCTCATTGCGTTCGGGCTCTTCAATTAGGCAGCATACGGCTATTGCCACATTAAGCGTCTCAGACCCTAACTGCTTAGCCTGTAGCAACATGCTAGCAAGGCGAGGCTCGACACCCAACTCATGAGCTTGATGTCCAAGTGCGGTTTGTTTGCCCTTCTCATCGATAAGTTGCAGCTTGATAAGAAGCGACTGGGCTTGCTGTAGATGCGTGGACTTTGGAGGGTCTATCCAAGCTAAATCTATTGCATCAGAGCAGCCCCATTTGGTCAGTTCTAATTGCAATGCGGACAAGTCACTACGTAAAATTTCTGGCGTACTTTGCTCAGGTTGTGAGTTGAACTGAGTTTCACTATATAAACGTACACAAAGCCCTGGCTCAATTCGACCTGCACGTCCTGCCCTTTGAATCGCGGAGGACTGTGCAATGCGGGTTTGCTCAAGTCTCGAAACACCCGTTTTTAAATCAAACCAAGATTGGTTTTCTAATCCAGAGTCCACGACGAGGCGAATACCTTCAATGGTCAGGGAAGTTTCAGCGATATTGGTTGCAAGAACGACTTTTCGTGTTCCGGATTTAGCTTGCTGGATAGCCTTTTGCTGCGCTTTAAAATCCAACTGCCCATATAAAGGACAGATATCTGCTTCGATACCAGATTGGCTCAAAAGCTCTTCTACTCTTTTGATGGCGCCAACGCCCGGTAAAAAAGCCAGCAAAGAACCTGACTCACGTAGCATCAGGTTCTCTATTTGTTTTGCCATAAACATTGGCAGATTATCATTACGGCTCATTGGCACATAATGGGTTTCCACTGGGAAAGAGCGTCCACTGGATTCTATAAAGGTCGCTGTTGGTAATACACGTTGAAGGTCATTGGCTTCCAACGTTGCAGACATCACAATCAGCTTTAAGTCATCTCGCAGCGCCTCTTGGCTTTCAAGGGAAAAAGCGAGTGCGGTATCGGCATGCAGGCTACGCTCATGAAACTCATCAAAAATAATCGCTCCAATGCCCGTCAACTCAGGGTCGTCTTGCAGCATACGAGTTAAGATGCCCTCTGTCACAACTTCTAACTTTGTATCCTTGCTTACCTTACTCTCACCACGTACTCGGTATCCTACAGTTTGACCAACCGTTTCATTACGCTGCGATGCTACGTACATGGCAATATTTCTCGCCGCAATACGTCGCGGTTCGAGCATAATAATTTTGCCATCTATCAGTCCACTTTCAACAAGCTTTTCAGGAAAGTACGTTGACTTACCGGCACCAGTCGCCGCCTTAAGTATGATCTGATTCGATGAGGAAATCGCTTCAAATATTGAAGGCAACACTTGTTCTATAGGGAGCTGTGACAACGCTTTGACCTTATGTTGTAATGTGGCCACTCATTCTAATAAAAAATGGCCTCGAAATGCACTTTGATCCTCCTTTAAAGCAAGGAAAGCTAATAAAACGATACAAACGCTTTCTTGCTGATATCCATTTAAGCAACAAAGAACAGCTCACTATCCACTGCGCAAACACCGGGGCAATGACTGGTTGCGCCGACCCAGACTCTACCGTTTGGTACTCCACCTCTGACAATGCAAAGCGAAAATACCCTAATAGTTGGGAGCTAACGGAAACCGTCTCAGGTCATAAAATTTGCGTTAATACAGTTAGGGCTAATACTTTAGTTGTTGAAGCAATAGAAAATGGCATTGTTGAGGAGCTTAATGGTTATCAATCGTTGAGAACCGAGGTGAAGTATGGTCAAGAAAACAGCAGAATCGACATTTTATTACAAGATAGTGATCGCGCAGATTGCTACATTGAAGTAAAAAGTGTCACACTGCTTGATGATGCAAGCACCACCGGTCAGGGCTACTTTCCAGATGCACAAACCACAAGAGGACAAAAGCATTTGCGAGAGCTCACAGAAATGGTTCAAACCGGACATCGAGCTGTATTATTTTTCGCTGTTTTGCATTCAGGGATTGAAAAAGTGTCAGTGGCACACCATATAGATGCGAAATATTCACAATTACTCAAGCAAACAGAGGAAGCAGGGGTAGAGGTAATTTGTTACAAGGCAGCGTTTTTTGATAATGAAATTACGCTCTTATCGAAGGTCGATTTCAGCTAAAAGTGATTTCACTTCACATTGATAAGAACTTTAACAAACTTCATTTGCCACCAGCATTTCTTTTTGCTATAGATACCCGCCTTAAAATTAACTGTACGCACAGTTGACTAGGTGTAAGTAGGAGATGCTGCATGCCAGAAACTAAGAAAAAAGCGCTAGGCATCCTAGCCATTGCAGGTGTTGAACCATATCAAGAGAAAGCTGGTGAAGAATACATGTCACAAGCTCAAATGGATCACTTTACAAAAATTTTGAGCGCTTGGCGCAACCAACTTAGGGAAGAAGTTGATCGAACTGTGCACCACATGCAAGACGAAGCAGCTAACTTTCCTGATCCCGTTGACCGCGCTTCACAAGAAGAAGAGTTCAGTCTTGAACTTCGCAATCGTGACCGCGAACGTCGCTTAATCAAAAAGATTGAGAAGACACTAAACAAGATTGAAGAAGATGAGTTTGGCTTCTGTGAATCTTGTGGTATCGAAATCGGTATCCGTCGTTTAGAAGCTCGTCCTACTGCCGATTTATGTATCGACTGTAAGACTCTTGCAGAAATCAAAGAAAGACAAATGCAAGGCTAATAAGCGATAAGAAAAGGGAGCAAGCGCTCCCTTTTTTGATCCACTACTTCATACGAAACAAATACTATGTACATAGGTCGATTTGCCCCCTCTCCTTCAGGTCCACTCCATTTTGGTTCCTTAATTGCCGCTTTGGGAAGTTATTTCCAAGCCAAAAGCCATTCAGGCCAGTGGTTAGTTCGAATAGAAGACATTGATCCTCCTCGTGAAGTGGCTGGAGCAGCCTCGCTTATCTTAAAAACACTGGAAGCCTATCAATTGCACTGGGATGGTGATGTTCTTTATCAAAGTTCTCGGTTGGACGCTTATCAGGCTCAAATTGACCATTGGCTTCATCAAGGGCAAGCTTATTTATGTGAGTGCACCAGAAAGCAAATAAAAGCACTGGGTGGCTACTATCAAGGTACGTGTCGAGATAAAGCACTGAGTTCAAGCAATCAGTGCGCGGTCCGCCTCAAAATGCACCATCCGGTTGAATCCTTTATCGACCAACGATATGGCCAACTGGATATCCCTAAAGCGCTAGCTGAAGAAGACTTCATTATTAAGCGTCGTGACGGGTTGTTTGCCTACAACCTTGCGGTGGTGCTCGATGATATTTATCAGAACATCACCGAAGTCGTTCGCGGTGCTGATCTAATTGAACCGACAGGTCGTCAAATCAGCTTATATAAGACATTAGACGTGGAACCAGTGAGCTACCTGCATCTTCCGCTGGCAATTGATGATAATGGCAACAAGTTATCCAAACAAAATCATGCCACAGCTATTGATTTAGGCAATCCAAGACCCACATTACTCAATGCAATGCGTTTTCTTGGTTTCAACATTGATAGCCATATTGAAACAGAAAACATAGAGACTATCATCCAGTGGGGCGTGGAAAACTGGCAGCTTTTACAACTTCCAAATGAGCTCAAAATCAAACCACCATTCTCAAATGAGGCTCTCTAAGCTATCATAAGCGGCAAATTTCATGCGTCAGGCACGAAATGTACGCCAAAACCGCGTCATTTCGCGAACCTAAATTGCGTTAATATTATGAATAAAAAAGAAAATTCCCAAAAAGTTCAACCGGTCTATCACGAGTTTTCATTGCAGACTTATAGCCGAGACGAACACAACATCTCGCGCAAGCAGATCAGCGAAAATGCGTTAAAAGTCTTATATCGCCTTAATGGTGCAGGATATGACGCGTATCTCGTTGGCGGCGGCGTGCGCGATCTGCTGCTTGGAGAACAACCTAAAGATTTTGATATAGCCACTAACGCAACGCCAGAGCAGATCAAAAAACTATTTAGGAATTGTCGTCTCATTGGTCGACGTTTTCGTCTTGCACACATTATGTTCGGTCGCGATATTATTGAAGTCGCTACCTTCCGTGGACACCATCAAGAACAAGAGAAAAACGTTTCTCAACAGAGCAAAGAAGGCATGCTACTGCGCGACAATGTCTATGGTTCTATTGATGAAGATGCAGAACGTCGTGATTTCTCAATCAATGCGATGTATTACAACATCGGCGACTACTCCATTCACGACTATGCAGGTGGAATGGAAGATCTAGAAGATCGTTTAATTCGTCTTATCGGTGAGCCTGAAGTTCGCTACCGCGAAGATCCTGTTCGTATGCTGCGCGCTATACGCTTTGCTGCCAAATTAGATTTTGACATTGAAGAAGACACAGCAGCGCCGATTGAAGAACTTGCACCATTATTGCGTGATATCCCGTCTGCTCGCTTATATGAAGAGTCATTAAAGCTATTACAGTCTGGGTATGGGCTAGAAACCTATCACCTATTAAGGGAATACAATTTATTCCAACAATTGTTCCCAATCATAGCGCCGCACTTTACAGAAGAGTATTCTTCTCGCACTGAACAAGTCTTAGACTTGGTGTTGGACGCTACCGACGAGCGCATCGAAGAAGGTAAACGCGTAAACCCAGCGTTTATGTTTGCCGCCATGCTTTGGTACCCAATGATGGAATACGCCACTCGATTAATGTCAAAAGGCATGTCTGAGTACGACGCCATCATGGAAGCTAGCAATAGCATTCTCGATGAGCAAGTCAAATCGACAGCGATCCCGCGCCGTCATACCGCAACGATTCGCGAGATATGGCAACTGCAATTGCGACTGCCTCGTCGTTCAGGCAAGCGAGCTTACCGACTGATGGAGCTTAACAAGTTCCGAGCGGGCTTTGATTTCCTCGAAATGCGTGGCGAAATTGAAGGCGGTGAAGTGTCTGCTTTGGCAAAATGGTGGGCAACGTTCCAATCAGCGGGGCGTAATATGCGTCAAGCCATGGTCAATGACCTTGGTGGTTCAAGCTCTCGTTCTGGTTCTCGTCGCAGAAGAACACCGAAGAAATCTAAGAGCGCTGAGTAATGATTACTTGTTTTATAGCGATTGGCAGCAATCTGTCAGATCCCGTAGCTCAAGCTAACGAAGCGATTGAAGCACTTAAGCACTTACCAAAGAGTAAGCTCACGATTTGCTCCTCGCTTTATAGCAGTACACCAATGGGACCACAAAATCAGCCTGATTACATTAATGCTGTCGCGCAAATTTCTACCGAATTAACGCCACTTGAGCTCCTCGATTGCACGCAAGCGATCGAACTGGAACAAGGGCGTGTCCGTAAAGATGAGAGATGGGGCCCAAGAACTCTTGATCTCGATATTATTCTTTATGGCAATGAGGTGATCGATTCCGAGCGCCTAACCGTTCCTCATTATGGGATGAAAGAGAGAGAGTTTGTTCTCTATCCGCTTCTGGAAATCGCACCAAATTTACAACTCCCTGACGGGACTGAGCTCAAAACACTGGTGGACAATGTGTCACGTAATGGGCTCAGAGTTTGGCAATCGTAGCCAACCCCTAAGTAAGGATTAAAAATGAAAAAAATCACCATCAACGATCTTGTTAAATGGAAACAAGAAGGTCGTAAATTTGCAACGTCAACCGCGTATGATGCGAGCTTTGCAGGTTTATTTGAAAGCCAAGAAATGCCAGTTCTACTAGTGGGTGATTCACTAGGTATGGTGCTTCAAGGCCGCAACGACACACTTCCTGTAACAGTAGAAGACGTTGTTTATCATACTCGTAGTGTACGTGCAGGCAGCCCAAACTGTCTTCTTATGGCCGACATGCCTTTCATGAGCTATGCCACTCCAGAGCAAGCTTGTGAGAATGCGGCAAAGCTGATGCGTGCAGGCGCTAACATGGTTAAAATTGAAGGCAGTGATTGGCTCGTTGATACCGTAAGAATGCTGACTGAACGTGCTGTTCCAGTTTGTGCTCACCTAGGTTTAACGCCGCAAAGCGTCAATATTTTTGGTGGTTATAAAGTTCAAGGTCGCGATCAGAAGAATGCAGACAAAATGGTACGTGACGCACTGGCTCTTCAAGAAGCTGGCGCTCAAATCGTTCTATTGGAATGCGTTCCTCAAGAGCTCGCAAAACGTATCACAGAAGCGCTCGATGTCCCTGTTATTGGTATCGGTGCAGGTAACACTACTGATGGCCAAATCTTAGTGATGCATGACATGTTTGGTATTTCGGCGAACTACATGCCTAAGTTCTCGAAAAACTTCCTCGCAGAAACTGGTGATATGCGCAGTGCTGTCGCGAAGTACATCGCTGATGTGGAAAGCGGCGCTTTCCCTGATGACGCTCATACGATTGCCTAGGGGGAATCATGCAAACTTTAGCTGATATTGCTGAACTTAGAGAGCAAATTGCACTACTTAAGCGTGAACAGCGTCGAATTGCCTTTGTTCCTACGATGGGTAATTTGCACGAAGGCCATCTTACTTTAATGCGCAAAGCACGCGAACATGCTGATGTCGTCGTCGCGAGCATTTTTGTTAATCCGATGCAATTTGATCGTGCAGATGACTTAAACAACTATCCACGCACGCTTGACGAAGATATTGCGAAGTTGACGGCTGAAGGTGTCGACTTATTATTCACGCCAACACCAGAAGTTATGTACCCACAAGGCTTGGATAAACAGAGCTTTGTTGAGGTTCCAGGCATTTCTCACATGCTTGAAGGTGCTTCACGTCCAGGGCACTTTAGAGGCGTATCAACTATCGTCACTAAGCTGTTCAATATCGTTCAGCCAGACGTAGCTTGCTTTGGTGAAAAAGATTACCAGCAATTGGCGCTTATCCGTCAAATGGTGAGCGATCTTGCCATGAATATTGACATTGTCGGTGTCCCGACAGTGCGTGAGATGGATGGCTTGGCAATGAGCTCACGCAATGGCTATCTGACGATGGATGAACGTCAGCGTGCGCCTGTATTAGCAAAAACCATGCGTTGGATTAACAGTGCAATTCGCGGTGGTCGTGATGATTACGCTTCCATTGTTGAAGACGCAAGTGATCAATTGCGTGCAGCTGGTCTTCAGCCAGACGAAATTTTCATTCGTGACGCACACAGCTTGCAACCGATTAGCAGTGATTCAACGCACGCGGTTATTTTGATGTCGGCTTTCTTAGGAAAAGCGCGTCTAATTGACAACCAAGTCTTAGAATTACAGCAGCAACAAGCGGAAACCGAATCAGCAGAAGAAAGCTAGCACTGTAGTTTTTGTTGCTACAGAGCACACATTCATTGGATACAAAAAGGGGTCACTGTCATCAGTGACCCCTTTTCTATTATTGCGTATTAAACTCTAAACGATTGAATCTTACCATCGAGTTCCGTTGCGTTATTCTGCATCATTTCCGACGTTTCCAACAGCTCAGTAACTACCACAACCGATGCTTCAACCAGCTCTCTAACATTGGTCAGGTTTTGATTCATCTCTTCGGCAACGCTGCTTTGCTGACCCGCTGCTGTGGCAATTTGGAAGTTCATGTCATTAATCTGATTGACTTGATTCACAATGCCATCAAGCTCTACACCGGCGTTGGTGACAAGTTCTACACCGTCGGCCGCTTCGACCACGCTCTTTTCCATTAATTCAACCGCTGAATTGGCGCTTGATTGCAGTTGAGAAATCATCTCTTGGATTTCTACTGTCGCCTGCTGTGTGCGTTGAGCGAGATTGCGCACTTCATCCGCAACAACAGCAAAGCCTCGGCCTGCCTCTCCTGCACGTGCAGCTTCAATAGCGGCATTAAGCGCTAGAAGGTTAGTCTGCTCTGAAATACCTTGAATGGTGCCCACAACACTGCCGATTGACTCAACACGTTCTTCAACTTGGTTTACCGCTTGCGCAGAAGCTGCGATATCATCCGACAACTCACTCATTTTAGTCACAGTGCCTTGAACAAAACGTTGTCCTGTCGATGCCTGTCCTGAAGCTTGTTCTGTTAGCTGAGAAGCATTCTGAGCGTGATCTGCAACAGTCTGAACCGTTGAAGTCATTTCACTCATTGCCGTGGCAAGCTGATCGATTTCGTTAAACTCTTCTTGAGAAGACTCTTTGGTCTCAGACATGCTTAACGTCATCACTTCAGTGAGCGTCGCGAGTTCTTGAGAAGTAATCACTTGAGTCTTGATGATATCTTGCAGCTGAACACGAGTGCGTTCTAGCTCTCTAGCAACGTCACCGTACTCGTCTTTACAATCCATATTGACCGGTACGGTAAGATCTTTGTCCGCCATACGTTTGATAGCATCGCTAAGATATGTGGTTTGCTTTAACATCGTTTTAGCGGCGAATAACAAGAGCGCGACAAAAAGCACAATCATCAATGCTGTTTGCCAAACCACTTGAACTAAGTAGGCTTCATAATGCTGTTGCGCGACCTCTGCACTTTGCGTCGCAGCAAGCAATGAATCATAAAATGTACTGGCATCCCATAATTGCTTGCTAACCAACAGAACCGTACTAAATATCATTAACATCAACATCTTAGGAACTAAGCGCACGTCCGTTATTACACGCTCCCAAGGTTTAAATGCCAGTGTGGTCATTATCCGTTCTCCATTATTTATTATATAGTTAGGGTGTCTTTACCTAACTTTGATGCCAACGTCATTTACTTGTACGTTACCTTCGCTAAAGGAAATGGCACGCATGAGCCCAAGTTATTTATTTCGAGCCTCGTATGAAAGCAAATGATACCAAAACTGAAACTAAGCCTCTGAGTTTATTGTCACTTTTTCTGTCGTTTATGGCACTATTTGTGATCTCAGCCTTGTTGTTTGCGCCTATCAATAGCGATGAGCGTACCGTCCTTATCGGCCTAGACTTTATAATCTGTAGTTTATTTCTGCTGCAGCTTTTCATAGATCTGATCCGCTCCACAGATCGTCTGCAATTTATGAAAACCCACTGGATCGATTTTGTCGCTAGTGTACCTATGATCGAGCCGCTACGTTTTGCCAGAGTGTTTCATATCTTTCGAGTTATCTTGGTTATCCGTTCTGGTGAAGCCCTACTAAGACAACTGGCGCGAAATAAGCACGAAACCACCATTGCCTCTATTCTATTGCTACTGATCTTGCTGATAACCGCAGGTGCCGGGCTTATGCTCTGGGCGGAAGGGGATGATCCCGAAGCCAATATTCAGCATATCGGTGATGCCGTTTGGTGGGCTTTTGTTACCGTTTCAACGGTGGGTTATGGTGATCATTACCCTGTTACGGGTTTGGGGAAAGCGCTAGCTGGGGTAATTATCATCTGTGGTGTTGGTTTGTTTGGTATGACATCAGGTTTGATTACCTCGCTGCTTTCTTCACCAAGCTCAATGGATGAAAGGCGTTCTAAACATAAAGAAGTGATGCTACAGAAGGTATTAAACCAACAAGAAATCATCTTACATAAGCTAGAGAAAATCGAAAAGAAAATGGATTCACTGGACTCCAATAAATAACAAAAAAGAGGCAGCACGCCTCTTTTTTGTAGCAGTTAATTAGCCACTAATCCTGCCAGTAAGGCTGGGCTTCAATACTGATTTGTCGCGTTTGCTCCATCGCATGTAGTATGGAGCTCTCCTGGCGTTTCAACCAACGTTCTAGTTGCTGTTGTTCTTCGCCTTCTAATTTTGTGACTAAGCGCTCTAAAGGCTCCAACATCAGTAAGTCGTCGATTCCCTGAAGTAAATCAGCCCAAGGAAGCCGGAAACTATTGCGCTCATCCGTATTATAAAGGCTAGCAAAGCCAACACCGGTGTAGAGATTCCTCATCAAACGATATTGTTGGTCGATGTAATCCTGTCGAGTGAGAAGTTTCTCAGGCGGGAAAGCCTCAATCAATTCAGCCCAAGTGCGTGCAAGCTGTTTGATGGAAAACGGCTTAATATTTTGCGCCATCTTATCGCGAGCTTTGTCATCAAGAAACGGCTGCCAGCCTCGCGATAAAATCCAGCGACTTAAGTCTAGTAATAGACCTGCATAGCGTGCCGAGTGAATCAATTTCAGCATGTCTTCACGATCAGGTAGCTCTTGCTCCATTTCTTTGAGCTCAGCAACCAAATACTTTCTTGCATCCAGTTTTCTTAGAACATGCCCTTTATCTTCAAGTAACGTTTCGAAGTGATCATAACTCTTAAGCCAACTTAGCTCCTCTTCTAACCACTTCAATTCCTGTCGTACAATTGCACTAGCACGGCGAGGAACAATACCACCGTAAACAGTAAGAATCTGGCGAATAAAGCTTAGTGCATGACTAATTTCATGCAGCGCTTCTATGGACTCATGCTCAACGTAAATTTGCTCATGATAGTGCCAGTGAGCTAGAGCATGTTCGAGAGACTGGATAAAGCAGGTTTCAACATTATCGCTTTCTACTGTGTCGACTAGATCCATTGTCTTGACGGGATCACCTTCGTAATCCATTGCCAAGCGATAACCTCTCGCCGCTTTACTTAAGTTACCTAAACGAATACCACCGTCTTCAATAAATGAGCGAGCCAATGTGAATAGCGCATCGGTCTGACCTGATTTTAACTCCAGCTCCACTTCGCAAATGGGATAAGTTTTATCACCCGAAGAGACCACTCCTTGATCGAAGGCCACTTCCACTTGGCTACCATCAGCCATACCAATCAACCACTGTTCACGCGTAAAGTCTGTCGCAAAAATAGGTGTCAGTTCTGCTTGCAATACATCGATATCTTTTCCTTGAGGATAGATATCTACTGGATGAAGAGTGAGCAATGGAGAGTTGGAAGTGTGTTCTGCATTAAATTCTGGACGTTGGTGCAAACCTGCAACCACGCGTCCAGATGTTTTTACAGTTTGAACAAAAACATCATCAAAACGGCGAATTCTTAAGCCAATATCATGTTGGCGTAACCAGTTATCAGGAGTATCGAAGTAAGTGTTTCCTAACTCACGACAACTGTGCTGAAGTACTTTTGTTTCAGAAATTTTGTTACGTAAAGTTTCTGAAAATTCAGGAGAAACAAAAAACTTCAGTTCTATCTCGGTTTCCATAGTTTTACCTTTCGGGGACACTCACAACAGGATATGAGCAATCGATGCGTTCAGCAAGTGACAAATATCACCCAAATGATGATCTAAAACAGTTTAAATCAGACTTTTAATGGGTTACCATGCGCGCCTTTATAGCCATCGCTCAACATTTCACCATGAATTGGTGTATGTTTATTTCAGGTTATATTAATTAGGTTGAATGACCATGCCAGTAAATACAATTATGGGGTTATTTGCAAAGTCCCCTATTAAGCCTTTGCAGCGCCACGTAGTGTGCGTAACAGAATGTTGTTCTCATCTTATCAACTTCTTTGAGACTAGTGCTCAAGGCGATTGGGAGAAAGCAGCAGAGATCCGTGCGCAGATTTCTCACCTAGAGAAAGAGGCGGACGTACTTAAGCGTGAAATACGCTTAAAACTACCACGCGGTTTATTCATGCCTGTGGATCGTAGCGACATGCTTGAGCTACTTACACAGCAAGATAAGTTAGCGAACCTATCAAAAGACATTGCCGGTCGTGTATACGGTCGACAACTCGTCATTCCAGCTCCACTGCAAGAAAACTTCATCGCTTATGTAAAGCGTTGTCTTGATGCAGCTAACCAAGCTCAAAAAGTAATTAACGAGCTTGATGAACTGTTAGAGACTGGCTTTAAAGGCCGCGAAGTTACGCTTGTAGCAGAAATGATTCATCAGCTAGATATCATCGAAGATGACACTGATGCAATGCAGATCCAACTTCGTCAGCAATTGATGACGATTGAGCACGACATGAATCCAATTGATGTCATGTTCCTCTACAAGATTTTTGAATGGGTCGGCGGTATTGCAGATCAAGCACAGCGTGTAGGCGCTCGTCTTGAAGTGATGCTGTCTAGGTCTTAATCGAACGTTAACTAAGTAACAAAGAGCAAGGATGAATTAGGCGTTGAGCACAGACAATGCTTAAGAGTTTGCCCTGCGCCTAAAGAATTGCTCCGCTTGTTATGAAACAAAACTAGGTATTACAATGGATATTCTTGCAAACTACGGCACTATCCTAATTATTGTTGCAGCAGTATTCGGTTTCCTTATGGCAATCGGTATTGGTGCAAATGATGTTGCCAATGCAATGGGTACTTCTGTTGGCTCTAAAGCTCTAACAGTTAAGCAAGCGATCATCATCGCGATGATCTTTGAATTTGCTGGCGCATACCTTGCCGGCGGTGAAGTGACTGACACGATTCGTAAAGGTGTTATTGAAACGTCACTGTTCGCCCATCAACCTGACATTCTTGTCTACGGTATGATGTCCTCTCTACTTGCCGCTGGTACATGGCTGCTTCTAGCTTCTTACATGGGCTGGCCAGTATCAACGACACACTCAATCATCGGTGCCATCATTGGTTTCGCATGTGTGTCAGTCGGTACTGAAGCGGTAGACTGGGGATCAGTTAAAGGCATCGTAGGTAGCTGGGTTATTACCCCTGTTATTTCTGGCTTTTTTGCTTACGTAATATTTATCAGTGCACAACGACTGATATTTGATACTGAAAAACCACTGTTTAACGCAAAGCGCTTTGTGCCAGTTTACATGTTCATTACTACCATGGTTATCGCCCTAGTAACGATTAAAAAAGGTCTTAAGCACGTAGGTCTGCACCTAGAAGGTATGGAAGCGTGGTTCTGGGCTGCAGGTGTTTCTGCACTCGTTATGATCGGTGGTTACATCTATATCCAACGTAAGTTTGCTGACCGTGAGGAAGATCATGGTTTTAGCGGCGTTGAAGGTATCTTCAGTGTTCTAATGGTTATCACAGCTTGTGCAATGGCATTCGCACACGGTTCGAACGACGTAGCTAACGCAATTGGTCCACTGTCTGCGGTAGTATCTACCGTTGAACACATGGGCGAAATTACAGCGAAAAGCTCTATCGCTTGGTGGATTCTTCCATTAGGTGGTATCGGTATCGTTGTTGGTCTTGCAACAATGGGCCACAAAGTAATGGCGACTGTTGGTACGGGTATTACCGAACTAACACCAAGCCGTGGCTTTGCTGCACAGCTAGCAACAGCTTGTACGGTTGTTTTGGCTTCAGGTACAGGTCTTCCTATTTCGACCACGCAAACACTTGTAGGTGCGGTTTTAGGTGTTGGTTTTGCTCGCGGTATTGCTGCACTAAACTTAGGTGTTGTTCGTAACATCGTAGCTTCTTGGATTGTGACGTTACCAGCAGGTGCACTACTAGCGGTCGTATTCTTCTACGCTATGCAAGCCATCTTTGGTGCATAAGCACGATGTGCAATAAAGTCAGAGAGATGTGAAGCTCACGTCATATTTGACTCAAATTCAAATAAAGGGAGGCTTTGCCTCCCTTCTTTGTTGCACCCCGTTAAGAAACTTCATACTATTTGCCCATTCTTAAAAATTTACAAATTGAGAGTACGTCTCCGCGACCAAAGCGAACGATACTTTCTTGTTCATTCCCCATTGAAACACTTAAGGGACTTACTGTGAAAAAACTGATCTGCATGATCATGGTGTCATTACTGGCAGCCCCTGCTGCATTGGCGCAGGATCGTTATATTGCTGACAAGCTATTTACTTACATGCATTCTGGCCCTAGCAGCCAATATCGAATCATTGGCAGCATCAATGCTGGTGACAAAGTTCGACTACTCTCCACTAACAGAGAGAATGGTTACTCTCAAGTTCAAGATAGCCGTGGCCGCAAAGGCTGGGTTGAAACTAAGTATGTGACCACTCAAGAGAGCATGGCAGTGCGTCTTCCGCGTCTTGAGAAAGAACTGACTGAAGCGAAATCACTACTGGCTAACGCTCGTGAAACAGCGAACAGCGAAAAAGATGGTTTAGTGAGCTCTCTAGAAGCACGTAACAAGCAAATTGCTGAACTGGAGCAAAACTACTCAGATATAAGCTCGCAGCTAACCTCATCTCAAACTGAAATCCGTGAGCTGCGCGCAAAACTGGATACACAGAAAGAAGACCTACTGCTGCGCTACTTTATGTATGGCGGTGGTGTTGCTGGAGCAGGTCTGTTGTTTGGCTTGATTCTTCCACACATCATTCCTCGTCGTAAGAAGAGTCCAAACGGCTGGGCATAAGACAGTTCAGCATTACGCACAGACAAAAATACCGCCTCATTTGGCGGTATTTTTTTGTTCATGAGACGAAAAGTTTAATCGTCATCGAAATTGAACAGTGACTCCATATTCAATCCTTGTTTGATCAGGATATCGCGAAGTCGACGTAAGCCTTCAACTTGAATCTGTCTCACGCGTTCACGGGTCAGATTAATCTCACGTCCTACTTCTTCTAGTGTCGATGGCTCATAGCCGAGCAGACCGAAACGTCGTGCTAGTACTTCTTTCTGCTTAGGGTTTAGCTCGTCAAGCCAGTGAATCAGCGAAGACTTGATATCATCATCTTGAGTCGATACTTCAGGATCTGAATGCGTTGAGTCAGGAATAATATCTAGGAGTGCTTTTTCACCATCACCGCCAATCGGTGTATCTACTGAGCTAATACGTTCATTTAGACGTAGCATCTTAGACACATCACTGACTGGCTTATCAAGCTTCTGTGCAATCTCTTCTGCTGTAGGCTCATGGTCTAGCTTCTGTGATAACTCACGAGCAGTACGCAAATAGATATTGAGTTCTTTCACTACATGAATCGGAAGACGAATGGTGCGAGTCTGGTTCATTAACGCACGTTCAATCGTTTGTCGAATCCACCATGTGGCATAAGTAGAAAAACGGAAGCCTCGTTCTGGGTCAAACTTTTCGACTGCTCGAATCAAACCAAGGTTTCCTTCCTCAATAAGATCAAGCAGCGCCAGTCCACGATTGCTGTAACGTCGAGAGATCTTCACCACCAAACGTAGGTTACTTTCGATCATACGTTTACGAGCGGCTTCGTCACCCTTTAGGGCACGTCGCGCATACAGGACTTCTTCTTCCGCGGTAAGTAATGGAGAGAAACCAATTTCGCCTAAGTAAAGCTGAGTCGCATCCAGGCTTTTCGCCGATGCGTCATACATATCTTTATCTTCAGAAATGGATTCATCGTTGGTAAGTGCGTTTTCGACGATCTCCGTTGATTCCGTTTCAACGTCGAAGTTTTCATTTTTGGTTACTGCATTGCTGATACTCATAGCGCCTCCCCCTGGCGAGCTAGCAAAACATGACTACAAACTATGTCGCTAACCTTCTCTGATAACGTCAATCAAATTGCAAGTAGCTTTCGTATTGTAAATACGTATACGGTAATTACGGTAAGTAACGCTTAGGATTTACCGATTTACCTTGGTAACGAATTTCAAAGTGCAGTCTTACACTATTGGTTCCGGAGCTTCCCATTGTTGCGATTTTTTGTCCGGCTTTTACACTTTGTCCTTCTGATACCAATAACCGATCGTTATGTGCGTAGGCACTGAGGTAGTTATCGTTATGCTTAACAATAACCAAATTTCCATAACCTCTGAGTGCATTACCCGAATAAACCACGGTTCCTTTTGCAGTGGCAACAATCGCTTGGCCTCTCTGGCCTGCAATGTCGATACCTTTATTTCCTTGGTCCCCTGCAGAAAAGTTCTTTATTACACGTCCCTTGGTTGGCCATTGCCAGCTCGTTACTTTGCCGCTAGAGCTAGGTGGTGGCTTCGGCTTGGTTTGAGCAGTGCTCTGTTTTGCCGTATTGGGTTTTGTGTTATTAACATTTTGTTTACCTTTAGAGTCACCATACTCCTTTGTTTTTGATTGATCAACCTTCTTAGTGGCTGTTTTTTGACTATTTTGCGTTGATGAACTACCCGTCTTCGCTTTGGAGGATTGCGAGTTAGAAGACTTAGCTTTAGCGGTGGTAGAACCCGCGGCAGCTGTTGCAGTAGAAGCCGCAGCCACTTCCCCAGCACCAGAGCCAGCGTACGCAGGAGGAGTATAAACAGGTCGCCACAAATTGAGGCGCTGACCAGGATGAATGGTGTAAGGAGAACGAAGATTATTTAGTCGAATCAGTTCCTTAACGTCTTTATCCGTTTTGTAGGCGATGAAATAGAGGGTATCACCCTTTTGCACTTCGTAATAACTACCGCGATAGCTCCCTCGAGAGATATTATCGTACCTGCCTCCCAAATCTGAGACAGGTGCAGGCGAACGCCCAGCACACCCAACAAGTGCACTGGACAACATAATTACGGAACCCACGGCCTTCAAACGGCTTTGCATTTACGCTAATTCACCTGCAATCAAAGGAACAAACCTTACTAATTCAATAACTTCGGTATTAAAACTATCACCTTTTCGAGTGATTTTTAATAGTTGTTGTTCATCATCACCAACAGGAATTACAAGTCGCCCACCTTCTGTGAGCTGAGACAGTAAAGCGTCAGGGACTGTCGCCGCTGCAGCTGTCACAATAATCGCATCAAAAGGACCTTTTGCTTTCCATCCTTGCCAACCATCACCATGTTTAGTCGAGACATTGTAAATATCGAGTCTCTTTAGGCGACGTTTAGCATCCCATTGAAGAGATTTGATTCTTTCTACCGAGAAGACGTGCTCAACTATTTGAGCTAAAACTGCAGTTTGGTAGCCAGAACCCGTTCCTATCTCGAGTACTTTAGTTTCTCTTGATAGCTCTAAAAGCTCGGTCATTTTGGCAACAATATAAGGTTGAGATATCGTTTGACCAGCGCCAATAGGCAACGCATTGTTATCATACGCTTGATGTATCATCGCTTGAGACACGAACTGTTCTCTGGGTACAGATTGAATCGCTTCTAATACTGCACCATTGGTAATGCCATGCCCTTTGATAAACTCAACGAGTCGTTCCGCTTGCGGATTCATTACCTTAATCTCTCCCTGCTATCCAACGTTCCATTGCACCAATTGATTCATGTGCGGTCAAATCCACCTGAAGTGGAGTAATGGAAATATGGCCATGCTCTATTGCATAGAAATCCGTTCCTATACCCGCATCTTGCTCTTTCCCCGGAGGACCTAGCCAATAGATATCATGACCACGTGGGTCCTTCTGTTTAATCATACTCTCAGCATGATGGCGCGCGCCTAATCGAGTCACCTCAACCTGACCTAATTGCGCTAATGGAAAATCTGGAATATTGATATTCAACAAGCGATTAGTTGGGACTCTTTGCTTAAGATGTCGCTCCACAAACTGACGAGCGATAATCGCCGCAGCGGTAAAGTTCTGTTTGCCTACCAAACTAAATGCAATGGATTGAACTCCAAGAAAGTGCCCTTCCATAGCTGCGGCAACCGTTCCGGAATACAGAACATCGTCACCAAGGTTTGCGCCATGATTAATACCAGATAGCACGAGATCGGGCAGGTCATCTTTCATCAACTCATTAAGTGCAAAATGCACACAGTCCGTAGGTGTGCCTTGCACAGAGTACACACCCGGCTCAATTTGATTAACGCGCAGAGGCTGTTCTAGCGTCAATGAGTTGGAGGCACCAGATCGGTTGCGATCTGGTGCAACAATGGTTACTTGCGCAATATCACTAAGTTCTTTCGCTAGTGCTCGAATGCCTTCGGCATGCACCCCATCATCATTGCTGATTAAAATGCTAAGTTTTTTACTCATATCCATGTGTTTAGAATTGTCGTTCCACTTCTTCTATTTGAGCCAGCTCTCGTAAGATTGATGTTGCAAAGCTACCTGAGTCTAAAAAGAAAGAAAGCGTCACGGCATCATCTTCTAGCTGACTTTTTAATGATTCAGGCTTCAGTAAGATAGCTCGGCGATCGTGTCGCATACGATTACCACGAATCAGCATCATGAGGTCAGGCTCTTGATCTACCGCGCTTTGCTCAAGTGTTAAAGCATCTTGCTCTGTCGGCAGTGCGTTATCACCAGCTAGCGCAGCGGTAATCACGCCATTATCGTCCAGAATATCACCCGCGATTGCACTCTCGAAACACTGAGCTTCGATGCGCTTAGAGACAATCTCGTTGAAAATCCAAGAGCGAGCCGCCGACAAATATAGGCTGCGCTTATTTTGGTTACGAGTTCGTACATTTTCACGTCCCCAACGTCTTGCTTCGGTGACATTACCGCCATCTCTACCAAATCGTTGCTGACCAAAATAGTTAGGAACACCACTTGCTTCGACTTGCTCTAATCTCGCGCTCAATTCCGTTATATCAGAAACATCCGTAAGACGAATATCAAACTCGTTCCCAGCCAAATCACCAGGCCTTAACTTCTTGTTATGCCAGTCAGTTGCTACTATCTCAATACTAGGATATTGCTTATGAAAGTCGGCAAAGTCAGGAACATTCTTTTTCGGTAGATGCACACTCAACCACTGTTCTGTCACGGCATGTCTGTCTTTAAGACCAGCCCAACCTATATCTTTGGACTTGACCCCGCAAAACCTCGCCAGTTCGTTGGCAACAAAGCTGGTATTCTCACCATTTTTGCGAACGCGTAGCATCAAATGCTCGCCTTCTCCTGTGAACTCATAGCCAAGTACTTCGCTAACCACAAAATCTTCATTGGTCGCTTTAAATTTGGCCGTCGTGGTCGGCTTACCGTATAGGTAGGCTAAGTGTTGTAAAACATCAGTCATCATCGCTGCCTATTAAGACGTAATTTTGCTAATCAATACCACTGCTTCAGTGGCAATTCCTTCTTTACGTCCTGTAAAGCCTAATCTTTCAGTTGTCGTTGCCTTCACATTGACGTTACCAATATCGGTATCTAAGTCTTGTGCAATGACTTGGCACATGCTGTCAATGTGAGGGGCCATTTTAGGTGCTTGCGCCATGATGGTGATATCCGCATTAACCAGTTCGTAGCCTTTCGCTTTCACTTTACTGTACACATCACGAAGTAGAGCGCGACTATCCGCTCCTTCCCACTCGGCATCAGTATCTGGAAAGTGACGACCAATATCTCCTGCGGCGATAGCCCCAAGCAAGGCATCACATAAAGCGTGAAGTGCAACATCACCATCAGAGTGTGCGATCAGTCCTTGCTCGTAAGGGATGGCCACGCCGCCAATGATTACAGGACCTTCGCCACCAAACTTATGAACGTCAAAGCCATGGCCTATTCTCATTGTTGTACTTCCTCTTTCATTAAATAAAACTCAGCCAGAGCTAAATCTTCTGGCCTAGTAATTTTGATGTTGTCTCCACGCCCTTCAACTAGCAATGGAGAAAGCCCAGTCCACTCAATAGCAGACGCTTCATCGGTAATAGAAACCCCTTCCTCTAGCGCATTAGTAAGTGCACTATGAAGTAGCTCTACTTTGAACATTTGTGGCGTCAACGCATGCCACAAACCCACTCGCTCTACAGTATGGTCAATACCATTAACGTCATCGGCTCGCTTCATGGTGTCTTTCACGGGCGAAGCTAAAATTCCGCCAACCGGGTGCACGGACACTTCATAAATCAGCTTGCTGATGTCTGCCAAGGTGATACAAGGGCGAGCGGCATCATGAACCAAACACCACGCATTAGGAATACGCTGTTTAACGTAGTCGATGGCAGCGAGTACCGAGTCTGCACGCTCATTACCACCAGCGACACGCACTACTGGCTTTTCCGATAAAAATGACAGTCCAGAATAATAAGGGTCATTTTCACTAACAGCGACAATGACGCTCTCGACACTTGGATGTGACAGTAACTTATCAACCGTATGCTCTAAGATGGTTTTGTCATTAATCTTAAGGTATTGCTTAGGGAGGTCAGCTTGCATACGACTGCCCACGCCAGCAGCTGGCACAATAGCAATGATAGGATGGTGTTCAGGGATCATTGGTTGTCCTCACCTATGATGCGATAGAAAGTCTCTCCGTCTTGAATCATTCCTAGTTCATGTCGTGCCCTTTCTTCAATGGCATCAAGCCCTTGTCGAAGGTCATCAATCTCCGCAAACATCTCGTTATTACGTGTCTGTAGGTTTTGATTCACTTGCTGTTGCACTTGGATTTCTGATTCAACTTGATTGAAGTCGACGATACCGTTTTTTCCAAACCAGAGAGTATATTGCAACCAAGAAAAAACAACTAACAACACTAGGGTAAAGATACGCATAAACTGGCACGTTCCATCGAAAAAATCTGCTCTTTATATAGCACAGTTTACACCTTGAAATAAGCGAAGAGAAAGCCTTGTTCTCGACTAAGGTGAAAAGTAAGTGCCTACTCGCCCTAATGACTGGCTTGAAGAGACCATTCGGCAAGTGTCATTTTTAGGTTATTTGACATCAATACCTGCTGGTTGAATTGAATTCCGATTAACGAACCCACTCCATGCTTTTTAATACTAGCTATTTCGAAGGTAATTCCTGCGGGTAAAAAACGATTCAGCTCACAATCTATTTTTACCTCTAGCCCTTTACAAAAATCATGTTCTGAAGCGATAAAAATACCACAACCAGACAACGAGAAATCCACCATTGTTGCTTCGGTTTGCGCTTTACCAACAGAAAGAGAGCAAGGAATTGCAAGCTTATAACGCGAATGCTCTCTAATGGGCTTAGATACGAAGTTGTTGGGAGGTGAAAGATAAATCTGTTTACTAGGCACACTAGAATCGGCAATGCACTGACAAGTAAACGCCACTACATGTCCGTACCCCGTATCCGTCAACCCCCTGACAATCACCTCTTTTTCTCTCAAGGCACAAATCGTCTCTTGCTCCAGTTCTTGCGCATCCACAACCAAATAGTCATCAAATTTAAAGCCGATTAAAGACGCAGGTAGCCCTTTGAGCGGCTCTTCACCTGTAACAGAAAGACTGAGTTTCATACCTGTTTTAAGGTAACGATAACATTCATATTGTTTTTTTTGTCCCCATTCCACTGACGCTATCCTTTTGTTTACCAACAAATTAATTACACCTCATTTACCTGTTTGATGCAATCCATCAGCCTAAATTTCAAAAGATACAGATTGTTACATTTAGCAATATTGCAAATGATAATAAATAGCATTAGCATTCACTTCGCTACTAATATGATGTCATATACCAATAATAAACTATTCAATTTGCCTCGATTTTTACGAGCAAGGAAAGCCCAGAATGAAATTTCAAGTGACCACACTTTGCAGTGCCGTGGTACTCGCACTTAACACCTCTCCAGCATTTGCCGAACAAAACAAATCGAGTGTGGATGAAACACTCGTCGTACATGCGCAAAGCTTTGATGACTATAAAGTTGACAGTGCTTCAGGTGCTATGCGCACCGATGCCTCTATGTTAGAAACCCCTCAATCTGTAAACGTGATTCCTGAGATTGTTTTGGATGAACAACTGGCAACCACATTAGGTGAAGCGTTGCAAAACGATGCTAGTGTCAGCGCAGGCTCACAGAAATGGAATAGAGAAACGTTCTACTTACGTGGATTTGAGCTGTCATCAACCAATGGCTACTTGCGCAATGGTCACTCACTATTCACTCACTACATGTTGCCAATTGAAACCTTAGATCGCATTGAGGTCATAAAGGGTCCATCCAGCCTTTTATACGGTAACTCAGCGCCAGGCGGCATGATTAATATGGTGTCAAAAAAGCCGACTGCGACTCCAAAAGTCAACGTAGGTGCAGATTTTGACGATCTAGGGAGCACGCGCTATCACGTTGATGCATCGGGAAAATTGAATGAATCAGGGACACTTCGTGGTCGTACTGTCTTAGTAAAACAAGACAGTGTTGAAAGTAGAAAGTACGCAACGGGTGATAACCGAGAACGCGATCGTTTTCTAGGTTATGGCGTCATTGAAGCTGATCTTTACGACTGGGGTCTACTCTCTTTCAACTACGAAAAGACTCAAGATAATGCACCGATCGACTCAGGCTCTTGGTTGGACCTAAATGGTAATCGAATTGGCAATAAAGAAACCATCAGAGACGCTCACTGGTCATTCATCAACAACGATGTAGAAAACTTTGGAGCTGATCTTAATCTGTATATCAATACACAATGGGAAGCCAAACTAAGCTACAACTTACAGGACATGAAGCGTCATCGCTATGATTCGATGCCGACACCAGACTCTAATACGCTCGTTGATGGCAGTTACACCATGAGCCCATTTGATCGTCATGATCATTGGAAAACTCAAGCTTTCCACGCAGATCTTCACGGTAACTTCACTGCTCTCAATGTGGATCACCAAGTCTTGATCGGTACAAATGGCCAGTTCTATGACTATGCGCAGCAGCGAGTGAAAGGCAGCTCAATTAGTGTGCAACCTGGTGAGAACCCTGCAAACCCAGGGCTAGACTATAACAATGCCACGTCTACTTATGAGAGTAACAACCACTTCTACGGTTTTTATGCTCAAGATTTGATCACTTTCAATGACCAGTGGCAAGCACTTGTAGGTGGTCGATATGACATGTACTTTGCCGATGGTACCAACTCAAAAGATGAAGTTGTAAGCGGTGCAAATGACAGTCAATCCTTCTCTCCAAAAGCAGGCTTGATATTCCATCCAAGCTATAATGGTAGCATTTACGCTAACTACTCTGAGAGCTTCAACCCAGTATCTAACGTGGTTAATGATGACAACTCTATTACCGAGCGTGTACCTGAGAAAAGCCGTCAGTACGAGTTGGGCACAAAATGGGAGCTAATGGATAATCGTTTACTGCTTACTGGTGCTATATTCGATATTGAGAAAAAGAACATCAGTATCAAAGAGAATGGAATCACGACACAAAACGGTACTCAGCGCCACCAAGGCGTAGAAGCTGGTGCACAAGGTCAAATCGCCGATAAATGGTTTGTGATGGCAACCGGTATGTACTTAGATGCAAACTTCGACAAACATGATAAATACCAAGATAAACGTCCAGCCAACGTTCCAGAGTGGAGTGGCTCTGCATGGACTCGCTATGCGATGACTGACTCGACGGCATTTAACCTTGGTATGTTCTATCAAGGTGAGCGCTGGGCTGATAATGCTAACACCGTCAAACTGGATGGTTACGTGCGCTTTGATGCCGGCGCATCACACAAAATTAAGAGCGATTATGTCGTGTGGGATTTCCGATTCAATATCGAAAACCTCTTTGATAAAGAGTATGTTGCTGGCACAGGTGGTGGTGGCGAATATACCACTAAATCAGGTAGCTCGACAGGCGTGATCAACGATGTTCATTTCGGAAATGAACGCCGATTCAAACTGTCCGTGAACGCAACATTCTAAACTAACTAAATCGAGCCCAGCGACCTCATCGCTGGGCTTTTTCTTCTCACTGTCTCATATCCCTCTAATTCGATGTCACGATTTTGACATCAACACGTCATCCATCTTCCATCTGCTGTTCGCCATTTTGACATATCAACGTCATAGCATTTTAACCACATTAATTTGGCTTATGTTCAGAGGTTGTCATGGAAACTACCAGTCCTTTTCGTCTGCCGCGCAGGTCTCCACTAGGCCTAGCGGAAAACGTTACTGAGTGGGCTACTGGCCTGTCAGTTTTAGACCGATTATACGCTCAACGTCCTGCAGATTGTGATACCGAGACTTTCTTGCGTTTCACGTTGGATATCCTAGGTATTGATTATCGCATCGAAGCAGGCAGTAGTGAGACGATACCTAAAACTGGAGCAACCATCATCGTAGCTAATCATCCTCTGGGTTGTGTTGAAGGCGTCATCTTGGCTGAGGTGCTACTGCAGATTCGCAAGGACGTGAAAATTCTTGCCAATGAATTTCTTAAACTGGTTCCGGAGCTGGAGCCTTTGTTCATCGGCGTAGATGTGTTCAACGGAACCAATGCACATCGATCTAACGCCAGAGCATTGCGACAAGCCAACCAGCATTTAGAACTTGGCGGCCTTCTGCTTGTATTTCCTGCAGGCGAAGTGTCACAACTGGTTGACAGAAAATCGCTTCAACTGGAGGATAAGCAGTGGAGCCGCTCCGTAAGTACCCTTATCAAAAGAAATCAGGCAACAACGGTGCCAGTGCATATCGGCGGCGTTAACTCCAAACACTTCTACTTGGCAGGAAAGGTCCACCCGATGCTAAGAACTGCTATGTTAGGTCGCGAGCTTCTCAATAAAAAGAACACCGCCATCCGAATTTCAATTGGCAACAAAATCAAGTTTAAAGAAGTGAGTTCGCTAGACAGCCAGCAGCTTGTTAGTTATCTGCGCCTTAATACCTATTTGCTCAATCAGCAACATCCTGAAAGAAACCATAGCTCGCTTTCTTCTCATCAACGTGATCAAGCCATAGCCTCAGAAACTCACCTCAGCGAACTGCTTGAGGACATCGAACTCCTCCCTCAAGAGCACTTACTCCTTACTAGCGGTGAGTTTGAGGTTTACTGTACCTCCATGGATTACATTCCTGCGGTGATGCGAGAAATTGGACGAATAAGGGAAATAAACTTTCGACAAGTTGGAGAAGGAACGGGGCAATCTTTAGACATCGATCAGTTTGATCAGCTCTATCAACATCTATTTGTTTGGGACAAAGAAAAACAAAAGTTGGTCGGCGCTTATCGTCTAGGTCTCGTTGACGAGCTCATTAAGCAAGGGGATATACGCGCCCTATACTCTCGCACCCTGTTTAACTTCGAGCACTCCTTCTTAAATACAATGGGCAAATCCATTGAAATGGGACGCAGTGTCGTCGCTGAAGAATACCAAAAAAGCATGAGCGCGCTACTACTGCTGTGGAAAGGTATTGCGGAATTTGTACGTCGACATCCCAACTACACTCATCTATTTGGTCCGGTGAGTATTAGCAATGACTATAGCGACATCGCTCGCCAGCTCCTCACCGACACAATGACCTTGCACCATTACGATAATGACAGTGCACGATATGTAAGTGCGTCTAATCCTCCTAAACAAAATCGCCATAGACAGTGGTGCCCTCAAACACTGAGTGCTCTAGCGGACGTTCAACTGTTATCGCGCGTTATCTCAAGACTGGACACTGGAAAAAGCGTACCGGTCTTATTACGACAATACCTAAACTTAAACGGCAAGTTGGTCTGTTTTAACGTCGCCCCCAATTTCAATGACGCATTGGATGGTTTGATCGTCGTCGATCTCACCTCGGTACCTCACAAATCCTTAGCTCGCTATATGGGATCTGAATACGCTAAACAGTATCTAAACAAGCACAATGCTCTGTCCATTTAGTGCCTACGTTACCTTCTTCAAAGCAGCTTAGGCTGCTTTATCCTCTCTCAAACCGTCTCATCCTTGAGAACTAAGTCATTCTTTTACAATAACTATCAACAAGAGGATGTGCATCACAGTTCTTATGGTGGGAGCATGCTAGAAACGGCTGAAAAAACGATAACGACATCGACCGCTTTTCAGCTGTAGGAAGATCGGACTTACTTGAGTGAGATTTAGCAGTGACAGATTTGACATATCACCAAGCGAATGAACTATTTCGCCATTTTCCGGGGTTTCTGTCGATTAGAAATTCGTCCCACGAATACGTCTATATCAATGATAAATTTAATGTCTGGCTGCGCCAGTATACCGACATCAATCCAATAGGGATGACGGCAACCGCACTGGCTCAAGTGGTTCCTGAAAATGTAGCCAATATGCTTCAAGAATGTCATGACGCGAGTATCGATTATATTGAGTCCGGCCAATGCATTCCAAAAATCGTTAAGTTTCAAAGCTTACATTCCACTTTTTACTACAATGTGCTGAAGTTTAAAGTCGACATTGAAGGCGAGTCTTTCATCTATACCACCAGCTTCGATGTTTCTGAACTGCATCAAGAAGCAAAGTTCTTCGAAAAGAAAGCGTATACCGATCCATTAACTAAACTGCGAAACCTGACTTATCTCAGCTCGATTCGCTGGAAAAAAGGATTCTGCGTCGTTATTGATCTCGATAACTTTAAGCAAATTAACGATAATTTGGGTCACAGTGAAGGCGATTTGGTTCTACTTAGGTTCGCGCGTTGCTTGCGACAGAGCTTTTCTGATAAGGATGTGATTGTCCGATATGGTGGGGATGAATTTGTAGTTTTAACGCACTATGAAAATGAAGACACATTAAAGCAAGCTATTGGCAAACTGCATCGGTTATTTATTGATGACTTCCAAGCCTACCCTGAACTTTGCCACAGTATTGGCTATTCGGCATTCCAGTCCAGTTTGCGAATCACTTTGAAGAAAGCCGACCTTGCTATGTACCAAAGTAAGCACGATAAACGCGCGAAAAAGCCTAAAGTCCTATTATAAAAAAGCTGAGCCCAATGCTCAGCTTTTCACTTTTATTTGAGCGCTAGTAACGCTTTTTCATTTTCAATGTGAAGTTCACTAAGGCGATCAGCACTGGCACCTCAATTAGAGGACCAATAACCCCCGCGAATGCTTCAGGTGAATTCAAGCCAAATACGGCAATAGCCACGGCGATAGCCAGTTCAAAGTTATTACCCGTCGCGGTATAGGCAATTGACGCATTCTTATCGAAAGGGACACCCATCTTCTTAGCAACAAAGAAACTCACAAAGAACATCATAAAGAAGTAGATCGTAAGTGGAATCGCTACGCGTACTACTTGCATTGGTAGTTCAACTATCATCTCACCTTTAAGGCTGAACATCAGTACGATGGTAGCCAGTAGTGCGATTAACGTCATCGGTGAAACCTTAGGAATAAAGGTCTCGTTGTACCATTGCTCTCCTTTCTTCGCGACTAAGATCTTGCGACTTAAAAATCCAGCCAAGAAAGGAATACCTAGGTAAATCATTACACTTTCAGCGATATCACCCATTGAGATATCCACGACCTGCCCCTGGAAACCAAATTTTGGTGGCAACACCGTAATGAATAACCAAGCGAGAAAGCTATACGTGATAATCTGGAATACGCTGTTCAGTGCGACTAAGGCTGCGCCGTATTCTTTGTTACCACCACCAATGTCATTCCATACCAGCACCATAGCAATACAACGAGCTAGACCAATTAAAATGACACCTGTCATTAAGCTGGGTTCATCACCCAGAAATATCAGTGCCAGCACAAACATAAGAATTGGGCCAACCAGCCAGTTCATAACCAATGAAAGTGTCACGGCCTTTTTGTCTTGGAGCACACTGCCCATCAGGCCGTAGTTCACTTTCGCCAATGGCGGGTACATCATCAGTATCAAGCCAATGGCGAGAGGGATATTAGTGCTACCCACCGTCATTGACTCATTCAAGTTCTCAATCTGGCTCGGAAATGCAACTCCCAGAACCACCCCAATTCCCATCGCCAAAAAGATCCATAAAGTAAGAAAGCGATCAAGGAAGCCCAGCTTTTTCGGTTGTTCCATAGCTAACTCGGACATGTTAACTCTCCAATATCGTCAATCGTCGAATAACGATTAAATTATAATAATAAAAGTCGGCAATGCCGACTCAATAATCAAAGAATGATAGAAGCTTGCTTAATCAAAGGCTGATTGTGTTAGACGCGCAAAGTCACTGAGTGCCTCTCTCTGGATTCGATAACACACCTTCGGTGGCATCGGCTCAGCACTAATAAAACCGGCGACTTTAAGTATACGTAAATGCTCAGATACCGTTGATTGAGCGAGACCCAATTGAGAAACTAGATCGCTGTTTAAACAACCACCGGCTCGTTCTAGGTCTGACAGAATTCGTAAGATACGAATACGAGCAGGATGGGACAATGCCTTAGCTTGTGCCGCCAGCGTTTTCTCTTGGACCAGTTGCTCATCTGATGCAATGAACATTTCAGTATTATCAACTGTACAATTCGTCACACTCTACCCTCTATCGTATTTTGACGATAAATATACGCCTGACATAAAAAAGAGTCAATCGTCTTTTAACGATTAACTCTTTAAAGTGGATATTTTATGACTTACTGAGCGATCGCTTTCGGAGCACCAGGTAGGCGGATCGAAATGATGGTCGTGAGCACAAGGAAGGCAAAAGAGACCCACATACATGCTGCAAGACCAGCAACTTGGAATATCCAGCCAGACAACACAGTGCCAATTAAACGTCCCATCGCATTAGCCATGTAGTAAAAGCCTACATCCATGGAAACCCCATCACCTTTGGCATAGCTGACGATCAGATAGCTATGGAGCGAGGAGTTTACTGCAAAGATAGCGCCGAAAATCAATAATCCAACCACAATCACAGCCTGTGGGTACCATTGCATTTGAACACAATAAGCGATTATGCCAGTCACGGCCGCAAGTGCTAATGCCCACCACATTGCTGCACTGCCATCGGGCACCTTTCCTTGGGCTTTGCCCGTGATTTTTGGGGCAATGCCTTGAACAAAGCCATAGGCAATTACCCACGTAGCCAGAAAACCACCGACTAATGTATGATCCCAACCGAACACTGAACCAAGGTAAATAGGCAATGCCACGACAAACCAGACATCACGAGCACCAAATAGGAACATGCGTGCCGCTGACAGAATATTGATGCTCTCCGATTTAGAGAAAATCTGCTTAAACTTAGGCTTCGCTTTCGCTTTACCCATATCACTTTCTAGGCTAAGTACGCTGCCGATAAACACCAAACTAAGCACAGCTGCCATGGCAGCAACGGCATATTGGAAACCGAGCACAGAGAGCAGTAAACCACCGATAAAGAAGCCGGCCCCTTTCAGTGCATTCTTAGAGCCAGTTAGAATCGCCACCCACTTGTAGAGTGCACCTTGCTGTTCGTCAGGCACTAACGTCTTAATGGCGCTCTTCGCACTCATTTTATTCAGATCTTTGGCGATTCCAGATAGCGCTTGTGCAGCCATCACCCAAGGGATGGTTAGCCAGACACTCGGCACGGCCAACATCAACAAAGCGAAGATCTGCATCCCAAGGCCGATATTCATGGTTCGATTTAGCCCCAAGCGAGCCCCAAGCCAGCCACCAATTAAGTTAGTGACAACACCAAAGAACTCATAGAACAAAAACAGAGAAGCAATAGCTAAGGTGCTATAACCTAGATCATGGAAATACAGCACCACCAACATGCGTAGCGCACCATCAGTAATAGTGAAATTCCAGTAGTTAAAAGTGACCAGCATATACTGGCGAACGCTTTTGCTAAGGTTAGACAACATAATTCTTCTGCCTGAGTAGGGTTTAATTACTCGTGTAAAGTTGAGTGACTTGCGTAAAACAGAGCTACTCAGTAAAGCAACGTCATCCCTGCTCAAGCAGGGGTCTACCCTATTACTGTTTCAGCGAAAACGAGGCTCCCGCTTTCACTAATACAATAATTAGGATAGAAGTTAAACTAGCGACAACTAGAACGTCGCCGCTAACTTCTCTACATAGTCGATTTGTGGCTGTTTGGTAAATGCGCCTGGACGTAATGCCTGCACTTCACGGCGAATCGTCTCAAGATCCCAACCTTTTTCTAGCAGCAAATTGGCCGCTAGAAGACCAGTACGTCCGGAACCACCCATGCAGTGCATTGCAATCTTTTCACCCGCCTCAACCGCTTGATGTAATTCTGGCGAAATTGCTTTCCAATCCGCTGCAAATTCAACACTTGGCGCGCGATCATCTTCAATCGAAGTTTGAAACCATTTGATTCCTAATGACCTTGCTTTTGCACCAAGCTCTGCAACTCCTGCTTCCGTCATCTCGTGATTATCGAGAGCCGTCACGATCACAGTCACACCTTGAGTTTTAAGTTGCGCTAATGAATCATCCAGAGACACATCTTTAGTACCAGGACAAGGCGTTAATACAAGCGCTGCGTTATCTACTTTAAGTTCCCATGTTGGATGCATCATCATTACCCCGCTAGACCGACTTTACGAACCAATTCTGCAGTGCGCGTTGCATAGCCCATTTCATTGTCATACCACGCATAGATTTTCACCATACGAGAGCCGACCACCATTGTAGATTGAGCATCGACAATCGTTGAGCGCTGGTCACCTTTATAATCGATGGACACCAATGGTCGTTCTTCAAAGCCAAGAATTCCCTTCAGCTCACCCTCTGACGCTTCTTTCAGTAGCGCGTTAACCTCTTCTGCAGTGGTGTCACGTTTAACGTCAAATATAATGTCAGTCAAAGATGCATTCGCTAACGGGACACGAACAGCGTGGCCATTAATCTTGCCCTTAAGTTCTGGGAAAATCTCAACGATAGCAGTTGCACTACCTGTCGTTGTTGGAATAAGGCTCATACCACAGGCGCGAGCACGACGTAGATCTTTGTGTGGTGCATCTAGGATAGTTTGCGTATTAGTCAGGTCATGAATCGTAGTAAACGATGACTGCTCAATACCCAATTTTTCGTGAATCACTTTCACAACTGGTGCAATACAGTTAGTCGTACACGATGCTGCGGTAACAATACGATGTGCTTCAGCGTCGAAAATATCGTCGTTAACACCGACGACAATATTAGCAATACCGGCTTCTTTCACTGGCGCAGAAACCACAACACGCTTAACGCCTTGATCTAAGTATTTGTTCAAGAATTCAGTTTTGCGGTGCACACCTGTTGCTTCAATCACCACATCACAGTCAGACCAATCGATCGCGTCGATATCGCGCTCTTGCGTGGTTTTAATGCGTTTACCATCGATGACAAGCTCATTACCTTCGACTGTAACACCATGATGCCAGGTACCTTGAACTGAATCGAATTCAAGCAGGTGACCTAGTGTGGTTGCATCGCCTGCGACATCGTTGATCAATACAAATTCTAATTCTTGCCAATCGAAAGCAGCACGCAGCGCCAAACGACCAATTCGACCAAATCCGTTAATACCTACTTTAATAGCCATAACTCAATCTCTTAATTACTTAATACATTCGGTGATGAACTAACGCCTAATACCTACTTAGAAGGTGGCACAAGTTCGTTAAAGTTTAGTTGATAAGCGCTTTGCAAGCAGTTCGATTGCTCAAGCCCTTTCAAGGTTCTGTATAACCAGCCTGGCAGCCCTTCCGCCAAGCTATAAAAAACATGCTGCCCTTTACGAGTATCTTTTAGTACACCAGCTTGTCTTAACATTGCCAAATGTCTTGAGACTTTTGGTTGGCTCTCTTCCAAGGCCTCAACAAGACTATTCACACAGACTGATTCATTCGCAGACACCCACAACAAGGTTCGGATACGTGTTTCATCAGACATCAATTTGAAAAACTCATGTGGAAGCATAGTTAAATACTCATATATGGATATGCGTATATATTAATTTTCACATACTAAGAGTCAAGGATCTTTTTGACCTGTCATAAAACCTTCATAATTAAATGGATAGGGATACATAGAAAAGCCCATCAACTTCTTACGGTCGATGAGCTCAGTTGGCAGAATAAACTATTTATTTAACAAAAATTTAGCGATGTAGCCGTTCTACTGCTCTGATGGTTTTGCTCAAGCTCTCTTCCGCTAAAGATGGCATTTTGCTTGCCATGGTGGCATACAAGCTGTCGATCATCGCCAATTTAACCAAACGTGCAGTGCCGTTTTTGCCAAGTACAGGCTCAGGCGACGCTGGGGCATAAAGTGGGATATCCGACAAGGATGACAGCTCTGCGTGATAGTTATTGGTAATAGAAATCACGGTCGCACCAGACTGTTTTGCCTGACGCACAGCATCCATGAGATCAACCGTCTGGCCAGAGTGAGAGACCACCAATACAACGTCTTGGTCTGTCATAATGCTCGCTGACATCAGCATTAAGTGACGATCTTTAGGCACCGATGATTTAATACCAATACGTAGCAGCTTATGCTGAAAATCTTCACAGATGATGCTTGAACCACCAACTGCAAAAAGCTCGATATTTCGAGCCTTTAGCAGGGCCTCTGCAGCCGCATCGACCATGCTTACATCCACAAAATTGAGGATCTCAGTTAGGGCATTTATGGAGTTTTGCAGTACCTTTGACACAATCTTCTCGGCGCTATCATCAGGCAACAAACGCTCACTTGGCGCATAGGACTGAGTTTCGCTCTGCGCATATAACGACTCTTTCAGCTGTTTAAAGCCGCTAAACCCCAACTTCTTCGATACTTTGACAATCAGCGCCGGAGAGACGCTTAATCGTTCGGCAACCTCATTTATCGAGGTCGACTTTTGCAAAAAATGCGGCTGCAAAAAGTTTTCCGCTATCGACTGTTCCGTCTTAGTCAGCGACGGCATCATCATACGTATATTGGGGATTACCTGATTCGAGTTCACAACTTTCAACACAGCTCTCAAAGTATTTCCTTCATTATAACCCTAAAACTACTGGATTTTCTGCACCTGTCGGTGACGAGTGTGCACTTGAATCGCTAAACTTCTAATGTCCAATGCTGGTAGCTGACTGCTTTATCACTTTCGAACCGGAAACCACATTGCAGCTCACTGCTACTTGCTTGTCCAAACAATCGACTGGTCATTACAGCTTTTCCATCATTGATAAAGACTTCAACGCATGAGTGGTCACGCATCAGCTGCAACGAAGAGGCTTTTCCCTTCCATGCTCTATCTTCCCATAAACCTGTTTTAAGGTTCTTTCGTCGAGTTGTGATACTCGAAGGCGTGACTAACAGTGATAAGTCGTCGGACAGCTCAATCGTGATAGTGGCTCCGTCAATATCTTGCAGCAACAATTCTGCACTTAATCCAACCAAAGAGGTGGATAAGCAGGTTCCCGATTGTGGGTTGCGGCGCAACGTCGTCAATTCTTCAACAGGTTGTTGTAACAGCTCACCGTTGAGAATGGTTAATCTGCGCGGGCAGGTCATTTGGTGAATCCAACCATATTCAATAGTTGGTTGATAAGGTTCAAACTCATCCGGTTTGCCCATCCAACCAAACAAAATACGACGTCCCTTGTTATCTTCGAAGGTTTGGGGCGCATAGAAATCGAACCCGTGGTCCATCAAACGGCTGCCAGTAGCGTTGTAAAGCGCTTGATGGTAATCGAGCTCACCCAAAGTGACCTCAACATCAAATGTTTCTGTCGCTTTGCCTTCTATATCTATCCAAGTCTTTGGACAAGTAATCATGACATCGCAACCATCAAGAGCAAAGAGATCTGGACACTCCAGCATAAAGTTAGCATCTTGCTTGCCGTTAATGTCAGTACCGTAAATGTCACCACATTTCTCCCACTGATACAGGTCAGTAGAACGATACAGAATCACCACGCCACGCCGCTGCAGATCTTCTGCTCCAAGCACCATGTAATAATGATTGCCACGTTTCCAAACTTTAGGATCGCGAACATGACCGCTATAACCATCAGGCAATGACAATACCGGCCCAAGTTTAGTTACCGTGCCCTGCTCATCTAGCTGTGCTCTACATTGATAGGCAGTTCGACCACCCTCTGGGTATTTAACATTACCGGTGTAAAACAGCTCAAGCTTACCATCGACTTCAATAGCGGAACCGGAATAACAACCCGATATCTCATAGTCTTCAGTCGGTGCCAAGGCTAAGGGTTTATGTTGCCAATGGATAAGGTCAGAAGACGTTGCTAGCCCCCAAGCCTTTGCACCATGTTCACATTTGAGTGGGTTCCACTGATAAAACAAATGGTATTCACCATTAAAAAACGACAAGCCGTTGGGATCATTCAATAAACCAACACGTGGAGCGAAGTGCCACACTGGACGATATGGATCATGCTCTCCATGTTTAGGGGCATTAAGCAGAGATTGGATGGTTCGCAGGAAATATTGAGAATCTGTCATAAAAACTCCAAAGCCTCCCATTAAGGGAGGCTTATCATTAAATCGCTTATTTCTTTTCAAGCATCTTGTCAGAGAAGCCCATGGTGTAAGTCAACGAGAACGCCACACCACAACTTACCGCGTGAACGAGTAAGTAAGAGAGAATCTGACCATCTAAATAAAGTAGCGTGCCTGGGATAACGGTTACTGCCATACCGCTCGCTGCTAGACCAAGAATTTGCGCCACAAAACCACCAGCAGCACCACCAACTAGGGCGAATACGAATGGACGATAGTAACGAAGGTTCACACCAAAGATTGCAGGTTCAATAATGCCTAGGAAAGCAGATACCGTTGATGGGAAACACAGCGCTTTAAGCTTCTTACTCTGCGTCTTCATACCAACTGCTAGACACGCTGCACCCTGAGCTGAGATAGCACCAGTGATAAGTGCGTTGAAAACGTTGCTACCTTCGTTCGCTAGTAGCTGGATTTCTAGCAGGTTAAACACGTGGTGAACACCAGTGATAACAATCAAATCCCACACGAAACCGATAATCAGACCACTCAAGCCAAATGGTAGGTCAAGCAAGTACTTAGTTGCCTCTACCATAGTCACTTCAACGATGTGGAACAATGGACCTACAGCAAGAAGCGCAACAGCACTCATAATAAGCAGCGTTAGGAACGGAGTCATCACCAAATCAAACGCTTCTGGCATGATTGAGCGAATGCGGCGTTCCAACTTCGCGGTTAGGAAACCTGCAATAAATGCTGGAATAACAGAACCTTGGTAACCAACGACTGGAATAAAGCCAAAGAACATCAATGGATTTGCTTCACCGAAACCAACCGCCCATGCATTAGGTAATGCAGGAGAAACCAGCATTAGGCCAAGCACCAAACCTATCAATGGAGTCCCTCCGAATACGCGGCTTGCCGACCAAGCCACCATCGCAGGTAAGAAAATAAACGCCGTATCCGTGAGAATTTGGGTATAAAGGATAAAGTTTGCAGGGATAGAATCAGGCGTTAGGCCAAATATAGCCAACACTTCAGGTCGCGTCACAAGTCCACGAAGCCCCATGAACAATCCTGTTGCTACCAAGGCAGGTATCAGTGGGACGAATACATCACTGAATGTGCGAATCGCTCGTTGTAGCGCCGTACCTTGTTGGTTTGCTGCTTGTTTAATTTCTGACTTTGAAGACGTCGATAAATCGAGATTCTGAACCGCTTCAAACACACGGTTAACCGTCCCAGTTCCGAAGATAATTTGGTACTGACCACTGTTAAAGAACGCGCCCTTTACCTTGTCTGTATCTTCAATCCTCTCTTTATCGATTTTGGCTTCATCCGCCACCATTACACGTAAGCGTGTTGCACAGTGCGCAACCGATACTATGTTTTGTTCACCGCCTAACGAGTTAACCAACTCTTCTGCAATCAACGAATAAGACATCATTTCATCCTGCGATTTGTTTATTGAGTAATTGCTTTTCAATCTATCACCCCTTTACGTGCTAGACGACGATCTTTATCACAAAATAAATTATTTTATGAAATTTGCACCATTGTGAATTTTATTGTGAATTTTTAATTCCATACTTTTCAATTGCTTATATAATTATTGGCGATTTCAATAAAATTTAAATATTTACAGATGTGAATTTTATCGTAAAATTAAAGCCATATTCATCGGTTAAGGTACAGACAAATATGATCATTTCTATTGGTTGTGACCACGTAGGTTTCGAACACAAAGCTCTCGTTATTAGTCACTTAGAACAAAAAGGTCATCAAGTGATCGACTTAGGTGCTCAATCTGCCGAGCGAACAGACTACCCTCAATACGGCAAAGCGGTTGCAAACTCAGTAATTTCAGGTCAAGCCGAGCGCGGTATTTTGATTTGCGGTACAGGTGTTGGCATTTCGCTAGCCGCTAACAAAGTTCCAGGAATTCGCGCAGTGGTTTGCAGCGACCCATACACCGCCCAGCTTTCTCGCGAGCACAACGACACCAACATTCTTTCGTTTGGCTCTCGCGTCGTAGGAATTGAGCTCGCTAAAATGATTGTAGACCGTTGGCTAGAAGGTGAGTTTGAAGGTGGCCGTCACCAGAATCGTATTAACCAAATTGCTGACATCGAAAAGGAGCTCACTCATGGCTAAGTTTTGTCCTTCAATGATGTGTGTGGATTTCTCTAAATTACCTCAAGAGTTGGCTGAGCTAGAGAAAGCCAAAGTAGATATGCTTCATATTGATGTAATGGATGGACACTTTGTTCCTAACTTCGCCCTAGGCCCGGAAGATATTAAGGCTATCCGCAATACAACCGATATTGAATACGATGTGCACCTAATGTTGTCCAATCCAGATCAGTACATTGATATGTTTGCCGATCTCGGTGCAAGCCTAATGTATGTTCATGCGGAGGCACCACCGCACCTACATCGTACGCTTGGTAATATTCAAGCTAAAGGTATTAAATCAGGTCTGGCTATCAATCCAGGCACACCACTGAGTGTGATTGAAGATGTACTTGATGTCACAGACGTAATTTTGGTGATGTCAGTTAACCCAGGATTTGCGGGGCAGAAGTTCATTGCCAATGCTTTCAATCGAATTGATCGCATTATTGACATGATCAACAAACAAGGTACCGATACTAAGCTGGCTATTGATGGTGCGATCAGCCCTGAAGTCATCGATTTGCTTAAGGATAAAATCGAATACTTTATCCTTGGTACTGCTGGCTTATTTGGTAAACCAACTAGTTATGCGGAAACCATGGATAACTTGAGAGCAATTGCAGATGGCAAGCTAGCCACCGCAGCTTAACCCCCACTTTAAAACCGCTCCTGCTATAAAACTCGCGTATGGCTTGATAAGACCTTTCAATGATGAAAGGTCTTTCTTTAGCTGCAAATAACTCTCATAATATTGCCTGTAACCACACCGTGATGCTCAATCTCTTGAGGAAACCATGACTAAAAAGATTCTCTTTGTCTGCCGAGGCAATTCAGCACGTTCGCAACTAGCGGAAGCGATTATAAATCGCGATTATGCTGAGTTTTATCAAGCCTTTAGTGCAGGGAGCAGTCCAAGTCAGGTTGACGCAAGAACAATATCGACATTAAACGATGCAGATTTTCCTACCGATGAACTGTATTCAAAGTCCATCGACGAGTTTAAAGACACGCATTTTGACTATGTAATTACGCTCTGCTCTTCAGCGCAGCGTGAATGTGGTGTATTCGAGAACACTGAAGAAAGTATTTATTGGGATCTTCCTGCGCCAACGTCACTCTCTGATATCTCCTTCGAAGCGTCTTTATATGATCTGCAAAAGCGCATCGACTTGTTTGTTACCGTTCATCAACCGACTAACGATTTAGATTTTGATCCTTTAGTACTACATAAGTGCTTAGGCGATCAGACTCGCCTCATGATCACTTTATTGATCTTTACAGAGGTTGAATTGAGTGTTGGGGAGCTGTGTGAAGCATTACAAGAATCACAGCCTAAGATTTCCCGAGCGCTCGCAGTACTCAGAAATTGCGGGATCGTTTCAGATAGAAGAAAAGGTCAATGGGCGTTTTACTCCATTTCAGGCAAACTACCACTATGGGCAATCGACATTCTAGACGCATCTGTGGTCAGTATGAGAGGAGCATTAGTGGCGGCTAATCAGCTACTCAACCAATCGACCACCCGCCCAGAAAAACATAATTAGCCACCCATTTTCGTATCATCGAATAAAGGTCAGCAGTTGGTGCATTTCAGTAATGCTATGTAAATATGAGCTATTGATTGTGGTCTCTTTATGCGGTTCCGCATGGGAAAAGTACAACGTGGTTACATTGGCTTCAACGCCAGCTTGAATACCAACCAGAGAATCATCTATGAATAAACACTCTTCTGAGCTCACTTGCATTTTGTCCATCACGTAGTGCAACAGTTTGGGATCGGGCTTCCATGCATTGGCATCCAAAGCACTGAAGACAGTGCCTTCAAAGTACTGGTCTAGTTTAGCCAGCGGCAACGTAAACGCCATCTTTTCATGGGGAGCATTTGATGCGATACATACCGCAATATTATTCGCCTTCAGCTCATCCAATACTTCATAGACACCATCGATAACCGTTAATTGTTCAGCAAACAGCTCCTTACAACGCAGTCGATAGTGGCTAATAAGCTTAGCTAAACCATCATTAGCAAGCTTGGAGTTGTCGTCGACCAGTGCCCCGAAGATCTTTTCCAGTTTCACGCCTTGAAACTGATCTTTGACATCATCATAGTTTACCTCGACGCCAATACTGCTTAGCACCTCTACAATAGCTTGCAAACACAAACGTTCACTATCGATCAGTGTTCCATCACAATCAAAAATCACGCATTTGATTCTCTTTGATGCCATATTTTATTTCACCACCTGATTTTAGTCTGTTGCATTTGAACAATAAATCGTCATAAAAAGCACACAATATCATCAGGGTTTATTGGCTTCAATGGAGGAAGAGTTTGTCCCGTATGGACTACTATTTTGAAAAAAAGTTACCAAATGGTGCCCATTCATCCGGATTATTTATTTTGATCCAAAAATTAAATACTAAGCGCCGAAACCTTGCTCTAAAACAAGTTATGCACAGTGAAATCTGATCAATTCGGTGGTAGAATTCGTGCCCGAAAAGAAAAAAAATTACAGAATTAGCGGTTATTTTTTTGCAATCTTACTGAAATATAGTGGATTAGCTCAAAAAAAGTGGCCTAGAAAGCGCCTCAGTTGGTCATAAAATGACTAAACTTGTTGAAAGACTTTCATTTCTAGAAGAAGCAAGATAGGCAAGACATTTGATAGCTCATGTGAATTATTTATGGGCATCCCTAGCCTTCTAGAGAGACTAATACTAACTTTCAAATTGTAATAATATTTACCCGGAGAGTATCTTCCATGAAAAAGACCAAAATCGTATGTACGATTGGCCCTAAAACTGAATCAGTAGAGAAGCTAACTGAACTAGTAAACGCAGGCATGAACGTTATGCGTCTTAACTTCTCTCACGGTGACTACGAAGAGCACGGCACTCGTATTGCTAACTTCCGTGAAGTTATGGCAAACGTTGGTAAGCAACTTGCAATTCTTCTAGACACTAAAGGTCCAGAAATTCGTACTATCAAACTAGAAGGCGGCAATGACGTTGATCTAGTAGCTGGTCAAGAATTCACTTTCACAACAGATATCTCTGTTGTTGGTAACAAAGACACTGTTGCTGTTACTTACGCTGGTTTTGCACAAGACCTTTCTGCTGGTAACACTATCCTAGTAGACGACGGTCTAATCGAGATGGAAGTTATCTCTACTACTGAAACTGAAGTTAAGTGTAAAGTTCTTAACAACGGTGCTCTAGGCGAAAACAAAGGTGTTAACCTACCAGGCGTTTCTGTTCAGCTTCCAGCTCTATCTGAAAAAGATAAGAACGACCTAAAATTTGGTTGTGAGCAAGGCGTTGACTTTGTTGCAGCTTCTTTCATTCGTAAAGCTTCTGACGTTAAAGAAATCCGTGACGTTCTAAACGCAAACGGTGGCGAGAACATCCACATCATTTCTAAGATCGAAAACCAAGAAGGTGTAGATAACTTCGACGAGATCCTAGAGCTTTCTGACGGTATCATGGTTGCTCGTGGTGACCTTGGTGTTGAAATCCCAGCTGAAGAAGTAATCTTCGCTCAGAAAATGATGATTGAGAAGTGTAACCGTGCTCGTAAGACAGTTATCACTGCAACTCAAATGCTTGACTCTATGATCAACAACCCACGTCCAACTCGTGCTGAAGCGGGTGACGTTGCGAACGCAATCATGGACGGTACTGATGCAGTAATGCTTTCAGGTGAGACAGCTAAAGGTAAATACCCTGTTGAAGCGGTAACTATCATGGCTCAAATCGCTAACCGTACTGACGGCGCACTAAAAGCTGAGCTAGGTTCTCGTCTAGACAGCCCGCGCCTGCGCATCACAGAAGCAGTATGTAAAGGTGCAGTAGACACCGCTGAGAAGCTAGCTGCTCCACTAATCATCGTTGCTACTGAAGGTGGTAAGTCTGCACGTTCTGTACGTAAATACTTCCCAACAGCAAGCATCGTTGCGCTAACAACTAACCCTAAGACTGCTGCACAGCTAGTTCTTACTAAGGGTGTTCGCCCAGTTCTTGTTGATTCAATCGACAGCACTGATGAGTTCTACAAAAACGGTAAAGAGTACGCTCTAGAGTCTGGTTTTGGTAAGAAAGGCGACATCGTAGTAATGGTTTCTGGTGCTCTAGTAGCTTCAGGCACAACTAACACAGCTTCTGTTCACGTACTATAATTCTTACAGTACATTCAGAACATCTATAAAAAGAGGGCATACGCCCTCTTTTTTTTATAATTATCTTGCCCAATTTTTCAACACGCTGTACTATCCTTACGTTTTTACAACACAGCATACTGCTGAGTTGCTTTTAGGTAATTCTATTAAGTTAATGAGGTGCATTGTGTCTAGCCCAACTTTGACAGACAAAGTAGCGAAGCTAATCTGTCAGGATATTCTTTCCGGAGAGCTTAAACCAAACCAAAAGCTGGTTGTTGCGGAGCTTAAAGAAAAATATAACGTAGGAGCATCCCCTATCCGAGAGGCACTAATTCAGCTTTCGTGGATTAAGTACGTAAAGCTTGAACCGCAAAAAGGATGCTGGGTTGCACCTGTTTCTAAGGTCGAACTCTACGACCTATATGAAAGCCTCAAGGTTGTGTCCTCTGTGTTACTAGAAAAATCAATCAAAGAAGGTAGTGAAAGCTGGGAGCTGGAAATACTGACTGAGTTCCATAAGCTATCGCGCTTTAAGTTCCAAGCAGAAAACTTCAATTGGCAAGAGTGGGAAGAGCGTCAAGAAGCCTTCTACAGTTCTCTATTGAGTGGTTGCTTCTCTAAGAACATGCTTGAGTTTTTTAGCGATATTATCAGGCAGGTTAAACGTTATCGACGTATCTCGTTAACCCATTCACCAAAAAACTTCTCACAGTTATTCAACCTCGATGAACATGAAAAGATCATGAAGCTAACGCTAGACAAAGATCTTGATGGTGCGAAACAGCAACTTGCTGAACAGCTAAATCGAATGATGAAAGAGATTGAGTCAACGGTTGATGAGATAGAAATGGCATAAAAAAATCGGGGCTAGCCCCGATTTTTACCATCCAAAAAACTCTTTGTGGTGCGTATTCAATAGTAGCACCATAGGCAAAAAGTATAATGCACTCAGCTTAATACCTAAAACAACGAGAGTCCCAATGGTAAGTCTTACCAAAAAGTGATTGTACATAACGAACCTCTACCACCCAACTATTTGACATCCTTGATATATTTTGTCAAAAACTTGAAGAATTCCGTTCTTGAAATAAGAAAAAGTGTTTGTAAAAAAGTGTGACCTATATTCAAGAACTGGTAGTTTACTGATTATTCCTTTTAGGTCAAGTTTTAACCAGCATTAGACTTTAGTCTAATACAGTGGCACGCATTTTTCATGTCTCAAAATGAAGACTTATAAGATGTGGAAGCGATAGTTAGGGCTTTAGATGTTGATTCTTGAGGTATAAAAAAAGCTGCAATCACTTGCAGCTTTTTTTCATTCTAACGTCTATTTTACCACACGAAGACTAGGACGGCCTTTCGGCTTTGGTGGCTCATCATCGCCATCAGGTGAGTTTATTTCAGACTCGGTAACTTCTGGTTCAGATGCAACAGACAAGCCAGAAACAGGTGTTGCCTCAGCTGCCTCTTCTTCCTCAATCGAAAGATAAGCATCTTCTGGCTCAAACATTGTTCCTGCACCATTCTCACGAGCATAAATAGCTTGTACAGAATAGAGAGGCACGATAACCGAGTGTGGTCGGCCACCAAATCGAGCGTGGAAGGTAATCGCTTCATTGCCTAATTCGAGTTGACCTACTGCTCTAGGAGCAATATTCAGGATGATTTGACCATCTTGAATAAACTCTTGAGGAACGCGAACACCAGGCAACATTGCATCGACAACAATGTGTGGCGTTAGATCATTTTCCACCAGCCAATCATAGAATGCACGCAGCATGTATGGTCGGCGAGGTGTCATTTTTTCAATATCCATGGTCACTTAGCGAACCAAACGCATCTCACGTTCAGCTTCAGTCAGTGAAGCAAGGAATGAATCACGTTCAAATACACGATTCATGTAAACTTTGATCTCTTTAGATCCAGGACCAATTAGCTCGATACCCATTTCAGGTAAGCGCCATAATAGTGGTGCTAGGTAGCAATCGATCAAGCTGAATTCTTCACTCATGAAGTATTCGTACTCAGCAAAAATCGGTGCAAGAGTCAGAAGATCATTGCGTAGTTTATTGCGAGCCGCCTCAGATTCTTCTGCAGAACCTTTCATAACTTTCTCCGCAAGCGTGTACCAGTTACGCTCAATACGGTAGATCATTAGTCGGCTATTACCACGTGCAACTGGGTAAACAGGCATAAGTGGTGGATGAGGGAAACGCTCATCAAGATATTCCATAATGATCTTTGAATCGTAAAGGGCTAGCTCACGATCAACCAAAGTAGGAACGGTCTTATATGGGTTTAGCTCAGCAAGCTCAGCAGGGATGTTCATTTCATCCACTAACTCAACTTCAACACTGACACCTTTTTCTGCTAGAACGATTCGAACCTGGTGGCTATATAAATCGGTAGCACTTGAGAAAAGAGTCATCACAGAACGTTTATTGGCAGCTACAGCCATGGAGCCCTCCGGGATACTTACAAAAAAACAATGGAGGCAACGCCTCCATTGTGAACAAATTTGGAATTAGCGCGAGATTATAGCACAATTAGTGAACATCACGCCAATACTCTTTCTTGAGCAACACTACGACAATAGTGAAGATGACTAGGAAACCCATCACCCACCAACCTAGCGCATGACGCTCAAGTTTCACTGGGTCACCAGAGTATTCTAGGAAGTTCACCAAGTCTCGAACGGCATCATCATACTCACTCGAACTCAGTTCACCGCGGCCATCAGTTTCTGTACCAACAACCACTTGGACTTCTTGACCATCAACAACTTGTGTCTCATAGATTGGAGTTGGAATGCCTTGAAGCTCTTCAAGAACGTGTGGCATACCTACGTTCGGGAACGTCACGTTATTCACGCCAAATGGACGGCTTGGGTCCACATAGAATGAACGCAGATAGGTATATAGCCAATCAACACCACGAACACGTGCAACAAGTGTTAGATCAGGTGGCGCAGCACCAAACCAAGCCGCAGCTTGCTTCTGTGGCATTGCATTTACCATCAAATCACCAATCTTCGCTTCTGGGTCGAAAACAAGGTTTTCTTTTGCGAGATCTACTGGGATACCTAAGTCATTCGCGACACGCTCATAACGTTGATATTGCGTCGAGTGACATGCAAAGCAGTAATTCATAAACAGCTTTGCGCCATTTTGAAGTGATGCTTGGTCACTAAGATCGTTGTTTGCTTTATCTAGATGTACATTACCACCAGCAGCTAGCGCTAGAGATGGTAGCAATGCGAAAAGTACTACAATCCACTTTTTCATTTGAAAGTCACCCTCTCTGGTAATGGCTTAGTTTTTTCATTCTTACTGTAGAAATACAACAGAACGAAGAACATGAAGTAACCTAAACTGAAGATCTGAGCCAGCAGCGTATACGTTGGTGTTGCAGGTAGCGCACCAAGAATACCCAAAGCAATGAAGCTGATGGTGAACTGGATGATGTTCAGTAGATGAATCTTACTTCTGTAGCGATAAGAGCGTACTTTACAACGGTCGAACCATGGCAATAGGAATAGGAATACAATCGATAGTCCCATTGCAACAACACCTAGTAACTTGTCCGGTACAGCACGAAGAATCGCGTAGAACGGAGTGAAGTACCATACAGGAGCAATATGCTCAGGCGTTTTCAGAGGGTTTGCCGCTTCAAAGTTAGGTGGCTCAAGGAAATAGCCGCCCATTTCTGGATTGAAGAACAATACATAACAGAACAAGAAGAAGAAGCCTGCGATACCCACCATATCCTTAACGGTTCCATAAGGATGGAATGGAATGGAATCGATGATGTCATATTTCTTGCTGTAGTAATCGTGGAACTTAAACTGCGTCTTATAATCGTCGCCCATTGTCCCTTTCGGTAGCTTAGTCTCAATACCATCAGGGTTGTTCGAACCGACTTCGTGAAGTGCCAAAACGTGTAAAACGATAAGAAGAAGTAGCACGATAGGCAGAGCAATAACATGCAGAGCAAAGAAGCGGTTGAGCGTCGCTCCAGAGATGATGTAATCACCACGAATCCAAAGAGTAAGGTCGTCGCCAATAACAGGAATCGCACCAAATAGTGAGATAATTACCTGAGCACCCCAGTATGACATTTGTCCCCATGGCAATAGATAACCCATGAAAGCTTCTGCCATCAATACTAGGAAGATGAGCATGCCGAATACCCATAGTAACTCACGAGGCTTTTGGTATGAACCATAAATCAAGCCACGGAACATGTGAAGATAGACGACAACAAAGAATGCTGAAGCACCCGTAGAGTGCATATAACGCAGTAGCCAACCGTATTCCACATCACGCATGATGTATTCAACAGATGCAAATGCACCTTCGCCAGAAGGTACGTAGTTCATGGTTAGCCAAATGCCTGTAAGGATTTGGTTAACCAGAACAAGCATGGCTAGAGAGCCAAATAGATACCAAAAGTTGAAGTTCTTTGGCATCGGGTATTCAGATAAATGCTTTTTATAAGCATTCATTGCAGGTATACGTTTTTCTACCCAATCAAGTAACGCTTGCATTATGCATCCCCCTCATCAACACCAATGAGTATTTTCGTGTCACTCAAATACATATGTTTAGGGACCACTAGGTTAAGTGGCGCAGGAACACTCTGGAATACACGTCCCGCCATGTCGAACTTAGAACCGTGGCATGGACAGAAGAATCCAGAACGTACACCTTGAACTTGTTCACTAAAAGTGTCTGGTAGATAAGTAGGTGAACATCCTAGGTGGGTACAGAAACCGACGGCAACAAAATACTCAGGTTTAATTGAGCGGAATTCATTTTGTGCATATTCAGGTTGCTGTTCTTCAACAGATTTAGGATCTCGTAACTGACCATCGATAGTAGTCAGGTTGTCCAAAACTGATTGAGCTCGACGTACGATCCAAACGGGCTTACCCTGCCATTCGACACGGACCATTTGGCCTTCTTCGAGCTTACTGACTTCCACCTCTACAGGGGCACCAGCAGCTTTAGCTTTGGCACTTGGGTTCCAAGATTTAATAAAAGGAACGGCGACTGCAGCTGCCCCCAGACCACCAACAACCGCAGTTGTAGCAGTTAGGAAACGCCTGCGACCGTTATTTAAAGGCGCATTGCTCATCCAACATTTCTCCCATTTGCTCCTTTGGGTCAATACCGAGCGAATCCAAGTTGCTCTTTCATGTTAAATAACCTTACGGGGAACCATTCCTTGGGTTATTTTCCTTGAATTGAACGAGCCAAATCTAGTTTATTATTTTGGCTACTTGAGTCAGCTCAGACATCGATTCCGACCAGCAGAGCATGGCTAACAAAGTACAAATTTTTGTTGTATTTATTTGATAGCAAATGATAAAGAAAACCCTACTTTTTGACAAGATAAAGCTACCTTTTCGTAACATCTATAGCAGGAAATCGCTTGCTAGTTCACAAAAGGGAGGAAAAGGACAGTCTGTTATGAGGAGTTGAGCAATTTTCAGAGGTTAGATAAACGCAATAAACAAAAAAGCCCAGCCATAAGGCTGAGCTTTTTGATCCACAATCCAGTCGAAACTGGAAAGCATAATCTTCTCGATAAGGAGAAAATTAACGCTTAGAGAACTGTGGACGACGACGTGCTTTACGTAGACCAACTTTCTTACGCTCAACGCAACGAGCGTCGCGAGTAACGTAGCCAGCTGCACGTAGAGCAGGACGTAGAGTCTCATCGTATTCCATTAGCGCGCGAGTGATACCGTGACGGATAGCACCTGCTTGACCAGAAATACCGCCACCTTTAACAGTAACGAATAGGTCTAGCTTCTCAGTTAGTTCAGTTAGCTCAAGAGGCTGACGAACTACCATGCAAGAAGTTTCGCGACCGAAGTAAGTTTCTAGATCACGCTTGTTAACTACGATGTTGCCAGTGCCTGGTTTGATGAAAACACGAGCAGCTGAGCTTTTGCGACGGCCAGTGCCGTAGTATTGATTCTCTGCCATTTTCGAAATCCCCGATTAGATGTCTAGTACTTGTGGTTGTTGAGCAACATGGTTGTGCTCAGCGCCAGCGTAAACTTTAAGCTTACGGTACATAGCACGGCCTAGAGGACCACGTGGTAGCATACCTTTAACCGCTAGCTCAAGAGCCATTTCAGGCTTACGATCAATCAACTTTTCGAAAGTGATTGATTTTAGGCCACCTGGGAACTCAGAGTGACGGTAGTAAACTTTGTTTTTAGCCTTGTTACCAGTTACAGTAACTTTCTCCGCGTTTACAACGATGATGTAATCACCAGTGTCAACGTGTGGAGTGTATTCAGCTTTATGTTTGCCACGTAGGCGAGATGCAATTTCACTTGCTAGACGGCCAAGAGTTTTACCTTCAGCGTCTACAACGTACCAGTCGCGTTTTACAGTTTCTGGTTTAGCAACGAAAGTTTTCATGCTAATAATAACCCGTTAATTAAATTTACACTTAAGGAGCTTTCGCTCCCACTGTCTAAGAGCCCATACATCACCCCTTCGAGTGTTGAAACTCTCGGCTATTTGTTTCAAAGAAACTAGCCTGCAGTAACGGTGGGTCGCAGGATTATAGAGAAGCTCGAAGAAAAAATCATCTATTTTTTGGACAAAATTGGCAAAAACCTCAAGCTAAGTGCTCTGATGCCAAATAGTCATGGCTTTGCATTTCCGTTAATCGCGAAATACAGCGCTTAAATTCAAACTCCAGCTGACCTTTAGTATAGATATTCTCAAGGGCTACCTCAGCAGAAATGATAAGTTTTACCCTTCGCTCGTAAAATTCATCAACTAAGGCAATAAAGCGCCTCGCCGCATCATCTAACTTGGCATCCATCTGCTTAACATCAGCCAGCAATACAGTGTGATAAATTCTCGATATCTCGATGTAATCATTTTGGCTGCGCATGGTTTGGCAAAGCTGTGCAAAACTGGCGTAGAGTACATCATCGGCAGAGGTAATCACTTCGATTTCTCGATGATTAATCTCTATTGATTGCTCTTGAACTCGATCCTCTGTTACTAACTGACCAAAATAACGCTTTAGATTGGCATGCGCAGCGGCATCTAACGGGTAATGATAGATCTCTGCCTGTTCTAATGTTCTCAAACGGTAATCAATACCACTATCGACGTTCAGTACATTACAGTTTTTCTGAATCATAGTAATAGCAGGAAGGAACCTTGCTCGCTGCAAACCGTTTCGATATAGGTTTTCTGGAGGAATATTCGACGTCGCTACCAGTACAACACCACGCTTAAATAGAGCTTGCAATAAAGTGGCTAGAATCATGGCATCCGTAATATCAGAAACATAAAACTCATCAAAGCAGATGATTTTCGCTTCAGAAGCAAACGTATCTGCGACCTGCTCTAGAGGGTCTTGCACATCACCTAAGCGCTTTAGCTCATCATGAACTCGATACATAAAACGGTGGAAATGAACTCGCATCTTTTGAGACGTCGGCAGACTGTCGAAAAATGCGTCCATTAAGTAGGTTTTCCCTCGACCTACCCCACCCCAAAAGTATAACCCTTGTGGCGGAGTAGCTTGCTCGGGGGATTTTCCTAGCAGCTTCTGCATCATACTTAACGCAGGGGCTTCGAAGTTCAAATAATCGACGTACTCATGATGCAAACGGTCTAAGGCTTCAACGGCAGCCCTCTGCGCGGGGTCGCTTTGGAAACCATTTGTTTCAATATCATTATTGTATTTTTCTATGGGCGTCATGGATAACTCGCAACACTGATCCAACTGTTATTATTAGCGTATTTTGCTTTATTGGCTTGAATTCTCATAGTAACATGGCTAAACGACGTGTGTAACCGATTGGTAACGCACATGTTAATAAACATTATAAAGGAGCTGTTATGCCTTGGATATATGCCATTGTCGGCTTGCTAGTTGGTGCTATTCTAGGAATTGTGATTTCTCGACTGACTACTCCACAATACAAGAAACAAAAGACCATCCAAAAAGACCTTGAGTCCGCGAAGTTTGCACTGGAGCAACAGCGTCAAGAATTGTCTGATCATTTCGCACAAACCGCTGAAATGCTTGATACATTGGGGAAAGACTACACTAAGCTTTATCAACACATGGCGAAGACCTCTTCGGAGCTGCTGCCAAACCTACCCGAGCAAGATAACCCGTTTGTCAAAAAGATTGCTGAACACAATGTAGAAACGATAAACGATGTTAACACTACAGAAGAACCGCCAAAGGATTACGTTAATGGCGCGACAGGACTTCTTAGAGAAGAGAAGAAGGAAGTGATTGAAGCTCCAGAAGCTGTCTCACAAGAGCCCGTCACCGCTAAAGCTTCGTAACATCCTCATCTATTGGCCAGCAATTACACAAATTGCTGGCTAATTCACCACCCCAAGTGAACTTTATAGAATTCGTTGAGTCATAACCCTTACTGATCCATAGAGGAGTTTTATGATGAAAAAACCATTGCTTGCATTAACTGTTCTATCGTTAAGCTTGAGTTCAATCATCGCCCCACTACCTGCAACCGCTGCTTTACCTTTATCTGTCGATGGCGAACAGCTTCCAAGCCTTGCTCCTATGCTAGAGCAAGTTACGCCCGCAGTTGTTAGTATTGCTGTTGAAGGTACTCAGGTTTCCCGTCAAAGTTTGCCTGAGCAATTCCGTTTTTTCTTCGGCCCTGACTTCCCAACCGAGCAATTACAAGAAAGGCCTTTTAGAGGGTTAGGATCTGGTGTTGTCGTAGATGCGGACAAAGGCTATATCGTTACTAACTATCACGTCATCAATGGCGCAGAAGATATCCGCGTTAAACTTCATGACGGTAAAGAGTACGATGCTGAACTTGTCGGTGGTGATGAAATGTCAGATGTAGCGTTACTAAAAGTTGATGGCGCTAAAAACCTCACAGAAATCAAAATTGCCGACTCAGATCAGCTGCGCGTCGGTGACTTTACGGTAGCAATCGGTAACCCGTTTGGGTTGGGCCAAACTGTTACCTCTGGTATCGTCTCTGCATTGGGTCGTAGTGGACTGAATCTAGAAAATTTTGAGAACTTCATTCAAACCGATGCCGCAATTAACAGTGGTAACTCTGGTGGCGCATTAGTGAACCTGAAAGGTGAACTCATCGGTATCAATACCGCGATCCTTGGCCCTAACGGCGGTAACGTCGGGATAGGCTTCGCAATCCCTTCAAATATGATGAAGAACTTAACCGAACAAATCATCGAGTTTGGCGAAGTAAAACGCGGCATGCTGGGAGTTCAAGGTGGAGAAGTCACTTCGGAACTTGCGGAAGCACTAGGTTACGATTCCAGTAAAGGTGCTTTCGTAAGTCAAGTTGTCCCTGACAGCGCAGCAGATAAAGCTGGACTTGAAGCGGGTGACATCATTGTGTCTGTTAACGGTAAGAAGATCTCGACCTTCAGCGAGCTCCGAGCCAAAGTGGCAACGCTTGGTGCTGGTAAAACAGTTAAGCTCGGCATTATACGTGATGGCAAAGAAAAATCCTTTAATGTCACCCTTACTGAAGCTGCTAAAACCATTACCAAGGCCGATAAACTTCATGAAGGGCTAACAGGCGCGGAATTCGCAAACACTGATAAGAGCGACCCTGTTGAAGGGGTCAAAGTGAAATCGGTAGCGGAAGGGTCTCCAGCTGCTCAATATCAACTTGAGCAAGGCGATATCATTATCGGAGTGAACCGTACTCGAGTGAAGAATGTTGGCGAACTACGTAAGATACTTGAGAAGAAACCTGGCGTTTTAGCTCTCAATATCCAGCGTGATGACCGAAGCATTTACTTAGTTGTACGCTAGAAGCTCACAAAATTGTAAATTCTAAGTGAAAGAGCAGCTCTGATTAGGGCTGCTCTTTTATTATTTAAGTTTTAAATGATATCCTCTGGCTTTATAGCTGTCGTTTCATGTACACGAGTTTTTTAGTTAATATCATGAAATTAACTCGTTTGAGTCGCCTCTCAATACTATGCTTGCAAAGTAGAAGTCATTGAAAGAACACGTTAACGACATCGGTTTTTGCGTTTGAATAGAGGAAATGATGCTGAATTTTCTAATCCGATCGGTATCTATGGGTCTAGTAACCGCACTATTAGTACTATTGGCCGTCCCTTCTCTAAGACAGAACATCATACCTCAAAACTTGACTGCTCAACCTGCAGACAATAGCAGCCTACAGATTTCATTTAACCAAGCTGTGCGTAAAGCCGCTCCTGCGGTTGTGAATATCTACAGTCGACAGTATAAAGAAAATGACCGCACCACTCTATCCACTCAAGGACTGGGATCTGGCGTTATTGTTAGCGACAAGGGCTACATCATTACCAACTATCATGTGGTCGCGAATGCCGACCAAATCATAGTCGCGCTGCAAGATGGCCGAGTGGCAGCAGCACAACTGGTTGGTAAAGATCAACGCACGGATATTGCGGTTCTGCGCATTGAAGGTGGTAACCTACCCGTAATCCCACTCAACCCCAATTATTCCCCTAAAGTTGGCGATGTTGTCTTAGCGATTGGTAACCCTTATAACCTGGGACAAACCACTACTTTTGGTATTATTTCGGCAACAGGACGCTCTTCTATTAGTGCCGGTGGAATTCAAGCGTTCATCCAGACAGATGCAGCGATAAACCAAGGTAATTCAGGTGGCGCTCTAGTCAACACACTTGGTGAGCTAGTTGGCATTAATACGGCTTCTTTCCAACAAGCAACCGACCTTGAAACCTATGGTATTTCTTTTGCAATTCCTTACCAGTTAGCCAGCAAAATCATGGAAAAGATTATTGCCGATGGTCGAGTGATCCGTGGCTATATTGGTATCGATGGGCAGGACATTAACTCGGTAACCGCTCGGTTACTAGGAAATGAACATATTGGCGGTATTATTGTTCTTGGCTTAGACCCCGAAGGCCCAGCGGCAAAAGCAGGAATCAAAGTTCAAGACATCGTCCTCATGATAGATGGCAACAAACTCAATGGACGTCAGGGAGTGCTAGATTTAGTAACAGATCTAAGACCTGGCACCACCGTTGACGTTAAGCTACTTCGTGATGGCAAAGAGCTTACCGTACCTGTTACAGTAGGCGAAGATACTCGCGAGTAAAAGGGATTCGTTTAACGACCAGACTATGGATTAATCCTTTGAACTCAAAAAAATCTCCGAGCGAGCTCGGAGATTTTTTTATTTGGTCGTAAAGTTCGAGTTATTCTTGAACTTCTTCTGAGGCACTCTCACCCGAGTCGACTTCAATGCGCGTGACACGCTGCAATCCACGAGGCAACAAACCACCTCTTCTACCGCGCTCACCACGGAAGTTCTCTAAGTCGGCAGGCTTCAAGCCGAGCTTGCGTTTACCTGCATAGAGCGTGATAGTCGCGCCTTGTGGCAATGCCATGAGATGGGAAACAAACTCTTCTCGGGCTTTCGCTTTGGCGGAAGGAATGTTGATGATCTTGTTCCCTTTACCCTTACCAAGTTGAGGTAAGTCTTTAATCGGGAACAGTAGCATACGCCCTTGGTTAGTGATGGCAAGAATCTCGTCTGACTCTAGGTCACCGATCATTGACGGCGTTATCACTTCAGCTCCTTGTGGAAGCGTGACAAGTGCTTTACCGCTACGGTTCTTAGAAAGCAAATCTGAACCCTTACAAACAAAGCCATAGCCTGCATCAGACCCCACAAGCCATAACTGAGACTCTTCACCCATCACTACTTGGCGAATGTTCGTACCAGCATTAATGTTCAAACGACCAGTAATTGGTTCGCCCTGACTTCTTGCTGATGGCAACGAATGTGACTCAAGCGAATAACTTCGGCCATCACTGCCCAGGAATACCGCAGGCTGGTTGCTCTTACCTCGCGCGCTGGCCAGATACTTATCACCAGCTTTGTAGTTCAAGCTGCTAGCATCCACGTCATGCCCTTTAGCATGACGAATCCAGCCTTTTTCAGACAGTACAACCGTAATTGGTTCACTAGGAACAAGGTCTCGCTCGGTCATTGCTTTTGCTTCTGCACGCTCAACAATTGGCGAGCGGCGGTCATCGCCGTATTTCTCTGCATCCGCTTGAATCTCTTTCTTGAGCAAAGTATTCATGCGACGCTCAGAGCCCAGAAGTTTTTCTAGCTTCTCACGTTCTTTTTCTAATTCTTCTTGCTCGCCACGGATTTTCATTTCCTCAAGCTTAGCAAGATGACGAAGTTTGGTGTCTAAAATAGCATCAGCTTGAATATCTGTGATTCCGAAACGTTCCATAAGCACAGCTTTCGGCTCGTCTTCGGTACGAATGATTTCAATCACTTCATCCAAGTTTAGATACGCGACCAACAAACCTTCTAAGATGTGCAAACGAGCTAGGATTTTATCTAGGCGATATTGAAGGCGTTTACGTACTGTCTCGCGACGGAATTGAATCCATTCAGATAGGATTTGAACCAAACCTTTCACTTGTGGACGATTGTCCAGACCAATCATATTGAGGTTAACTCGGAAGTTCTTCTCAAGATCGGTCGATGCAAACAAGTGGTTCATTAGCTGATTACAATCGATGCGGTTTGAACGTGGCACCACGACAATACGAGTCGGGTTCTCATGGTCTGATTCATCGCGCAGATCATCGACCATAGGTAGCTTCTTAGCACGCATCTGGTTGGCAATTTGCTCTAGCAGTTTTGCGCCCGAAACTTGGTGTGGCAAGGCAGTGATAACAATATCAGAGCCCTCTTTATGCCATACAGCGCGCATCTTCACGCTGCCACGACCGGTACGATAAATTTTCTCTAAGTCAGCACTTGGCGAGATAATTTCCGCTTCCGTTGGATAGTCTGGACCTTTAACAAAGTCCATCACTTGCGGCAAATCGGCTTTAGGATTGTCGATAAGATGAATGGTCGCATCCGCAATTTCACGAACATTATGTGGCGGAATATCGGTTGCCATACCAACGGCAATACCAGTAATACCATTGAGCAAGATATGCGGTAAACGAGCGGGAAGAATCTTTGGCTCCTTCATGGTGCCATCGAAGTTTGGTTGCCATTCAACCGTGCCTTGACCAATTTCACCTAGCAGGACTTCCGCGAACTTAGACAGTTTTGCTTCGGTATAACGCATTGCAGCGAATGACTTAGGATCGTCAGGCGCACCCCAGTTCCCCTGACCATCAACTAAAGGGTAACGGTAGGAAAACGGCTGAGCCATCAATACCATAGCTTCATAACAAGCCGAGTCGCCGTGCGGGTGATATTTACCTAGAACGTCACCAACGGTACGAGCAGACTTTTTGTACTTGGCTGCGGCTGACAAACCAAGTTCTGACATCGCATAAATAATACGACGTTGAACTGGTTTTAGGCCGTCGCCAATATAAGGCAATGCACGATCCATAATGACGTACATTGAATAATTCAAATAGGCGTCTTCGGTGAACTTTCGCAGAGGCAGTTGTTCTACGCCATCAAAAGACATTTCAGTGGACATTGTTATACCTCAGCCATATCACCGTTGTTTTGCAGCCAACTACGGCGATCATCTGCTCGTTTCTTACCTAGCAGCATATCCATCATTTCGTCGGTCGCTTCATCGTCATCAATAGTCAACTGAACCAGACGACGAGTGTTTGGATCCATCGTAGTTTCGCGAAGTTGAAGCGGGTTCATTTCACCCAGACCTTTGAATCGCTGTACATTAATTTTCGCTTTCTTCTTACTTAAGCGCTCAAGAATGCCATCTTTTTCATCATCGTCTAGGGCATAGAACACTTCTTTGCCACAGTCGATACGATACAAAGGAGGCATCGCGACATAGACATGGCCAGCAGCAACGAGAGAACGGAAATGCTTGGTGAACAGAGCACACAACAGTGTCGCAATGTGAAGTCCATCCGAGTCCGCATCGGCAAGGATACAGACTTTACCGTAACGCAACCCGTCAAGATTTTCGGTGTCAGGGTCAATGCCCAGAGCTACCGAGATATCGTGTACTTCTTGCGATGCTAGCACTTGGTCCGCAGACACTTCCCAAGTGTTGAGAATCTTACCACGCAATGGCATCACCGCTTGGAACTCACGGTCACGTGCTTGCTTAGCACTACCACCCGCAGAATCCCCTTCCACAAAGAAGATTTCTGTACGATTTAGATCTTGTTGCGAACAGTCTGTCAGCTTCCCCGGAAGCGCTGGGCCTGAAGCCACCTTCTTACGCACGACCTTTTTGCTCGCTCGCATACGGCGGTGCGCATTGGCAATACAGACTTCCGCTAATTGTTCTGCTAGCTGAGGCTTTTCATTTAGCCATAAGCTGAACGCATCTTTAACGACACCAGATACAAACGCTGCACATTGACGTGAAGAGAGGCGCTCTTTAGTCTGCCCAGCGAATTGCGGGTCTTGCATCTTGATAGAGAGAACGTATGAGCAACGCTCGAACACGTCATCACCAGTTAGCTTCACACCGCGAGGCAATAAATTACGGAACTCACAGAATTCGCGCATTGCGTCAAGCAAACCTTGGCGAAGACCATTAACATGCGTACCACCTTGAGCCGTTGGGATCAAGTTGACGTAGCTTTCGGTGATCATCTCACCGCCTTCTGGCTGCCAAATTACTGCCCACGTTGCCGCTTCAGTTTCTGCGGAAAACTCGCCAGTAAATGGTTGCTCAGGAAGAACCGCATAACCTTTTACGCCTTCTGCCAGATAGTCTTTTAAACCATCCTCATAAAACCACTTATAGTCCTTGTTATTCACCTTATCGGTAAAGGTGATTTCAAGACCTGGGCAAAGCACCGCTTTAGCGCGTAGGTTGTTGATAAGTCTTGTAACAGAGAAGTTAGCCGAATCAAAATAGCTGGCGTCTGGCCAGAAGTGGACACTGGTGCCTTTATTGCGACGACCACATGTGCCAGTCACGGTCAGCTCTTCAACTTTGTTGCCGTTTTCAAAAGCCATTTCATAGACTTGACCATCACGACGGACAGTAACTTCAACACGCTTGGACAGGGCATTTACAACTGAAATACCTACACCATGCAGACCACCAGAGAACTGGTAGTTTTTGTTTGAGAACTTACCACCCGCGTGCAGCTTACAAAAAATCAGCTCTACGCCTGAAATCTTCTCTTCTGGGTGGATATCAACTGGCATGCCTCGACCATCATCGATGACTTCCAAAGATTGGTCTGCGTGCAGAATTACTTGTACCTTAGAGGCATGTCCGGCTAGCGCTTCATCGACACTGTTATCGATGACTTCTTGGCCCAAGTGGTTTGGGCGCACTGTATCCGTATACATCCCTGGTCGGCGACGTACTGGCTCAAGCCCATTGAGTACCTCAATGGCTCCAGCATTATATTGTTCTGTCATAATACGGAAATTTTACTCAAATAAAGATTGATACTTAGCAGCAAAAATAGAGATTGTGGCTTTATACCACGCCTGTTAGAAGACACTTTACTGTCAAAATATGACAAACTTCCAAGGCTTACGCGTAAGTACAGACACATCATACTCTGGCTCTGAGGAAGTGTTGTCAAGTTTCAAGCCAAAGTTGGGGATAAATTTATGACTGTCTCCTCAAGCAGAGACGAAAAAAGCACCACTTTAAAGCGCTAAGAACTCAATTATCCTTTCTGGATAGCGCTCAAAACCTATAAAGCTATGATCTCCATCGGCTTCCACCGTTTGCTTACTGTGCTGATACTTTGCCACGGCTTGACGATAATCTAAGACTTCATCACCTTCTTGTTGCAATAACCAAAAGTCATCAGGTTTTTTAAGCACTGGCACATCTAATCTCTTAAGCTCATCGATATGCTTATGCTCAAGGGTATAACGTTCGTGAGTATAAGGGTTCTCTTGTTCACCGAGAAAATCGAGCAACAACTCATAGGGCTTTACAGCAGGATTCACTAACACCGCTTTCAATCCATAATGAGCATTGAGCCAAGTCGACAAATAACCACCAAGAGAGCTACCAACTAACGCAATATGATAGTCACTGTGATAGCGCTCTATCAATTGCTTCAGTAGTTCAGCGGCTTGCTGAGGAAAACAAGGCATTTGCGGCACTAACACTTTGATATCAGGACGATGCTTCTGGCAGTATTCCGACATTACCTGCGCTTTAAGCGATAGAGGCGAGCTGTTAAAACCATGAATATATAAAAGCAGCGGCTTCTTTTTCGTCATCAGTAGCCTTCCGCGTTAAAGTCAGGTCTAAACGAGCCGTTAGCTAGGCGTTTCACTTCGGTGTGCAAGCGACCATCCTCTCTTAGTTCCAGCTCACGCCAACCCGGAGAGCGGACGTCTAGCGCGAACTCGTTCGAGTTCGGTTTAAACTGCACACAAGTTGAAGGCGTTGCCAGCACACGCACTCCGCCACGCATTTCATCTAGTTCTTGATGAATATGGCCACAAAGTACGGCGCGAACATTGTCATGCTTTTCGACAACGTTCCAAAACTCATCCGCATCTTTTAGCGAGTGTTGATCGAGCCAAGCACTATTTACTAACAATGGATGGTGATGCAGCAATACTAAGGTATGTCTGTCACAATGCGTAGAAAGCATACGGTCTAAAAACTCGAGTTGGCTATCACTCAGTCGACCATGAGGTACTCCCACGACCTGAGAGTCAAGCAGCACTACCTGCCACTTCTCTCCTAGAAGAACATGGGTAACATCTTGAATAAGCGGCGAGTTCACCACGCTATTCATACAAGGTTTGTAATCATGATTGCCTGGCAACCAGTAGCAAGGAAGAGCTAACGGCTCAATTCCCGCAACAAATTTCTCATATGAAGCTTCTGTGTGGTCTTGTGAAATATCACCAGTCGCAAGCAAGGCATCGAATTGCGTGCCTTGTGCAACGATTTCAGCCACAACAGCATTAAAACTTTCTTGGGTATTAACACTCAGTAGGCAGCCATCTTGCGGCGCAAATAGATGCGTGTCGGTCAATTGCAGCAACCTGACGCTACTTAACTGAGATTCATCACTGGGTGTTGTTTTCAAAATATAGAAACCTGAACATCAAATTCTTTCAGCTTCGATACATAATCGGAGCTCGACTAATTCCATTTTTTAAGCAAAAAGTTAGCCAATCACTTAGAAATTGATTGAACTGAAATTTTTCATCTTTTTGCAGCATTTTGGCGTTGGGATAATCATAACGCGCATTTACTCGCGAAGTTTGCTCACAGTTGCAAACTTCTGCGACCCTAGCATCGTGATAGAGTCGTACCGTCATTTTAGGCAATGGAAAAACAGGAAGCTCATCATCTTGGCAAATTTCGACCAATGTTGTGTACTTCGTCACTTCTAGAACTTCCAATTGATAGGTCAAATTTGCCGCTTGGTAGCAACGGACATCTCCAACCGTCGGTGTTGTTGGAATCAAGCGATTCAATTTAGCGTAATTCGTTTCATAGATCCGCATTAGCTCCGCAAGATCAACATGATACGTATTACTATCGACAACGCCTACCATAGAAAATTCCTACCAACTTGCCTGTAATTTGCGGTAATTAAGCTCTAACCATTGCAATGCAATGATCGAAGCTCCATTTTCAATTTCTCCGCTTTCTACCATCTGATACGCCGCTTCACGAGACACAACGCGAACTCGTATATCCTCTCCCTCTGTCTCCAGGCCATGGACTCCACTAGCGAGTGATGCGTCAACATGCCCGACAAATACAGAGATGCGTTCTGAACATCCACCAGAGGAAGGGTAGTAGCGAGTGATGGGGACTAATGCCTTAACTTCTACTCCAGCTTCTTCTACCGATTCACGACGGACCAGTTCTTCAATCGTTTCATCTTTGTCAACGATGCCTGCGACGATCTCAACCTGCCATGGGTTTTCATGTTCAAGGGCACCAACTCGGATTTGCTCAATTAGCACTACCTCGTCACGAACAGGATCATAAGGCAGCATCGCAGCAGCCCCACCGCGAACTAACATTTCTCTGTCAATTACGGAACTCCAACCGCCTTCAAACAGTCTATGCTTGAAGCGATATAGAACCATTTCGAAGAACCCTTTGAACACCGTTTGTTTTGACATTATTTCTACATCGTCAGATGTAAACTTATCATGCTGTTGTAAAGAGTCTTTCATCACTGACCTCTGGCTGAAGTTAATCTTATAGTCTACTCAAGGAAAGGGGGTTCTACCAACGACAAGGTTCAACTTTTTACGCAATAATTCAAATAAAATTTGCTTTTGGTTAATTATTTGTCGCAATTTTAGGTGAGCTTGCGTAAAAAAGTGCAAAGTTTCGAGTGAATTACGGTCATTTTAAGTTAAACTGTGAATCATACCCTTATCAGTATTATCAGGCAGGATTAGGACAAATGAAAAAACTGCTTCCATTATTTATCACAGCTGCATTAGGAAGCGTAAGTGCAGCGGCATGGGCCGACTCCCTAACGGAAATCTACGATCAAGCTAAACAAAATGATCCTCAGCTACTAAGAGCTGCGGCACAACGTGATCGTGCATTTGAAGCCATTAACTCTGCTCGTGCGACTCTGTTGCCACAAATTAACTTAACGGCTGGCTATAACGCAGTAAGAAGCGATATCGATACTGCCGATAGTGACAAACTGAGTGCTGGTGTTGGGTTCTCACAAGAGCTTTATAACCGTACTAGTTGGATCACTCTAGACAGTGCTGAGAAAACGGCTCGTCAAGCAGATTCACAATACGCTGCAGCGCAACAAGACCTAATCCTACGTACTGCACAAGCTTACTTCGAAGTACTACGTTCAAAAGATAACCTTGAATCGGTTCGCGCTAACAAAGCGGCGGTTGCTCGTCAGCTAGAGCAAACTAAGCAACGTTTCGAGGTAGGTCTTTCAGCGATTACTGACGTTCACGATGCACAAGCACAATACGACCGAGTGTTGGCTGATGAAGTTGTTGCAGAAAACAACTTACTTAACCAATATGAAGCGCTTCGCGAAATTACAGGTCAAGAGCACAAGAACATCGATGTTCTTGATACCGACCGCTTCTCAGCAGCACGTCCAGAGCAATCCGTGACTTTCTTCCTCGAAGAAGCCCAGAATAAGAACCTAGATTTACTTTCTGCGCGTATCGGTCAAGACATTGCTAAAGACAACATCACGTTAGCAAGTTCTGGTCACCTTCCAAAACTAACATTGGATGGTGGTTACAACTACGGCAACGAACGTAACAATAACAATGTAGCTAGCCAGTTTGATGGAAGTAACGCTTTCAATGCAGGTATTAACCTATCAGTGCCTCTATACACGGGTGGCAACATTACCTCGCAAACCAAACAAGCAGAGTTCGCGTACGTCGAAGCAAGTGAACAGCTAGAGCAAACTTACCGCTCAGTTGTGAAGAATGTTCGTGCAAATAACAACAATATCAACTCTTCTATTGGTGCTATTCGCGCTTATGAGCAAACGGTGATTTCTGCTGAGTCTGCACTAGAAGCCACTAAAGCTGGTTTTGATGTTGGTACTCGTACTATCGTTGACGTGTTAGAAGCGACTCAGGCACTTTATAACGCCGAGAGCAACCTTTCTGATTCTCGCTACGACTACATCATTAGTATTCTGAACCTACGTCAATCGGTAGGTACATTAAGCGAGCAAGATATCGTTGATATCAATGCAGGCCTTAAGAAAGCGAAGTAATTGCTAACGGAAATAAAAAGGGACGCGGATGCGTCCCTTTTTATTTGTTTATGCTGACGGAAGGATTAACCTCGGCCACCTTTGATAGCTTCAATGATCTCGGTCGTTGAACAGCCATCTTCAAAGTTCAGTACTTTTACTTCACCACCAGCCGCGATTACCTCTTTACCACCTGCAATCTCTTCTGGCTTATAGTCACCGCCTTTAACAAGCAGACTTGGTAGCACTTCTGAGATCAAGCGTTGTGGCGTTTCTTCAGAGAATGGTACAACCCAATCAACAGCCCCTAGACCAGCAAGAACAGCCATACGGCGATCAGTTGGATTAACCGGACGACCTGGTCCTTTTAACGCTCGAACAGATTCATCTGTGTTCACAGCAACAATTAAGCGATCACCCAGTTCAGCAGCGTGGTTTAGATAAGACACATGTCCTGCGTGAAGAATGTCAAAGCAACCATTCGTCATCACGACGGTTTCACCTTTAGAGCGCGCTTTCGCTACCGCTTCAATCAACGCAGCTTCACTAATCACACCGAAATCAGTATCTTGACTACCGTGAACCGCTTCAGCAAGTTCAATAGTAGATAGTGTTGATGTACCAAGCTTACCAACAACCACTCCAGCTGCTGCATTAGCCAACGCACACGCCTCATCAAGCGGTTTACCTGCTGCTACTGATGCAGCCAATACAGAGATAACCGTATCCCCCGCACCAGTAACGTCATACACTTCTTTCGCTTGTGTTGGTAAATGGAACGGCTCCTGATCTTTACGAAGTAAAGTCATACCATGCTCACTACGTGTCACCAATAATGCTTCAAAGTCGAACTCTTTAATTAGCGCATTACCTTTCTCGATAAGCTCTTCTTCGCTTTTCACTTTGCCTACAACATGCTCAAATTCCGCCATGTTTGGTGTTAGCAATGTTGCGCCGCGATAGCGTTCGAAATCAGCCCCTTTAGGGTCGATAAATACAGGAACACCTGCGGCTTTCGCTTTCTGGATATACGCTTGAACATGCTCTAGTGCACCTTTGGCATAATCGGATAGCACCACAGACTTCACGTTTGGTAACGCTTGATCCATCTTTGCGAGTACAAGCTCAGGATCGGTATTCTCGAACTTATCTTCAAAGTCCAAACGAATCAGTTGCTGCCCTCGGCTCAAAACACGAAGTTTGGTGATAGTTGGGTAGTTAGGTAATGCAACAAAATCACAAGTTACTTTCAACGACGTCAGTGTTTCAGTCAGTACTTTTGCTGGTTCATCCATACCAACAAGTCCAATAGTATGTGCATGACCACCTAGCGAAGCGATATTCATAGCAACGTTGGCAGCGCCGCCTGGACGTTCTTCGTTATTTTCTACTTTTACTACAGGAACTGGGGCTTCTGGAGAAATACGCCCTGTCGGACCATACCAGTAACGGTCTAACATAAGGTCACCGACAATCAATACGCCAGAGTCGCTGTAATTCGGTAGGATGGGTTTCATTTCTGTACTCCAATATGATGTAAGAGGGCTTAATTATGCCCTCTTGTCTTAAATCTTTTGGCTAAGCCATTGAATGGATAGTAGCACAACTCTTCGTTTCAATACCAAGCTGAAGCAAGAATTACCCTAGCCACTGTTTCCATGCTTCAACGACGATGGCTTTCTCTTGAGTAAACTTACTATCGTCAACATCCGCGTCTAAGTTGAGTAAGTTACGATGATGAATTTCATCACGCAATGTGGTGTAGGCTTGAGTGAGTGCCATCGCTTGCTCTTCTTCCATCACACCTTGTGACATCATTGACTCAAATATACGCACATTATCCGACCAGCGTGTCAGCTTTGGCTTGTCATGACTGTATTGCAACACCAAATACTGGGCTAAAAATTCAATATCAGTAATGCCCCCAGCATCTTGTTTAAGCATAAATCGACCCGCTTTTTTGCCACCTAAATGGTCGCGCATTTTTTCTCGCATATCGACCACTTGCTGTTTCAATGTCAGTTCATCACGAGCGGTCCGAAGGACTTCATCGCGGGTGTTTTCAAATGCGTGTTGCAGAGGTGCATCACCGTATATCATACGTGCTCTGACCAAAGCTTGATGCTCCCACGTCCAAGCATCATTATGCTGGTATTCATCAAAGGCGTCAGTCGGACTCACTAACAGTCCAGACGCGCCGGAAGGACGCAGTCTAGTATCCACTTCATACAGAATTCCCGATGCTGTTCTGGTTGAGAATATGTGGATAATGCGCTGTGCTAAACGAAGATAGAACTGACGACCGTCGATATCCTTTTTTCCGTCGGTGTACGCGCTTACCGGACAATCATGCATAAACACAATATCCAGATCAGAGTTGTAACCTAGCTCCCAACCCCCTACTTTACCGTAGCCAATCACCGCAAAACCTTTGCTGCCACGATCTTTCAAGTGTGTTGGTTCACCATATTTAGCCGCCATTTGCTGCCAAGCTTGGTTTATGCCCGCCTCTACAATAGCTTCAGCCAAATACGTTAAATGATCACTTACTTTCATAACGGGCAGTACGCCTGCAATATCGGCGGCCGCTATTCTCAGAATACAGGTCTGTTTAAACTGACGCAGCGCCTCCATCTGCTGTTCCATATCCTCTTCTGGAATACGAGCTAGATAATCCCGTAGTTCGGTCTTATAGGACTCAAGAGGTACTGGGTTGTAGAGATGCGCAGGATCAAGCAACTCATCAAGCAAGATCGGATAACGTCCAAGCTGTTCCGAGATCATTGGACTTGCCGTACAGAGCCTCACTAACTGCACAAGTGCGGCTGGGTGCTCATCCAATAGCTCAAGGTAAGTCGTTCGAGTCACAATACGATGCAGAACATGCAGCACTCGCGATAAACCAAACTCTGCATCTTTATGGGCATAAATGGCACTAAAGACTTTAGGCATCAATCGATTAAGTACTTCACGCCCACGAGGGCCTAGTGTTTTCTTGGCAAGATCCGCTTTAAACTGCTGAATGGTTTTCTGTTTGTCGGCTGGATTCTCCACATGAAGATCATGCTCTAGCAAGTGCTCGATCACTTCTGGTCGATCCGCCATATCCCATAACTCATGGAAGTGCTTAGCGATTGGGTTCGCGTCTTCTTCGTCCTCATCTTCGCCAATCAAGTTAGCAAACACCTGATGTACATTTAGCATATGCAACTCAGTTGCCTGAACCATAGCAGACCAGCTTTCAAATTGCATCGCACACGCTAATTTGAGCTGGTCGCATGGCTTATCAGGTAGTGTCTGAGTCTGCTTATCGGCCATGGCTTGCAATAGGTTTTCCAACCGACGCAAGAAACAATAAGCCGAACGCAGCTGCTGGACATTTTCTGACTCTAGTAGAGACAGAGTGTCGATTGCATCAAGCGTTTCCAGTAACCCTCGACCTCGTAAACTCGGTTCACGTCCTCCACGAATAAGCTGAAACACTTGAGCGATAAATTCCACTTCACGAATACCGCCTGGACCGAGCTTGATGTTGTTTCCTAACCCTCGTCTGCGAACTTCGCTACTGATCATCGATTTCATGCGCCTTAATGACTGAATGGCACTAAAATCGATATAACGGCGGAACACAAAAGGGCGCAGCATTTTACGCAGCTCTTGGTATTGTGGATACATCTCACTGCCCATTACACGCGCTTTCACCATCGCATAACGTTCCCAATCACGGCCTTGCTCTTGATAGTAATCTTCCAGTGCCGCATAACTCATCACCAATGGTCCGCTCTCACCAAATGGGCGTAATCTCATATCCACTCGGTAACAAAAGCCATCAAACGTCTGCTGATCAAGTGCTTTGATGATGCGCTGCCCTAGGCGTGTAAAGAATTGAGCATTAGCAATTGAGCGACGCGTCCCCTGTGTTTCGCCGTTTTCTGGATAAGTGAAAATGAGATCGATATCCGATGAGAAATTCAGCTCACCGCCACCGAGCTTCCCCATACCGATAATCAACATTGGCTGCGCTTCACCCTCTGCATTACAAGGTGTGCCCCATTCCAAGCAGCACGCTTTATATTGCCATTGATAAGTCTCAAAGATCATCGCTTCAGCTAGCATGGAAAGATGGTGCAGGCTTTGTTCTAGACTCCAGTCACTAGTAAAATCGCGCCACGCGATATATGTCATTTCACGATTTCGGAATCGACGTAGAACACGATGACCTTCCGTTTCGCTACCACAAGACTCAAGTTGAATAGCCAATCGCACTCGATAATCCTCAGCTCTGCTCTGCTGCGATAGCATGTCAGGTAGATCCGCGAACAGCCCTTCATCTTTCAATAGTGACTCTTCCACAAAACAGCTCATCGCCATGACATACTTTAGCTGTTGTTGTCGCTCTGGAGTCCAATGGGATAGGTCAGAATAGGCTTGTTGAATTCGCTCAAACGCTGATTGAGCATCGTGTTGTAATTCGGCAGGCAGTTGCATTTGTCGTCCTTGTCTCGACTGAAACAAAAAGTGGCAGCTACCGCTACCACTTCATTGATCACATATCAGTGTATTACGCTAGAATCTTGCTCTAGCTTCTAAGGCCAATACCCTTAGTCACCAAATGATGGGCTACTCCATAAAGTACCACGATAAACACCAAGAGTACGCCAAAAGATGTCACAATCCCTACATCCGACACACCTAAGAAACCGTAACGGAAAGCATTGACCATATAAACGATTGGATTGATTTTGGATACACCTTGCCAGAACTCAGGAAGCAGGCTAATGGAATAAAACACACCGCCTAGATATGTCAGCGGTGTCAAAACAAAAGTGGGAATAATCGATATATCATCAAAGGTCTTGGCATACACCGCATTAATAAGACCACCGAGTGAGAACACCACCGACGTCATAAACACAGTCGCGATAATTACTGCCCAATGTTCAACTTGTAAATCAACAAAAAACAGTGAGACAAAAGTCACTATCGTGCCAACCAATAAGCCACGTACAACACCGCCCATGACAAAACCAGCAATGATGACGTAATTGGGAACAGGTGCGACAAGAAGCTCTTCAATATTGCGCTGAAATTTGGCACTAAAGAAGGACGAAGCAACATTCGAATACGAGTTAGTAATCACCGACATCATGATAAGGCCAGGAACAATATATTCCATGTAACTGAAGCCGTTCATTTCACCGATTCGAGAACCAATCAGACTACCGAAGATGATGAAGTAAAGTGTCATGGTAATCGCTGGCGGTACTAGGGTTTGTACCCAAATTCGAGTAAAGCGATTAATTTCTTTCGTTAGAAGGCTTTTAAATGCCGTCCAATACAAACCGTACAAATTCATCAGTTTGCCTCCGCTTGATTACGCACAATAGAAACAAATAACTCTTCAAGTCGGTTGGCTTTGTTCCTCATTGACAGCACTTTAATACCAGCCTCGGAAAGCTGAGTGAAAATGTGGTTTAACCCCTGAGTTTTCTCAATCTCTATCTCCAATGAGCCATTCACCACATTTTGCGATTTAACCCCTTGTAGTTCAGGAATATCAACGCTTGCGTCAATATCGAGAATAAACGTTTCTACATCCAGCTTATTAAGCAAAGCTTTCATCGATGTGTTCTCAATCAGCTCACCGCGTTGGATAATACCGATGTTGCGACAAAGCAGTTCCGCTTCTTCAAGGTAGTGAGTTGTCAGAATAATGGTGATGCCTTGTCGATTAATCTCTTTAAGGAAATCCCACATTGAACGACGAAGTTCAATATCAACCCCCGCCGTCGGTTCATCAAGAATGAGCAGTTTGGGTTCATGCATTAGAGCGCGAGCAATCATAAGTCGACGCTTCATTCCTCCGGAGAGGTTTCGTGCTCGCTCGCTACGCTTTTCCCAAAGGTCTAGCTGAGAGAGGTATTTTTGCGCGCGTTGCTTCGCCACATCCTTAGCAACACCGTAATACCCTGCTTGCTGAAGAACAATCTGCTCAACGGTTTCGAACTGGTTAAAGTTGAACTCTTGTGGCACCAGACCAAGTTGTTGCTTCGCCAGTTCAAGTTCATTATCAATATCGTGACCAAACACCGAGACCTTGCCCGATGTTTTGTTGACTAGAGACGTAATGATACCGATGGTGGTCGATTTACCCGCACCATTAGGCCCAAGCAAAGCATAAAAGTCTCCCTGCTCAACTTGAAGACTCACCCCTTTTAGCGCTTCAAAACCGCCCGCATAGGTCTTTCTTAACTGCTCAATTTCTAATGCGATCATAATTTGCACCGAAGAATGCATCATTGGAATAATTTGATATTTCCAATGATATCGAAAAGTTTGAATATACCCTTACACATGATGATGATGGCTCAATTTTTCAAGTGGTGGTGATGAATTGGCTATAAAAAAAACGAGTATGTTAGTACTCGCTTTTTATCCCTTTTAAGCCGTTGCCTTATATGCAGCATCCAATGCGTGTTCTCGCTGCTGATAGATATTGCCATCCGGAACAAGATCAATAACGTGGAATTTATCCAATTGTTGTCGAGTTTGCGTATTTGGACATAACAAGTACACCTGACACTCTGCGTCTTTGGCATCCTTGATGGCATTTTCTAGAGCAAGACCAACCGTTACGTCGATCATAGGAACATCGGTAAGGTCGAGTATCATCGCTTGATAATCGGCAATACTTGAGTGTTGTCTTGAAATTGCTTTAGAGACACTAAAAATCATTGGCCCAGATAAGTAGAAAAACAATACCTTACCTTGAGTTTGTTCTAGCAACTCTCGCTCATATTCACTTAACGGCACATCGTCGTCGTCAGCGTCGCTGATCGCTTTTACCTGACGAGCTTGCTCACGGCTCAATCTTTCGATAATGATGATATTCGAGATAAACACACCAAGGCCTACGGCAACGATAAGATCTACAAATACAGTCAGCAGCATAACACCGTACATGATCGCCATACCGGCCAAACTCACCTTATGTGCTCGCTGAATAAAGCTCCAATCCAGTATGTTAAAACCGACATAAACAGCAATGCCTGCCAACACCGCCATTGGAATAGGTTCAGTTAAACCACTTGCTACCAGTACCACCAGCGCCAACACCAATGCCCGCACCACACCAGACAATGGAGAGCGAGCCCCTACTTGGATATTGGTCACCGTCCCCATCGTCGCACCCGCTCCCGGTAAAGCCCCAAACAAACCTGCGATAAGGTTCGCTAACCCTTGGCCGCGCAATTCCTTATCTGAGTCATGCTCTTTCCGAGTTAGAGAATCACCGATAACAGCTGTTAATAAGGTATCAATACAGCCTAATGTGCCGAGTACAAGCGCATCGATAAGCATGGTAGTCAGCATTTCGGCGTTAAAATGCGGTATGACTAAAGAAGGCAAACCTGCTGGAATCTCGCCAATTCTGCGAATACTCTCACTACTGAAAAACAGCATAGATATCACTGTGACTAACACCAGCGCCACAAGCTGCGGAGGAATATGTTGACGGTATTTTTTAGGGAACAGAAATAGAATCGCTAACGTCAGTAACCCAAGGAATAATTCTGAAAAGTCGATATGGGTCAGCAGTTCAGGTAATGCCCTGATTGTCCCAATAACGCCGCCCGTTGGCGCGGCTTGTCCCAATAGTGGCGCCAGTTGAAGAATCACCAAGATCACACCAATTCCCGACATGAACCCCGAGACAACACTGTATGGCATCAAGGTAACGTATTTTCCGAGTTTTAACGTACCAAGCAAGATTTGAAAAATACCCGCCATCATAACGACAGTGAAGGTCATCGCCATCCCCGTTTCCGGGTACTTAGCCATCATTGCTGTCAATACCGCTGTCATGATGACCGTCATAGGGCCTGTCGGTTCGGAAATAAGGCTAGAAGAACCGCCAAATAGAGAGGCAAACAGCCCCACCATGATTGCGCCCCACAGCCCGGCTTCTGCGCCTGCTCCAGATGCCACACCAAACGCCAACGCCAGTGGCAATGAAATAATCGCGGTAGTTACCCCGCCAAATACATCCCCTTTAAGGTTTATATCTTCAAAACGACGTCCTAACTTCATTACTATCCTTGAAAATAACCAAAAAATTGCCTCACCTTAACAAATGTGACAATAAGTTAATAACTAATAAGGGCCATTCAATTTTCATAAGATATAAGTTTTTTTCACTGAATCGTTAAGTCACTGATTTTAGGTACATGAACACGTCAGATGAGTACATTTTGATACTTTTTTTTCGAGATTCAATTTGTAACATTGTGTATAGTATCTCGAATTATTGAAGGGAAGTATCATGCCGGAAATCAAACAACTCTTTGACAACAATTCAAAGTGGTCTGAAGAAATTCGCTCCGAAAGACCAGAGTATTTCGCAAAGCTAGAGGAAGGCCAAAACCCTGGATTCCTTTGGATTGGTTGCTCCGATAGCCGAGTACCAGCAGAGCGTCTAACGGGGTTATATTCAGGCGAACTCTTTGTTCACCGTAATGTTGCCAACCAAGTCATTCATACCGATCTTAACTGCCTATCTGTAGTGCAATACGCGGTGGATGTGCTAAAAGTCAAACACATTATCGTTTGTGGTCACTATGGCTGTGGTGGCGTGAATGCTGCTATTGATAACCCACAGCTTGGGCTCATTAACAACTGGCTTCTACATATACGCGATTTGTACTTAAAGCATCGTAACTGGCTCGGTGAATTGCCACGCGACATGTGGGGTGACAAGCTTTGTGAGATTAACGTTGCTGAGCAGGTGTATAACCTAGGTAACTCAACCATTATGCAAAACGCTTGGGAACGCGGCCAAGAAGTTGAAGTTCATGGTGTGGTCTATGGCATTGGTGATGGTAAGTTGCAAGATCTCGGTGTTCGCTGTTCAAGCAGAGAGAGTCTTGAAGTAAATTACCAAGCTGCCATGTCGAAAATTTTGAGTACCGAAGTACTAAAATAATTCAGTATTTAGAAAAATGCCCATCTCACAGAGATGGGCATTTTTTATGTTTGTACGACCAGATTTATTCCTGAGGTACCACTTTACCGATGTAAGGTAAGTGGCGATATTTCTGAGCGTAATCGATACCAACACCCACTACGAACTCATCCGGGATTTCGAAGCCAATCCATTTAACATCGACATCGACTTCACGGCGTGATGGCTTGTCTAGCAAGGTACAAATCTGAATAGATTTTGGTTCACGTAGCGATAGAATCTCTTTCACTTTATTTAAGGTATTACCAGTATCGATAATATCTTCCACCAGCAGGATATCTTTACCTTTAATATCATCATCAAGATCTTTCAGGATGCGCACATCACGTGAGCTTTCCATGGTATTGCCATAGCTTGATGCCGTCATAAAGTCTACTGAGTGAGTAAGCTCGATGGCACGAGCCAAATCCGCCATAAAGACAAAAGAGCCACGTAGCAAGCCGACCATAACTAAATCTTCGCTACCTTTGTAGTGTTCAGTAATTTCTTTACCTAGCACTTTTACACGCTCATGAACTTCTTGCTCAGAAATCATGACTTCAACAGTATGTTTCATATCTATCTCGATGTTGATTGGTTAACTTGGTCGCTACAGCAACAGTAGCTGTGAGTCCCCTCCTAAAACAGACAACACTATTTTAGTGAAGAAATACCAAGCGTTCACATTTGCTCGGTATGGTATCACTTTCTGACTCAGGATAAAAATCAGGCGAAAATCTGGCGTCAAATTACTCTGTTGGTATAAACCAGAACGAATCTTTGTTAACGCATGGTGTTGAAAGAATATGACGCTTTCAGCGCAAAGTGTGATATGCAGGTAAATTAATGCTAATTATGAAAATTATCAGTGTATGACTATTGACCAAAGCACATATGCACCATTACACTTATCAAACAAAAGAAAAAATAGAGCATGTGATTTCCAAAATGGAAATTGTTAACCAAAAACTAACATTAATATGCCAGTTATTGTGTATAACAGCTTTCATATTGGACCAAATCTCTGACTCTGTATAACAAACAGGGCGCAGTTGGACGTACTCATAGAGTTACCAGCCCTACCAACGTTGGCAAGGAAATATTATGGACTCAATAGTAAAAAGACCTAGAACTCGCTTATCTCCACAAAAGCGCAAGTTACAGCTTATGGAGATTGCACTAGAAGTATTCGCGAAACGCGGCATTGGTCGTGGAGGTCACGCGGATATCGCAGAAATTGCACAAGTTTCAGTAGCAACGGTATTCAACTACTTCCCAACACGAGAAGACTTGGTTGATGAAGTACTTAACCACGTCGTCTGTCAGTATTCCAACTTCTTATCAAATACCATTGACCTTGATGTCGACATCAAAGAAAACCTAACCAATATTCTTGATGGTGTGGTGGATATGGTGATCGAAGACTGTCACTGGAATAAGGTATGGTTTGAATGGAGTACATCTACGCGCGATGAGGTTTGGCCATTGTTTGTTTCATCGAACAAAACTAGCCAAGCACTGATTGAAAACATGTTCATTAAAGCCATTGAACGTGGCGAAGTCTGCTCTCAACACAACACTAAGCATCTTACTAGCCTATTCCACGGTATTTGCTATTCACTGTTTGTTGAAGCTAATCGCAGTAGTGATGGTGAATCCATCAAGTCGTTGACCGACTGCTATATGGATATGGTTTGCATCTACGAGAAAGATAGCCGCCACTAAAAAACAGCCCTTGAGCACAAATGCTTAAGGGCTTGATTTTAAATAGTATCTATAAAAAAACGGCCAGTATGATACTGGCCGTTTTTGTCTTCACTCAGAAATTATTTCTTTTTCTTCGCTTTTGCATTTGGAAGGTCAGTGATAGTGCCTTCAAATACTTCTGCTGCAAGACCAACAGATTCGTGAAGCGTTGGGTGAGCGTGGATAGTCAATGCGATATCTTCTGCATCACAACCCATCTCGATCGCTAGACCGATTTCACCAAGCAGTTCACCACCGTTAGTACCCACGATAGCACCGCCAATTACGCGATGAGTATCTTTATCGAAAATAAGCTTAGTCATACCGTCTGCGCAGTCAGATGCGATTGCACGACCTGACGCTGCCCATGGGAATGTCGCCGTTTCGTAGTTGATGCCTTCTGCTTTCGCTTCTTTCTCAGTCTTACCAACCCAAGCTACTTCTGGTTCAGTGTAAGCAATTGAAGGAATCACTTTCGGGTCAAAGTAGTGCTTCTTACCAGAGATAACCTCTGCCGCTACGTGACCTTCATGCACGCCTTTGTGAGCAAGCATTGGTTGACCAACGATATCACCGATTGCATGGATGTGAGGGACGTTTGTGCGCATTTGCTTATCAACATTGATAAAACCACGCTCGTCTACTTCAATACCCGCTTTTTCTGCATCAAGCAGTTTGCCGTTTGGTACACGGCCGATAGCCACAAGCACTGCATCATAACGCTCAGCTTCAGAAGGTGCTTTCTTACCTTCCATTGAAACGTAGATGCCGTCTTCTTTAGCTTCAACTGCCGTCACCTTGGTTTCAAGCATCAAGTTGAACTTGTTCTTAATACGCTTGGTGTAGACTTTAACCATATCTTTGTCCGCAGCTGGGATAAGTTGGTCAAACATTTCTACAACATCAATCTGAGATCCCAGAGAGTGGTATACCGTCGCCATTTCTAGACCGATGATACCACCGCCCATGATAAGCAGTTTTCCTGGTACTTCTTTCAGCTCTAGCGCATCAGTAGAATCCCAAATACGTGGGTCTTCATGCGGGATGAATGGCAATTTAATAGGGCGTGAACCCGCAGCTACAATGGCGTTGTCGAAGTTAACAACAGTTTTACCGTCTTCGCCTTCAACTTCAATTGAGTTAGGACCAGTAAACTTACCGAAACCGTTAACCACATTTACTTTACGCATCTTAGCCATACCGCCAAGACCACCAGTAAGTTGGTTAATAACTTTTTCTTTCCATAGACGAATCTTATCGATGTCAGTCTGTGGCTCACCAAATACGATACCGTGGTCAGCAAGCGCTTTTGCTTCTTCGATAACTTTAGCAACGTGAAGTAGTGCTTTAGATGGGATACAACCCACGTTCAGACACACACCACCAAGCGTGCTATAACGTTCAATAAGAACGGTTTCTAGGCCTAAATCGGCACAACGGAATGCAGCGGAGTAACCAGCAGGACCGGCACCAAGTACTACCACCTGGGCTTTAATTTCTTTGCTCATTTTGACCTCTTGTAGTCATTATCCCTAACAGGCTGAGTGGGTATTGATTTTTATATGCTTAGACTTCGTTTTAAACAGACGTTCTATTAAACAAATAACTTAAACAATTATGATTTCAGACCGCCAACATTTTACAGAGATGTTAATGGTGTGAAAAGTAAATCAATTTAGCCTGTGAGCTAGACAACAATTCACGTTGGAAATGTTGTATTAATTTGTTTTCCCCTCACTCGCTCCCCTTTGATTAGGGGGAGCGAGAGTGGGAAAGTTATCTTACAGTACTAGACGACGAATATCGCTTAGGCAGCTGTTTAGATAAGTAATGAAACGTGCACCTTCTGCACCATCAATCACACGGTGATCGTATGATAGAGACAGAGGTAGCTGCAGACGTGGTTCGAATTCTTTACCGTTCCACACAGGCTTCATTTCAGACTTAGATACACCAAGGATACCTACTTCAGGCGCATTTACGATAGGCGTAAATGCTGTACCACCGATGCCACCTAGGCTTGAGATAGTGAAACAGCCACCTTGCATGTCAGCCGCAGTTAATTTACCTGCACGTGCTTTCTTAGAAATTACCATTAGCTCTTCAGATAGCTCGTAGATGCCTTTCTTGTTTACATCTTTGAATACTGGAACAACAAGGCCGTTTGGCGTATCAACCGCGATACCAACGTTCACGTACTTCTTAAGAATGATGCTCTCGCCATCTTCTGATAGAGAAGAGTTAAACGCAGGGAATGCTTCTAGTGCTTTTGCAACAGCTTTCATGATGAACACAAGTGGAGTGATCTTCATGCCTGAATCTTTCTTCGCTTCGATAGCGTTTTGCTCTTTACGGAACGCTTCTAGGGCTGTGATATCAGCGTTATCCCACTGTGTAACGTGCGGGATCATTACCCAGTTACGGTGTAGGTTAGCACCAGAGATCTTCTTGATCTTAGAAAGCTTCTGAACTTCAGTCTCACCAAACTTGCTGAAGTCAACCTTCGGCCAAGGTAGTAAACCAAGAGCAGAGCCGTCACCGCCTTTGCCAGATGCCGCAGCACCAGACTCAAGACGCTTAAGTGCATCTTTAACGTAAGACTGAACGTCTTCTTTAAGGATACGGCTCTTACGACCAGTACCTTTAACCTTAGAAAGGTTAACGCCAAATTCGCGAGCTAGACGACGAACAACTGGAGACGCGTGTGCGTAATCGTTGTTTTCTTGGAAATCGTTTGCTGCAGGTGTAACTGCTGAAGCTTCAGCTTTTGGACGGTCCGCCGATGCGGCAGGAGCTGCTGCTGGAGCAGGAGCAGGAGCAGCTACTGGAGCCGGAGCCGCACCAGCAACCGGAGTGCCGGCCACCTCAAATACCATGATTAGAGAGCCAGTCGTTACTTTGTCGCCAGCTGCAATTTTGATTTCTTTTACTGTACCTGCAAATGGTGCTGGAACTTCCATTGAAGCCTTGTCGCCTTCCACAGTGATTAGAGATTGCTCTTCTTCTACTGTATCGCCAACCGCTACCATTACTTCAGTAACTTCAACTTCGTCACCGCCGATATCTGGTACGTTTACTTCTTTTTCAGCAGATGCTGCTGGAGCCGCCGCAGGTGCTGCAGGAGCTTCTGCTATTGGAGCTGCCGCGCCAGAGCCCGCAGTTTCGAACACCATCACAAGAGAGCCAGTTGTTACTGAATCACCTTCAGCAATCTTGATCTCTTTAACCGTACCTGCAAATGGTGCTGGTACTTCCATCGAAGCTTTGTCGCCTTCTACAGTTAGAAGAGATTGCTCTTCTTCTACTGTATCGCCAACTTTAACCATGATTTCAGTAACTTCTACTTCGTCGCCACCGATATCTGGAACGTGAACTTCTTTAAGTTCTGCTGCCGCTGCTGCTGGAGCTGGAGCCGCTGCTGGAGCCGCTTCTGCCGCAGGAGCAGGTGCAGCGTCAGCTGCACCTTCGGCTTCGAAAATCATGATAAGAGAACCTGTAGTAACAGAATCGCCTTCCGCTACTTTGATTTCTTTAACGATACCTGCTTGAGACGCTGGAACTTCCATAGAAGCTTTGTCGCCTTCAACAGTGATAAGAGACTGCTCTTCTTCTACCTTGTCGCCAACGCTTACAAGAATCTCAGTAACTTCAACCTCATCCGCACCGATGTCAGGTACATTAATTTCGATTGCCATTGCTTATTTACCTTCTAATTAAGCGCTGTATTAAGCGTAAAGTGGGTTAGTTTTTTCAGTGTCGATGTTGAACTTAGCAATTGCTTCAGTCACAACAGACTTCTCAACATCACCGCGCTTCGCTAGTTCAGTTAGTGCTGCAACTACCACGTAGCCTGCGTTAACTTCGAAGTGACGACGTAGGTTTTCACGGCTGTCTGAACGGCCGTAACCATCTGTACCAAGTACTTTATATGACTCTGAAGGCATGAACGCACGAACTTGCTCAGAGTAGTTCTTCATGTAGTCAGTCGCGGCGATTGCAGGCTCAGTACCCATTACTTGTGCAATGTAAGGTACTTTAGCTTCTGCTTCTGGGTGAAGCATGTTGAAACGCTCTGCGTCTTGACCATCTCGAGTTAGCTCGTTGAACGATGTTACAGAGAACACGTCAGATGCGATGCCGTACTCTTCGCTTAGGATAGTCGCTGCTTTACGTACTTCGTTCATGATAGTACCAGAGCCCATTAGCTGAACTTTAGACTTATCACCAGCGTAAGATTCAAGCTTGTAAATACCCTTACGGATGCCTTCTTCAGCGCCTTCTGGCATTGCTGGCATTGCGTAGTTTTCGTTCATCACAGTTAGGTAGTAGAACACGTTCTCTTGGTTCTCACCGTACATGCGACGGATACCGTCTTGCATAATTACCGCAACTTCGTAAGCGAATGTTGGGTCGTAAGAGATACAGTTAGGTACTGTGTTCGCCATGATGTGCGAGTGACCATCTTCGTGCTGTAGACCTTCACCATTTAGTGTTGTACGGCCAGCTGTAGCACCTAGTAGGAAACCACGAGCTTGTTGGTCACCAGCCATCCATGCCATATCACCTACACGTTGGAAACCAAACATTGAGTAGTAGATATAGAACGGAATCATTGGTAGATCGTTAGTGCTGTATGAAGTTGCAGCGGCAACCCAAGAAGCCATTGAGCCTAGCTCGTTGATACCTTCTTGCAGAACCTGACCAGAGGTTGCTTCTTTGTAGTAAGAAACGATGCCTTTATCTTCTGGTGTGTATTCCTGACCGTGTGGGTTGTAGATACCAATCTGACGGAATAGACCTTCCATACCAAACGTACGAGCTTCGTCACAGATGATAGGAACAACGTTCTTACCAATGTTCTTGTTCTTAAGCAGGATATTAAGCGTACGAACGTATGCCATCGTAGTTGAGATGTCACGCTTCTGCTCGCTTAGTAACGGCGCGAATTCTTCTAGCTCAGGAACTTTAAATTCTTGAGTGAACTTAGGTAGACGCTGTGGCGTGTAACCTTTAAGTGCTTTACGACGAGCGTGTAGGTATTCGTATTCCGCACTACCTTCTTCCAGTTTTAGGTATGGAAGCTCTGCTACTTTCTCATCAGTTAGAATGTCTTGAAGACCTAGACGGTCACGTAAGTGTAGTACGTGAGTCATGTCCATCTTCTTAACTTGGTGTGCGATGTTCTTACCTTCAGCTGCATCACCCATACCGTAACCTTTAACTGTCTTAGCTAGGATTACTGTAGGACGGCCTTTAGTTTCTGCCGCATTTTTATACGCTGCATACAGCTTAGAAGAATCGTGACCACCACGCTTAAGCGCGAAGATTTCGTCATCTGTCATGTCAGCAACAAGTGCTGCTGTTTCTGGGTACTTGCCAAAGAAGTGCTCACGTACGTACGCGCCATCTTTAGACTTAAATGTTTGGTAGTCACCATCTACAGTTTCGTTCATTAGCTGCAGTAGTTTGCCTGACGTATCTTTCGCCAGTAGCGCATCCCAGTTGTTACCCCAGATAACTTTAACAACGTTCCAGCCAGCGCCTTTAAATAGACCTTCTAGCTCTTGGATGATGCTACCGTTACCCATTACAGGACCATCTAGGCGCTGAAGGTTACAGTTGATTAGGAAGCATAGGTTATCTAGTTTCTCACGCGCAGCGAAAGACAGTGAACCACGTGATTCTGGCTCATCCATCTCACCATCACCTAGGAAGGCGTAAACACGTTGAGCTGAAGTGTCTTTAAGGCCGCGACCATTTAGGTACTTAAGGAAACGCGCTTGGTAGATCGAAGAAATTGGACCTAGACCCATAGATACTGTTGGGAACTGCCAGAACTCAGGCATCAGTTTAGGGTGTGGGTATGAAGGAATACCTTTACCGTCTACTTCTTGACGGAAGTTATCTAGCTGTTCTTCAGTTAGACGACCTTCAACGAATGCGCGAGAGTAGATACCTGGTGAGATATGACCTTGATAATAAACTAGATCGCCACCGTCTGTTTCGTTAGGAGCACGGAAGAAGTGGTTGAAGCACACTTCATAGAATGCTGCTGCAGACTGGTAAGAAGCCATGTGACCACCAAGGTCTAGGTCTTTCTTAGAAGCACGCAATACGATCATGATTGCGTTCCAGCGAATAATCGAACGAATACGACGCTCAAGCGTGGTATCACCAGGGTAAGCTGGTTCTTGTGCTGCTGGAATAGTGTTGATGTAGTTAGTGTTGATACCTGTTGGCATATCAACGCCGTCTAAACGTGCTTTCTCTAGAACTGTTTCTAGTAGGAACTGCGCGCGTTCTACACCTTCTTCGCGAACAACGGACTCAAGTGCTTGTAGCCAATCTTGAGTTTCCAGTGCATCTACGTCATGCTTCATGTCAGACATGGCGATCTTTCCTTCTGTTGGTTGGATCTACTTAATAAAAGTAAGCGTTTCTAGTTTTAAGAATCACTATCTTGTTGAATTCGTCTTAAAGAGCGCTCACGTCGAGACTCTTCTCTAGTCAAATCCAACAATGTTTCTTCGATATAAGCTAAGTGTGAATGAGACATTTCACGTGCCTTTTCAGGCTTTCCAGAAACAATCGCTTCCACGATATTAGCTCGGTGTTTACTGACTTTCTCCACCACTTCACTTCGGCGGTGCAATAACTTTAAATTCTGTAAAACATTTTGCTCTAGCAGTGGTGCTAGGCTTCGCACGATATGAAGCAAAACAACATTGTGTGCAGCTTCAGTTAACGCAACAAGAAAAGCCATGACCGCAGCAGCTTCTGCTTCGATGTCACCGGTTTCTTGTACTTTACGAATAGTGCCTAAGCAATTTTCAATTTGAGCAAAATCTTCATCGGTACCACGCAATGCTGCGAAATAAGCAGAAATCCCTTCCATAGCATGACGTGCTTCGAGCAAGTCAAGCTGCGTTTCATTATGGGAAGATAGAAGGTCTAGCAACGGATCCGAGAAACTTTTCCAAATATTTTCGCTCACAAACGTACCTCCACCTTGGCGGCGGGTAAGTAGTTTCTTCGCTTCTAAGCGCTGAATCGCTTCTCGAATAGAAGGTCGAGAAACATCAAACTGTTTAGCCAGCTCTCGTTCAGGTGGAAGCTGTTGACCTGCTGAAAGTGTCCCTTCAACAATCAAGCGTTCCAATTCCTGTTCAATCACATCAGAAAGTTTCGGCTGACGAATCCTTTGATAAGCCATATTTATTATTCTACTTTTCTTTCGAAGTTAATTGGTATTACCAATTTCAAATTGGCGTAAAAATTAACACATTTAAAACACCGATGTCTAGTGAAAAATTGATTCAAATCATAGAACCGGCCTTGCATTAACCATTCTGAAACATTTATAGATTAAAACATCAACACTCATGGTCAGACCAATTACATACAAGAAACTTATCGGGCAAATTACGTGCTATAAAAACACTTATAAATCAACAACAAAGGAATCATTTTGTCGGACAAGGAAACTTGACCAATATCAATAAAGGAAGGAATAACCCAAGGCCGGGTTATTAATAATTTGAATAACAAAATAAATCTGCAGCAAAACCCAACCGCTCAGTAATTGAACAATGGTTTTTTATGACAATGATTTTCTAAATCGAGCCCAGTCAAAAACAAGACCGGGATCACTCTTTCTCAGCGGGGCAATATATTGATGCCCAGTGATACGTGGTTGAGTAATTAATGGATACGATTGAATCAAGGCACTACTTAGGCGCTGCAGACTGAGGTACTGTTCATCGGTGTAAGCCACATAGTCCGACCCTTCAAGCTCAATACCGATCGAGTAATCATTGCACTTCTCTCGGCCAGCAAAACTCGATACTCCTGCGTGCCAGGCTCGAGCAAGAAATGGCACAAACTGGACCACTTCTCCATCACGTCGGATCAAACAGTGCGCAGATACTCGCATGTTCTCAATCACTTTGAAGAAAGGGTGAATTGACGAGTCGAGCTTGCCTAGGAAAAAGTCTTCGATGTAAGAGCCACCAAACTGGCCTGGCGGTAAGCTGATGTTATGAATAACCAGTAGTGATATATCACTAGTGTCTGTTCGGACATCATAGTGAGGAGATGGGACAATTCGCGCATGACAATACCACCCTTGAGCATCAATAAGCTCCAAGCTTTGTTTACCTTCATTTGTATTGCTACTGCGCATACATCTAGACTCCATCTACCTCTATGTCGTTATGATTTTATCCGACAACAAAGAAAATGCGAGAATTGATGCTGAAATTCCGCACAAGCAAGAGTATCATGCGCACTTTGTTACCCCACAAAGACAGTTTTAGCGATGAAGAACACACATAACAGTCAAGAACGCCTCGAATATCTTAAGCAGCAACTACCAGCAGAAATCTCTCGTGCCGTGGCAGATACACTACGCGAAGACCTCGGTGGTACACTAGATGCCACAGCGGATATCACTGCAAGTTTAATTCCGGCTGAGACTCAGAATGTTGCAACGATTATTACTCGTGAGCACGGTGTGTTCTGTGGCCAAATGTGGGCTGATGAAGTCTTTAAGCAACTTGGTGGTGAAGTCGTCATTGAATGGCATGTCCAAGATGGTGACAAGGTGGAACCGAATCAAGTGCTTTGCACACTAACAGGCCCTGCGAGAGTCTTGCTTACCGGCGAACGTAACGCTATGAACTTCATCCAAACTCTGTCTGGCTGCGCCAGCGTGGTTGCGCAGTACGCTGAGAAAATTGCGCATACCGAGTGCCGACTGTTAGATACACGTAAAACCATTCCTGGCCTGCGCAGTGCGTTGAAGTATGCTGTCGCTTGTGGTGGTGGCTTTAATCACCGCATTGGCGTATTTGACGCTTACTTAATTAAAGAAAACCACATCATTGCCTGTGGTGGTATCACTAAAGCTATTGAAACTGCGAAACAGCTTAATCCAGGCAAACCAGTTGAGGTCGAAACGGAATCTCTAGAAGAGCTGCAACAAGCCATCGATGCAGGAGCGGATATCATTATGCTCGATAACTTCAGCACCGACATGATGCGCAAGGCGGTTGAGATTAACGCTGGCCGTGCTGCTTTAGAAAACTCAGGAAATGTCACTATGGACACCATCGCTGAGTTTGCGGAAACTGGCGTTGATTATATTTCTGTGGGTGCTTTGACCAAGCACTTGAAAGCAATGGACTTGTCGATGAGATTTAAAGACTAGTCTATTTCTCAATGAGAGAATCTTACTAAAGCGAAGCCTATTTGAGCTTCGCTTTTTTATTTCCAGCATTGCCCAATCCAGAGTTCTACACCCGAAATCGCCACTTGCTCCGCAACACCATTCTCATTTTTTGCAAGTCTGCTTTTAATTATCCACGCCTCCTCGTAAGCGCTTATCTAGTCGCTTCAACGTCAGCTGTGATGCCTCTAATGTTCAAGCTTCACGTCTCTGAGGAATCACTATGCACCAAGGAATTAACCAAAAAGGGTTTACCTTAATCGAACTGATGATTGTGGTTGCCGTTATCGGTGTACTCGCCGCTGTCGCTCTACCGCAATATCAAAAATACATTGGAAAAAGTGAGGCGGCCTCTGCTTTAGCGACCTTATCGGGACTTCGCACCAATATCGAAGCGTACACTCTTGAGCAAGGAAGCTTTCCTGATACCGAAACTACACCAGCCTTAAAAAACCGATTAGGTTTCCCCAGCGCTATTATTGAAGCCATTGAAGCCGAGGCTGGAGTCAGCAGTGCAGGCAATATCATTTTGTCATTTGATCAAGTCCCCGACGCAAGTCCTTCGGTTAGTAATTATAAATTGGCATTAGCACGAGATGCTCAAGGCGGATGGGCATGTATTAGTACTGCCACGGAAGAATCCGGAGTATTACCAAAGGGCTGTCAATATTCCGAAAGCGTCTCAGTAACGGTACCTGAATGATCCCGTCCACTCTCCCATCTATTTTAAGACAGGCTAACGCCATCGACGAAACGCAAGAAACTGCGTTATATGACCTGTCCATGCTATCTGGTTGCTCTGTTCCAGAAGGAGCAACTGAGCTCAACCTTTGTCAGGCGCAAGAGCTTGTTGCTGTTCTAGCCGACGTTTTTGGACTCCAAATAGTGTCGATAAAGGACAACGACTATGCGAGTTTGTGCCAACAACTCGGTTTACGGGACGTCATAATTCAATACCAAGCCTTACCTATTTCACTGCGCGACAACGTTCTAACCGTTGCGGTCAGCGATCCCACACCCTCGCAGTTAGAAAATGATTTTAAGTTTGCCTCAGGATTACAAATCGAACTGGGTTTGGCTAACCATCAAGACATAAACGCTGCAATACGCAAAATTTATGGAGAGGGTCAAGAGCAATGGAGCCAACAGACTAAGGAACTCACCTCCCACGAACTAGCAAACTTAGTACAAGTGAATGAGAGTGAACTTGAGCATTGCGATGAGCTAATGCTGGATGACTCGCCTGTCAGCCGTTTTATTCACCAAATCCTATTAGAAGCCGTCAGCAAGAAAGCGTCCGATATTCATTTTGAGCCATACGAACACCAGTACCGAATTCGACTTCGCTGTGATGGTATTCTTATTGACGCACATCAGCCATCGATCCAATTAAGCCGCAGACTATCTGCTCGCCTGAAGATTCTCGCTAAGCTAGATATTGCTGAGCGCCGTCTTCCTCAAGATGGTCGAATCAAACTCAAACTATCACCCCACTCCGCCACGGATATCCGTGTATCAACCCTGCCAACCATGTGGGGAGAAAAGGTAGTACTGAGAATTCTCGACCTAAATTCTGCCCGTTTGGATATCGAGCAGTTAGGGTATAACGACACTCAACAAGCCCTTTACTTGCAAGCGTTGCACAAACCTCAAGGAATGGTGTTAATGACAGGGCCTACTGGAAGTGGCAAAACCGTCTCTCTCTATGCGGGACTCAAACTTCTTAATACCCCAGAGCGAAATATCTCAACTGCCGAAGACCCGATTGAAATACATCTAGATGGGATAAACCAAGTTCAAGTTAACCCTAAGATAGGCTTTGGTTTTTCTGCAGCCTTGCGCACTTTTTTACGCCAAGATCCGGATGTGGTTATGGTGGGAGAAATACGAGATCTCGACACAGCAGAGATTGCGGTTAAAGCGGCTCAAACAGGTCATCTCGTTCTGTCAACTTTACACACTAATTCCGCGCTTGAGACCATTACACGGCTACAAAATATGGGAATAGAGAGCTTCAACCTCGTGTCTTCACTTTCGCTAATTATCGCGCAGCGGCTCGCTCGCCGTTTGTGCTCTTTATGTAAGCGCCCAGATCACCTCCGTAAAGATCTGCTCCGCAGTCTCGATATATCCTCCTGCCAGAGGATTTACAAAGCCAATGATGTTGGTTGTAGCAAATGTAATAGAGGTTATTCGGGTCGTATCGGTATTTACGAAGTGCTGGTTTTTTCCAACGAGTTAAGCGCCGCCGTTCTTCAGAGAGCCAGTATTCAAGATCTTGAAGTCATCGCTGTGTCACAAGGAATGATGACACTTAAACAAGCGGGGCTTGAAAAACTCACTCTTGGGCTGACAAGCTACCAAGAACTGCAGCGTGTCCTTTATTTCGAATGAGAATGCCCCTATGCCTAACCCGCTTCCTATGCCATTAAGAAAGTTCCGCTGGAGAGGTGTTGATCGATCTGGCGCAAAAGCAAAGGGGCAAATCCTTGCTTTAACCGAAATGGAGGTCAGAAATCAATTAGGTCGGCAGCAAATCCATATCAGAAAAATTTCTCGCCATCGCATTTCGTTTTGGACCAGATTAACCCACAAGATTTCACGCAAAGACATCACTCTATTCACTAGGCAATTGGCTACTTTGCTGACGACAAGAGTTCCTCTTGTTCAAGCCCTTAAGCTTATCTCTGAAAGCCACTCCAAAGCTGAAATGAAATCGGTCCTTAATCAGGTCGCTAGCCGAGTGGAGAGTGGCGTCCCTATCGCTCAAGCGCTACAAGCACTAAGTACACATTTTGACCGCTTCTATATCGATATGATTGCGACGGGCGAATCGTCCGGAAACATTGCGGTGACGTTAGATAGGTTAGCAACATATCGTGAAAAACATGATGCTCTGCAGTCTAAAGTCGTTAAAGCCATGATATATCCAAGTATGGTGCTGATAGTTTCTTGTGCCGTAACCTATTTGATGCTCACGAGTGTGATTCCTGAATTTGAATCGATGTTTAAAGGGTTCAATGCCAATTTACCTTGGTTCACATCCGAGGTGCTGGAGCTATCAAACTGGAGCCAATCATACGGACTGGTTAGCGTTGCTTCTCTAGGTTTATTGATTGCTAGCATTAAGTTTATTTGCCTTAAAAATGCTACTGCCGAATTATGTATAAGTAAATTAGCCATCAAACTGCCCGTTGTTGGCGACATCATTACCAAAGCAACCATTGCCAAATTTAGCCGAACATTAGCGACCAGTTTTAGTTCTGGAATACCGATACTCACAGGCATACAAGCGAGCGCAAGAACAACAGAGAACGCTTACTTTCAACAAGCTATTTTTTCTATACACACTCATGTCGTAGCGGGCGTACCTGTTCATTTAGCAATGCGAAACAGTCTCGCTTTCCCTGAGATGGTGCTGCAAATGGTCATGATAGGTGAAGAAACTGGCAAGTTAGATGAAATGCTCAATAAGATCGCTAGCATCTATGAGGCGGATGTCGATAACATCGTAGACAACTTAGGAACAATCATTGAGCCTTTGGTTATTGTCTTCCTTGGCACAATAATTGGCGGGTTAGTGATTGCAATGTACTTACCTATCTTTAACTTAATGTCGGTAATAGGCTAACATAGGCAATAACTCACTGATTTTACGGTTTCATACTCAAGAATGGACGCATTTTCTTATTATCCTTGGCTCTTCCCTGCTTTTGCGGCTCTCTTCGGCTTGATCGTTGGCAGTTTTTTGAATGTCGTCATTTATCGATTACCGATAATGATGGAGCGTGGTTGGCGCGAAGAATGTGCCGAAGCTTTTCCTGAGTACAAAATTGCCCCTCCAGAAGATAAATTTAACCTTAGCGTGCCGCGCTCAGCATGCCCTAAATGCCATACACCGATTCGAATTATCGATAATATTCCTGTACTCAGCTGGTTGTTACTTAAGGGCAAGTGTCATCATTGCAGTCATAAAATCAGTGCTCGTTATCCACTTATTGAGCTCCTGACAGCAGCCATGTGTGCAACCGTAGCGTGGCAACTTGGGTATAGCGAATACAGCTTAGCGTTAATCGTCTTTACCTTCGTGCTTATCAGCGCCACTTTCATTGACTTCGATACCATGCTGTTGCCAGACCAGCTTACCTTACCTCTAATGTGGTTGGGCATTGCACTAGCATTATTAGGTATCTCTCCAATTTCGTTAACGGATTCTGTAATTGGTGCCATGGCTGGCTACCTCTGCTTATGGTCCATTTTCTGGCTGTTTAAACTACTAACAGGTAAAGAAGGCATGGGCTACGGTGACTTTAAGTTGCTGGCAGCTCTCGGAGCATGGTTAGGCTGGCAACACTTGCCTTTGATCGTCTTAATGTCATCCGTTGTTGGGGTTTTATTTGGTCTCGTTCAATTGCGAATGCAAAAGAAAGGGATTGATGTTGCATTTCCTTTCGGCCCTTATCTCGCCATTGCTGGTTGGATTAGCGCTTTGTGGGGCGAGCAAATTATTCAATACTACCTCAAGTCGTATATAGGGGTGTAACCATGGGATTTGTTATTGGACTTACCGGCGGTATTGCCAGCGGAAAAACCACCGTTGCCAACCTTTTTCACGATAACTTTGCTATTGATTTGGTCGATGCAGACCTTGTTGCTCGAGAAGTAGTAGAAGTAGGTTCGGCAGGTCTTGACGCTTTAACGCAACACTTTGGTATTGGGATCCTTCAAGAAGATGGTTCTCTTAATCGCAGTGCTCTTCGGGAGCGCATCTTTGCTAACGAGGACGAAAAGCTTTGGGTAAATAACTTGCTGCACCCGATGATCAGAGAGCGTATGCAATCACAACTGGATGCATCCACCAGCCCTTATACTCTGTTCGTAGTTCCACTTCTCATCGAAAATGGGCTACAAACTATGGCTGACCGTGTTTTAGTTGTAGATGTCTGTGAAGAAACACAAATTTACCGAACAATGACACGTGATGGGGTGCCTGAGTCACAAGTGCGTTCTATACTCAAAGCACAAGTAGACCGAGAAACTCGTTTATTGCATGCTGACGATGTGATTGATAATAATACTGATAACGCTCAACTTTTGTCCCAAGTCACAGAATTACACCAAAAGTACCTAGCATTATGCGAACAAAATCGGTGAAAATAGCAGGGAAGCGTTTAAAGGCTAGCAGATGATCACAAATAGATTCGAACACCCTCTTAATGAAAAAACAAGAATGTACCTAAGAGTTGAATCTCTATTGAGACAGCTTCAGCACTCCTCGTCTTTTTCAGATAATTATCAGTATCAAATTTTCTTCAAATCACTGTTTGATTTACTGGAGATCTTTGAACAAATCCAGCTCAAAAGCGAACTCGCTAAAGATCTTGAAAAGCAACGTCAAACTTATCGTGCATGGCTTAATGTCGATGACGTCGATCAGGAAATGCTAGGCTCGATCTTAAGGGATCTAGATGGTGTACATAAAGATTTAATGATGGCCGAACGATTCGGTCAATCTCTGAAAGAAGATCGCTTCCTCAGCGCAATCCGCCAACGATTTGGACTGCCGGGTGGTTCATGCTGTTTCGATCTTCCGTCATTGCATTACTGGTTACATCTACCGATTGAAAAACGTATGCATGATGCTGAAGCTTGGTTAGCGTCAGTCAAACCACTTATGAATGCCCTTCAGTTATGGCTGAAGCTCACTCGTGAGACTGGTCGTTTTAAGAAGCAAATTGCTCGCTCTGGGTTTTATCAAAGTGACGCTGAAGAAGCCAATATCCTTCGTTTAACCATTCCAATGGAGTATGGTGTCTACCCAATGATTTCAGGACATAAAAACCGCTTTGCAGTGAAGTTTATTGCCTTTGAATCAGGTCAAGCCTACCCTAATGATATTGAATTTGAATTAGCTGTTTGCAGCTGAAAGTAACACTCAGGAATCACTATGAGTAAACCAACCGTTGTTCCATGCCCTCAATGTAAAGCTGAAGTTGTATGGAACGAAGACAGCCCTTTTCGCCCGTTTTGCTCAAAGCAGTGCCAAATGATTGATTTTGGTGAGTGGGCCGACGAAGAGAACACCATTCCTGGCGCACCAGATATGTCTGACAGCGATGGCTGGTCAGAAGATAATTACTAACTTCGTCCAGCAATTACCACCACTTACCTCTCATCATCCCTGCGTAGACAGGGATCTTACCAAAGAGTACTGACCGGGCTCATAGGTAGCAGTTCTAACCGGACACATAAGTAAAAGTGCTAAGGTGTTAACTTCAAACATAAAAAAAGCGGAGCCCTTGGGCTCCGCTTAATACTTGAGAACGCTAGTAAAATAGCATTACTTCTTAGCAAGTTTCTCTTTGATACGAGCAGACTTACCAGAACGCTCACGTAGGTAGTACAGCTTGGCACGACGTACTGCACCACGGCGTTTAACTTCGATGCTATCAACCATTGGAGAGTGAGTTTGGAACGTACGCTCAACACCTTCGCCGTTCGAGATCTTACGAACAGTGAAAGCAGAGTGAAGACCACGGTTACGGATAGCGATTACAACGCCTTCGTAAGCCTGTAGACGCTCACGGTCACCTTCTTTTACTTTAACCTGAACTACAACAGTGTCACCTGGTGCAAATTTAGGTAGGCCTGATTTCATTTGCTCTTCTTCAAGAGCCTTGATGATGTTACTCATGTTCTTAAATTCCTAGAATAAACTGATACTAAATTAAATAGGTTACTTGCTATTAACTCGATGCTCTTTTATGAACTCGGCAAGTAATTGTTCCTGTTCGTCAGTCAGAGCTAGGTTTTCCAGGAGCTCCGGTCTTCTTAGCCAAGTACGGCCTAACGACTGCTTAAGTCGCCAGCGACGAATGTCCTTATGGTTACCAGACTTGAGGACACTTGGTACCTCTAAATCGTCTAGAACTTCAGGGCGCGTATAGTGTGGACAATCTAGTAAGCCATTTGCAAAAGAATCTTCTTCTGCTGAAGCAAAATCGCCTAGTACTCCCGGAACAAACCGTGAGACTGAGTCGATTAGCGTCATGGCTGGGATTTCCCCACCTGTCATCACAAAATCTCCGATTGACCATTCTTCGTCAACCTCTGTTTGGATGATGCGCTCATCTACCCCTTCGTAGCGTCCACAAATCAACACAAGGTTGTCGTTTTTCGCTAGTTCTTCTACCCCAATCTGATCGAGCTTACGACCTTGAGGAGAAAGGTAAATAACTTTCGTCTTACCCGGTGATGCCTGTTTGGCTGCGTGAATGGCATCGCGCAATGGCTGAACCATCATTAACATGCCAGGACCACCACCGTAGGGTCTATCATCGACAGTGCGATGTTTGTCGTGAGTGAAATCACGAGGATTCCATGTCTCAATCGACAGTAGACCTTTTTTAACCGCTTGACCTGTTACTCCATAATCAGTAACGCTGCGGAACATGTCTGGAAAAAGGCTAATTACGCCAACCCACATCTGTTCTCTCGCTCTTTCAGTTACCAATTAAGGATTAGAATCCAGGATCCCAGTCAACTTCGATCCGTTGAGCTTCGCGATCAACTTTCTTGATCACTTGCTCTTCAAGGTACGGTATCAACCGTTCCTTTTGCCCAAAAGCATCTTTCAGATTTGCTTTCACAACCAGAACATCGTTCGAACCCGTTTCCAACATGTCGGTTACTTCACCTAGGTCGTAACCTTTTGTGGTCACTACTTTCATGCCGAACAATTCGCGCCAGTAGAACTCATCTTCTGACAGTTCAGGAAGCACAGCTGGATCAATTGCAATTTCAAAGTTAGTTAGTAGGTGAGCTTCTTCACGAACCTCAAGACCTTCAAGTTTACACACCATACCTTTGTTATGGCGCTTCCAACTTTCAACTTTCAATTCGACCCATTCGCCCTTTTGACTAATGTACCAAGGACTGTAATCGAAAATACTTTCAGGATTGTCTGTGTAGGTAAACACTTTAAGCCATCCACGAATGCCATAAGTAGAACCAAATTTACCTACAACAATTCTTTCGGGAGTATTGCTCATAGTTTCTTTACCTTTCATCGACGACATACTGCTAACTAAACTAATAATTAAGCCGCTTTTTGAGCGTCTTTAACTAGCTTAGCAACACGGTCAGAAACTGTTGCGCCTTGACCAACCCAGTGGTTAACGCGCTCTAGGTCTAGACGTAGACCTTCTTCTTGACCAGTAGCAGTTGGGTTAAAGAAACCCACTTTCTCGATGAAACGGCCAGTCGCTGCATTGCGGCTGTCCGCTACTACGATTTGATAGAATGGACGCTTCTTAGCGCCGTGACGTGCCAAACGAATGGTTACCATATCGTCCTCTTTGCTTTCTCAATAATAAAAATGACCTCAGAAGTGTTTCTCTAATGAGCAACCTGAGGTCTCGTGCCAAAATAAAGCCCCGGAATTTTACTCTTATTCCGAGGCATTGCAAGGGGTTTAGCTATTTTTTCACCAGTTTTTGGCTGGCATTTCTCGTGTGACGCAGATAACAGTTTGAAACTTAAGGGACTGAAACCTGAGCCAATCCACGGCTAGCGACCAAATGGATTGAAGCCGCCGCCGCCCATGCCACCCATCATGCCTTGCATGTTGCGCATCATTCCGCGCATGCCGCCTTTCTGCATCTTCTTCATCATTTTTTGCATCTGAGTGAATTGCTTCAAGAGACGGTTAACATCTTGCACTTGAGTACCAGAACCTGCAGCGATACGCTTTTTACGAGAACCTTTAATTAACTCAGGACGTTGACGCTCTTTCATTGTCATTGAGTTGATGATCGCTTCCATCTGCTTAAACATCTTGTCATCAACTTTGTCTTTAACGTTATCAGGTAAGTTAGACATACCTGGTAGCTTGTCCATCATTCCCATCATACCGCCCATATTTTGCATCTGACCAAGTTGCTCACGGAAGTCTTCTAGGTCGAAACCTTTCTTCTCCTTGAACTTCTTCGCCATCTTTTCTGCTTTATCGGTATCAACATTACGTTGTAAATCTTCGATAAGAGAAAGAACGTCACCCATGCCTAAGATACGTGATGCAACACGATCTGGGTGGAAAGGTTCTAGTGCGTCAGTCTTTTCACCCACACCCAAGAACTTAACTGGTTTACCCGTAATATGACGAACAGAAAGCGCCGCACCACCACGAGCATCACCGTCGACTTTAGTTAAGATAACACCCGTTAACGGGAGCGCATCACCAAAAGCTTTTGCTGTGTTCGCGGCATCCTGACCTGTCATCGCATCGACAACAAACAGCGTTTCGACTGGGTTGATTGCTGAATGGAGATCTTTAATCTCATCCATCATCTCATGGTCAACCGCTAAACGACCCGCGGTATCGACAATCAATACGTCATAAAACTTTTTCTTCGCATGATCGATAGCTGCATTGGCTATATCAATTGGCTTTTGATCTGCTGATGAAGGGAAGAAATCAACGCCAATATCGGTAGCAAGTGTTTCTAGCTGTTTGATCGCAGCTGGACGATAAACGTCGGCAGACACCACAAGAACTTTCTTCTTGTCACGCTCATGCAGCAGTTTAGAGAGTTTACCAACACTGGTCGTTTTACCCGCACCTTGCAGACCTGCCATTAAGATGACCGCCGGCGGCTGTGCAGCTAGGTCCAGTGCTTCGTTGGATTCACCCATGACCGACTCAAGCTCAGCTTGAACGATTTTGATGAACTCTTGGCCTGGAGTTAAGGATTTAGAAACTTCAACACCAACGGCACGCTCTTTTACGCCTTTGATGAAATCTCGAACTACTGGCAGAGCAACGTCGGCTTCTAGAAGCGCCATGCGAACTTCGCGCAGAGTATCTTTAATATTGTCGTCGGTCAGACGACCTTTGCCGCTGATATTCTTCAGCGTTTTGGATAGACGATCCGTTAAATTCTCAAACATTTCTTTCTCTTCGCTGTAAATTGCGATCAATTGTAGTGAGTATACCTTAGCCAGCAGTGAGAGTCATACCTAACAAGATCAAATACGAGTCAATACTTTTTACTTCTGCGATGGCTCATTGAGTCGATGCAGGGTATAATTCCAGCTCTAAGCAATCGATTTTTTAGGAAAAATGGACAGTTTAATCGCAATTGCGGCCGCTATTCTTTATGTGCTGGCCATCGTTACAATTATCCCAGGCTTGGTCCACCAGGTCGGGATCCGTACAAAAACTGTTCTCGTCAGTGCGGTTTTAGCACTAGCTTTTCATGCGTGGCTACTCAGTGATCTCATCTTAAGTGGCAGTGGACAAAACCTCAGCATCTTGAATGTCGCTTCATTAATTGGCTTCATTATTTCGCTGTTTATGAGCATTGCCATGCTTAAAACGCGAATTTGGTTCTTATTGCCTGTGGTTTACGGCTTTGCCGCCATTAATCTCTCCGCCGCCGCTTTTGTTCCAACTGCGTTTATTACTCACTTGGAGCATAATCCAAAACTGCTGATTCATATTTCGTTAGCACTTTTTTCCTATTCTACGCTCTCCATTGGTGCGCTTTACGCAATTCAGTTAGCGTGGCTTGACCATAAGCTTAAGAATAAGAAAGCACTGACCATTAATCCTAATCTTCCACCTTTAATGATGGTTGAAAGACAGCTTTTCAAGATCATTTTGATTGGCACTGGTCTGCTTACAGCAACGCTTCTTACTGGTTTTGTGTTTGTTCAAGATATGTTTGCTCAAGGCAAGGCTCACAAAGGTGTGCTTTCGTTCTTGGCTTGGATTATCTACTCAGTATTGCTTTGGGGACATTACCGCAAAGGATGGCGCGGCAAAAAAGTGACTTGGTTTGCCGTTGCAGGCGCAACCTTGCTCACTCTAGCTTACTTCGGTAGCCGATTCGTTAGGGAAATCATACTAAGCTAAATGGCTTGATATGCTCTATTTAGCACACTACGAATGTCGCGTTGACAACACAGTATAAATGGTTCATTAATTAACCAGCTATTAACTAAAGGAATTTTGAAGTTTTGGACGACATTTCGACCGGTATTTTGTTTGCAATCCTTGCAGGTCTAATTGTAATTTCCGGCTACTTTTCCGGCTCAGAGACAGGGATGATGTCTCTGAACCGCTATCGACTTAAACATCTTTCTAAGACAGGCCACAAAGGCGCGAAACGCGTCGAGCGCTTACTCAATCGCCCAGATCGGTTGATTGGGTTAATTCTCATCGGTAACAACCTCGTTAATATTCTCGCCTCAGCCATAGCCACCGTCATCGGTTTACGCCTTTATGGTGATATTGGTGTCGCCATTGCCACAGGTGCACTAACTCTGATTATTTTGGTCTTTGCCGAAGTCACACCGAAAACGCTCGCCGCCCTGTATCCAGAACGCGTCTCTTTTATGAGCAGTATCTTGCTGACCATTCTGATGAAGGTTCTGTCTCCTCTGGTTGTTTTAGTTAACTTTATTACTAACGGCTTCATTCGCTTGTTGGGTATTCGCGTTAATCACAATGATGAAGATCATTTAAGCTCGGAGGAGCTGAGAACAGTAGTTAATGAAGCTGGCTCGCTGATCCCACGACGTCACCAAGATATGCTGATTTCTATTCTCGACCTCGAACACGTGACGGTGAATGACATTATGATCCCTCGCAACGAGATTACTGGCATCAATATTAATGATGATTGGAAATCAATTGTTCGTCAGTTAACCCACTCACCTCATGGTCGTGTGGTGCTGTATCGTGATCAGATTGATGAAGTAGTTGGGATGCTGCGTCTACGTGAATCTTATCGTTTAATGTTGGAGAAAAACGAATTCACCAAAGAAACCCTGCTCCGAAGTGCTGATGAGGTTTACTTCATTCCTGAAGGGACGCCACTCAACGTGCAAATGCTAAAGTTCCAACGTAATAAAGAACGCATCGGACTGATCGTTGATGAATACGGTGATATTAATGGCCTAGTCACCCTAGAAGACATTCTCGAGGAAATCGTTGGTGAGTTCACAACTTCAATGGCGCCAACACTCTCTGATGAAATTACGCCGCAAGGGGACGGCAGCTTCTTGATCGAAGGCAGCGCCAACATCCGAGACATTAATAAAGGCCTTAAATGGAACCTACCAACAGATGGCCCTAGAACATTGAATGGTTTAATGCTGGAGTATTTGGAAGATATTCCTGAAAGCCACCTGAGTGTTCAAGTTGCAGAGCATCAAATGGAAATTGTTGAACTGGAAGAGAACCGTATCAAGATGGTCAAAGTTTTTCCAAAGAAGAAAAAATAACCAACCTGTATTAAAAGAAACGGCACCAAAAGGTGCCGTTTTCTCTACTTCCAAATGGAACAACCTAGTTGATATTAGGCCCTAACCACTTCTCAGCTTCCGTTTGATCCCAACCTTTACGATCAGCATAACTGTCTACCTGATCTTGTTGAATCTGTGCAATTGCAAAGTATCGAGAATCAGGGTGTGAGAAATACCATCCAGACACAGAAGCTCCAGGCCACATCGCATAGCTAGAAGTCAGTGACATACCGATAGTTTGCTCGACCTCGAGTAACTCCCACAACGCACCTTTTTCCGTATGCTCTGGACAGGCTGGGTAACCAGGGGCTGGTCGGATACCTTGGTACTTTTCACGAATCAGGTCGTCATTAGACAGGGCTTCATCTGCTGAGTAACCCCAGATCTCTTTACGAACTTTCTCATGCATGTATTCTGCAAACGCTTCTGCCAAACGATCAGCAACCGCTTGGATCATGATCGCATTGTAATCGTCACCTTGGGCTTTGTACTCGTCAGCCAGCTCACGCTCACCAATACCACCAGTTACAGCAAACGCACCAATCCAATCTTGCTTACCGCTTTCTTTTGGTGCCACATAATCAGAGAGACAGTAGTTGAACCCTTTAGGCTTTTCAGTTTGCTGACGCAAGTTATGCAGTACTTTGCGAACTTGGGTGCGAGTTTCATCAGTGTATACTTCAATATCATCTCCGACAGATGCCGCAGGGAATAAGGCACACATGCCACTTGCTTTTAGCAAGCCTTCACGTTCAACTCGGTCTAACAATTCATTGGCATCGTGGAACAATCGCTTCGCTTCTTCACCTACCTCTTCATGCTCTAGTATCGCAGGATACTTGCCCACCAGAGACCAAGTCATAAAGAACGGGGTCCAATCGATATAATTTCTTAGTGTTGCGACCTCAAAGTTCTCGAATACATGCACGCCCGGTTTCGCTGGAATTGGTGGCGTGTAGTTTTGCCAATCGATAGCCACTTTGTTTGCTCTGGCTTCTTCAAGCGTCACCGGTCTAGTTCTCGGCTTTTTACGGTTGTGCTGATCGCGCACGCGTTCATAATCGATATCAAGCTTTTCAATGAAGGCAGGTTTAAGCTCTTTAGATAACAGTGAAGTACAAACACCAACCGCACGAGATGCGTTATTAACGTAAACAACAGGTTCACTGTAGTTCTGTTCGATCTTCACTGCCGTGTGCGCTTTAGATGTAGTAGCACCGCCTATCAATAGTGGCAATGTGAAGCCTTGACGCTCCATCTCTTTTGCTACATGAACCATCTCATCAAGAGACGGAGTAATCAGTCCGGACAGACCGATAATATCCACGTTCTCTTCTTTGGCGACTTTAAGAATCGTTTCGCACGGCACCATAACGCCAAGATCAATGATTTCGTAGTTGTTACATTGCAAGACAACACCAACAATGTTCTTACCAATATCGTGAACATCGCCTTTCACTGTCGCAAGTAAGATCTTACCGTTTGAAGAACCTGCTTGTTTCTCTGCATTAATAAACGGTTCTAGATGGGCAACCGCCTGTTTCATAACACGAGCGGATTTTACAACCTGAGGTAAGAACATTTTGCCTTCACCAAACAGATCACCCACCACGTTCATGCCATCCATTAATGGCCCTTCAATGACTTCCAGAGGTTTAGACGCATTCAAACGCGCCTCTTCGGTATCTTCGACAATAAACTCAGTGATACCTTTTACCAAAGCATGCTCTAAACGCTTTGAGACATGCCAAGTGCGCCATTCAAGTGCACTAGCATCCTCCTCTTTACCCACTCCCTTATTGGCATACTCAGCGGCAATATCAAGCAGTCTTTCGGTGCCATCATCACGGCGGTTAAGTACGACATCTTCAACCGCTTCACGCAATTTCTCAGGCACATTGTCGTAAATCTCAAGCTGACCAGCATTTACGATACCCATGTCCATACCATTTTTAAAACAGTGATAAAGGAACACGGCATGAATGGCTTCGCGGACATAGTTGTTACCGCGGAAAGAGAACGAGACATTAGACACACCACCAGAAATCATGGCATGTGGAAGGTCACGTTTAATATCTGCAACGGCTTCAATGAAATCCACAGCGTAGTTGTTGTGCTCTTCTATACCTGTCGCCACTGCGAAAATGTTAGGGTCAAAAATGATATCTTCAGGCGGGAAACCAACCTCTTCGACAAGAATATTGTAGGCGTTGGTACAAATTTCTAGCTTACGCTCACGTGTCTCCGCTTGACCAATTTCATCAAACGCCATCACGATAACCGCAGCACCATAGCGCCTGATTAACTTCGCTTGCTCGACAAATTTCTCTTTGCCTTCCTTCATGGAAATCGAGTTAACTATGCCTTTACCTTGAATACACTTCAGGCCAGCTTCAATCACTTCCCATTTTGATGAGTCAACCATGATTGGTACTTTAGAGATTTCAGGCTCAGAAGCACACAGGTTTAAGAAACGAACCATGCACGCCTCGGCATCAAGCATACCTTCATCCATATTGATATCGATGATCTGCGCGCCGTTTTCGACTTGCTGACGAGCAACCTCTAACGCTTCGTCATATTGCTCTTCTTTAATAAGGCGCTTAAATCGTGCAGAGCCAGTTACGTTAGTACGTTCACCAACGTTAATAAATAAAGAGTCTTTCTCAATCGTCAGTGGCTCTAACCCTGATAGTCGACAAGCTACAGGTAGCTCTGGTAGAGGACGAGGAGTGACGCCTTCAACGGCATTCGCCATTTGACGAATATGCTCAGGTGTCGTACCACAACAACCACCAACGAGGTTTAGGAAGCCACTGCGCGCCCACTCACCAATGTGCTCTGCCATATCTTCTGGCGACAAGTCATATTCACCAAAGGCGTTAGGTAAGCCTGCATTAGGGTGAGCAGAAACAAAGCTCTCGCCAATACGCGACATTTCTTCAACATATTGTCTAAGCTCATCAGGGCCTAAAGCGCAGTTTAAGCCAAAGGAAAGCGGTCTTACGTGACGTAACGCGTTATAGAAAGCTTCTGTTGTTTGACCTGAAAGAGTTCGTCCGGATGCATCGGTAATTGTGCCCGAAATCATCACTGGCAGTTCATAACCAAGCTCTTCGAATACAGATTCGACGGCAAAAGCGCACGCCTTCGCATTGAGTGTATCGAAGATAGTTTCGATAAGGATTAGGTCTGAGCCACCTTTGATCAGTGCATGTGTTGATTCTGAGTACGCTTCTACCAATTCATCAAACGTGACATTACGATATCCAGGATCATTCACATCGGGAGATATTGAACAGGTTCTGTTGGTTGGGCCAAGTACACCAGCGACATAGCGAGGTCGGTCTGGCGTTTTAGTCGTCCACTCATCTGCGGCTTCACGAGCCAGCTTTGCCGCTTGGTAGTTAATTTCCTCGCTGAGCGATTCCATATCATAGTCGGCCATTGCTATCGTGGTAGCGTTAAAGGTATTGGTCTCTAAGATGTCCGCGCCGGCTTCCAGATAAGCACTATGAATCTCTTTAATAAGTGCTGGCTGAGTCAATACTAAAAGGTCATTGTTACCCTTCAGATCACTCGGCCAATCAGCAAAGCGCTCACCTCGGTAGTCTTCTTCCTCAAGTTTATAACCCTGAATCATGGTGCCCATACCACCATCAATCAGTAGAATTCGTTGCCTTAGCTGACTCTCTATTTGTTGTCTTACGTTACTTCCCACGATACTGCCTCATTCCTTGCTTATGCCGTCATCGTATCATAGATTTTTTAGAAATCTAGACGTCTAAAAATCTTTCTAGTCTTATTATCTTCCACGTTATCTAACTAAAAGGACTGACACAAGCGCTTCTATATTCTATCCACTGACTACAATTTCATTTCGGTTATGAGAAAAATCCGCAAGTTACCTCATTAAGCTCTAATCTATAAACAAGAGGAATGAATTCAAAAATAGTGATTGATATTCCTGCAAGAGAAGCACAAAATCCCATTAACATTTTTTTACAAACTAGGTGGAGTGATGTCCGTTTATCAGACTTTATGTTTTTTGTCGGCAGCGGCAATGTTAATTGCCTTTGTAAACAGCAAGATAGGAAAAATGCAGACTACGATAGCCATCACAGCTGGTGCAATGATGCTGTCGCTGTTCATCTTGATTGCTGGCCAAAACGATTGGTTTCAACTTACTGAGATTGCCACAGAGACCGTAGCTGATATTGATTTTGAAGACTTCCTTCTACAAGGGATCCTTGGTTTCTTACTCTTTGCAGGTGGTTTGGGTATTAAATTGCCTCACTTAAAAGATCAGAAATGGGAAATCACCGTACTCGCACTCGGTGCCACACTATTCTCGACCTTCTTCATCGGTTTTGTGTTGTATGGATTTTGTAATGTCATTGGCATACAGTTTGATCTCATCTACTGCTTGCTGTTTGGCGCTCTTATCTCTCCAACGGACCCTATCGCAGTATTGGCAATCGTCAAAAAGCTCAAAGCGCCTGAACGCGTTTCAACGCAGGTTGAAGGTGAGTCACTGTTTAACGATGGTTTCGGTCTGGTTATCTTCGTCACTCTCTTTACGATCGCTTTTGGCAGTGAGACACCAACTGTCGGCAGCGTGACTATGTTGTTCTTACAAGAAGCTCTGGGCGGTATCTTATATGGCTTTGTTTTAGGCTTAGTATTCCACTACCTAATTAGCTCGACCGACGACCACTCTATGGAACTACTACTTACCATAGGTATCCCAACAGCCGGCTATGCTTTTGCAGAAGTGCTTCATGTTTCAGGCCCATTGTCGATGGTGGTGTCAGGCATTATGATCGGTAACTGGACTCGTTATATCGGCTTTTCAAAAGAAACAGAAGACCACCTAGACCACTTCTGGGAGCTTGTTGATGAGTTTTTAAATGGCGTACTGTTCTTACTTATTGGTATGTCGATGCTGCTGTTCCAATTCCATCAAGAAGACTGGATTTTGATGGCCTTCTCTATTCCTCTGGTTCTTGGTGCACGCTATTTAAGTGTCGCACTGGCCTATGTAGGCTTTAAACGCTATCGCACTTATAACCCTTGGTCAGTTCGAATTTTAACGTGGGGAGGCCTACGCGGCGGTCTTGCTTTAGCAATGGCACTCTCTATTCCATCGGGAATTTGGGTTATCGAAGACAAACTTATCGACGTTAAAGAGATAATTCTTGTTATGACCTACTCTGTGGTGGTTTTCTCTATTCTTATTCAAGGCTCCACCATTACACCTATGATTGAAAAAGCGAAGCTTGCAGAGAAGGAAATGGCGGAAAAGAAAGCGGCTCAAGAGCAAACCAACGCCCATCAAGAATAGCGAGTCTTTAATATCTACCAATAGCCTCACCTTATCGGTGGGGCTTTTTTATGAAGATAGTAGTGAAGCAGTAATACTAAAACACATCAAAAGCAAAATAGGCCGTATCTTATGATACGGCCTATTTATAAGTGGCTCCACTGACCATGCACTCGTAGCGACATACTACGGGGCTACTTAGGTCAGCGACATCAAGCTTGCAAAGCTTAAGAGTGTAAATGCAAAAAGACCGCATCTTTCGATGCGGTCTTTTTTAAAGTGGCTCCCCCTGCGGGACTCGAACCTGCGACATACGGATTAACAGTCCGCCGTTCTACCAACTGAACTAAGGGGGAATTATTTGTGTAAGCACTGGTCATTAAGACCATTATTTGCTTAAGCACCAAATAATGGTGCCTCGAGGCGGAATCGAACCACCGACACGAGGATTTTCAATCCTCTGCTCTACCGACTGAGCTATCGAGGCAAATAAATGGTGCCGACTACCGGAATCGAACTGGTGACCTACTGATTACAAGTCAGTTGCTCTACCTACTGAGCTAAGTCGGCGACACTTTATTTTGCGTTGCTCGTGCTAATTTCTATCAACACCAACAATATCAAATTGTGGTGCCCGGAGGCGGAATCGAACCACCGACACGAGGATTTTCAATCCTCTGCTCTACCGACTGAGCTATCCGGGCAACGGAGCGCTATTAAACGGATTTTCCGGTCTCCCGTCAACGCTTTTTTGAAAAAAACTTCAAAAAAGCGTTCAAGCGCTGCATTTTTCATCGAATCGTATTCGTTTTGCGCAGATCGGGACAAATTAGCCTTTTCCAGCATTAAAATCTTTTTTGAATTTAGTTACTTTCTCCAAATAACGTCGCGCTTCAGCATTCGGGTGTTTTTTAGTCAACGCCCAATAAACTTGATTCGGTTGCAACGAATTGAGGTCGTTCATCGCTCGCTTTCTGTCACTATGGAATGTTTTCAGCACCCCTCCCGTCCCGCCGTTATATGCGGAAATCATACTGTACTCCAACGACAGTGGATGCCTAACATCTTTCAAGTAGCGATTTTTTAGAATGTAGAAGTACGCCGTCCCAGTATCAATATTCTGTTCAGGGTTGAACAAATACTCTGGCGTCGGTTCTCCCGGTTTGTTTTTGACAAGATTAAACACATCTCGACCCGCAGTCTTTGGCACCACCTGCATCAAACCATAGGCATTAGCCCAGCTAACCGCATAAGGGTTAAAACTACTTTCTGTTTTTATAATCGCGTAGATAAGATCTTCCGGGATGTCATAGCGCTTAGAAGCCCGGCGTACGATATCTGCGTACTGGTAACTACGCTGTTTAAAGTGATCCGCTACCATGGGGATCTCAACGTAGTATGCCTTCTTGAAATCTACGTTTTTGGTCTTTAACTTATTCGCAATGAGATAATCGGCAAAACGGTTAGCACGCCATGTCCATTGGATTGGTTTTTTCTCTTGGTCGACAACCTGGTTATAAAGAAACGGCTGGCCCTCTAATTTAATGGCTTTAGACGAGAACAAGTCAACGCTTGATGGATCATCAGGCGTCAACAGCGTTGTCACGATAGCAGCCTTAAGGTGCTTCTCTGGCTCGGTTGGAGACACGGTTTCAATCGTGATAAGACCTTTACTAAAGTTAACTTCGGCGCGGCTCAAGTAGTTATCAATGTATTTCACGTAATTACTTTTACCAGCAACCTTAACTTCGCGACTACCCCAGCGCTTCTGGATATTACCGTTAAAGCTGTTGATCAGCGCGTCCAACGCCTTTGTATCTTTTACATATTGGCCTGGGAGTTCGGCTAAGTTCTTAGCAAAGCGGTTGGTTGGCTCGTAGTTAACATCATATATCTTTTCGATAAATTCGCGACTACAGCCCACCAGCAATAGGGGAACCAGAAAGTAGATTAACTTCTTCATAGACAACATTAAAAACACCACCCAAAAGGTGGTGTTTGATTTATTCCTTGTAGATTACTCTGACGGCGGCGTGTAGCCGTCGATGACGACATCCTTTCCTTCAAACAAGAAGTTCACCATTTCAGTTTCAATCAACTTACGATGCTCGGGATCCATCATGTTGAGTTTCTTCTCATTGATCAGCATGGTCTGCTTAGACTGCCATAAAGCCCATGCTTCTTTCGAAATGTTATCGAAGATACGTTTACCCAATTCACCTGGGTACAATTGGAAGTCGAGACCTTCAGCATCTTTCTGTAGGTGAGCACAAAAAACCATACGGCTCATATTGTTATCCTCAATTAATGTCGTTGTAAGGTTTCAATTAGCGACTTAACTGGTGCCGCTAATCCAACCTTTTCTGGATTAGTTATGTTATACCAAAGACCTTTCGACTCTTCCATCACCATTGTTGGAAGCTGGTTAAGCGTCACGACGATTGGCGTTATATCGAGGTGATAATGGCTGAATGTATGTCGAAAAGCGATTTCAACCTCTCTGGATTGGATATTTCGCTGTTGGATACCATATTGCTCCAACACCTCATCAATATCCGCGCTAGGACTCTCAGGGAAGCAAAACAAACCACCCCAAATCCCCGTTTGAGGCCTTTGAGCCAGCCAGAGTTCATCTTGGTGTTTCAAAATCACAAACCAAGTTTCTTTTTCAGGTTTGGTTTTCTTAGGTTTCTTTCCCGGGTAATCAAGAGGATTCCCCTGCTTATTAGCAACACAAAAGCTTTCTACGGGACACAATGTGCATTTTGGTCGACTTCTGGTACAAACCATTGCCCCCATGTCCATCATTGCTTGATTGTACTTATCCGTATCTTCCGCGGGAGTATGTTGTTCAGCAATTTGCCATAGCTGGTTTTCTACTTTTTTCTGCCCAGGCCACCCTTCCACAGCAAAACTACGAGCAAGTGTTCGTTTTACATTACCATCGAGAATTGCATGAGGAAGTTTATGAACTGATGATAAAACAGCAGCTGCGGTCGAACGCCCCACTCCTGGTAATGCATTCATTGCTTCGAGTGACAAAGGAAATTCACCACCATGCTGTTCGACAACAACTTGAGCGGCCTTATGAAGGTTGCGTGCTCGGGCGTAATATCCCAACCCCGTCCACAAGTGTAACACTTCATCTTGTGGCGCTTTAGCCAAAGACTCTACTGTGGGGAAGTGCTCCAAAAACCTTTCATAGTATGGAATGACAGTGGTCACTTGTGTCTGTTGTAGCATGATTTCCGACAACCAAACCTTATAAGCGGTCTTTTGTTGTTGCCACGGTAGCTCTTTGCGACCGTATTTCTCATACCAATCTAATATTGAGCGTGCAAAAGGCGTCACAATTACTCTCATCTCTCTTATAATTTGCTAGAAATTGCACCACACTTAGTAACAGAAGTAAAACTGCGTGAAATTCTGATCCGATAATGCTTGCTTGCGAGCAAATTCTTTGGATAATTCCCGCTCTGATTATTGAATGAACAGGCTAAACCAATGAGTGAAGTGACTACTAACGAATACACAGAAGATGGCAAACTGATTCGCAAAGTTCGCAGTTTTGTTCGTCGTGAAGGACGCCTAACCAAAGGCCAAGAATCGGCGATGGAAGAGTGCTGGCCTACAATGGGTATTGATTACCAAGAGTCACTACTCAACTGGGAACAGGTATTTGGTAACAATAACCCTGTTGTTCTTGAAGTTGGTTTCGGCATGGGCGCTTCTTTGGTCGAAATGGCAAAGAACGCACCAGAAAAGAACTTTATTGGCATTGAAGTACACAGCCCAGGCGTAGGTGCATGTCTATCATCAGCGCGCGATGCTGGTATTACTAACCTGCGTGTTATGTGTCACGATGCGGTTGAAGTCTTTGCCAACATGATTCCGGACAGCAGCCTAAGTACAATGCAGTTGTTCTTCCCTGACCCATGGCATAAAAAGCGTCACCACAAACGTCGTATTGTGCAGTTAGATTTTGCTGAAATGGTAAGAACTAAGCTTATTCCAGAAACAGGCGTATTCCACATGGCTACAGACTGGGAAAACTATGCCGAGCATATGGTCGAGGTAATGAACCAAGCACCTGGCTATGAGAATATTGCTACTGATGGTGACTTTGTACCACGTCCAGATGATCGTCCTTTAACAAAGTTTGAAGCTCGCGGTCACAGACTTGGTCATGGTGTTTGGGATATCAAATATCGCCGCACAGCTTAAGTTTCGATTGCTAATCGAATTCTAATCCTGAAAAGCCAACCTCCCGTTGGCTTTTTTTGGCGCTTACGTTGGGAGAACAACAAATATGAAACCAACTAAACAGATTCTTTCTACTATCCTCAGTGAAGTAAAACCACTGATTGGACAAGGAAAAGTCGCGGACTACATCCCTGCTCTTGCAAAAGTACCTAACAACAAACTAGGCATAGCAGTGTACACCAACGAAGGTGAAGTGATTACCGCTGGAGACGCCGAAGAGTCCTTTTCTATACAATCAATTTCCAAAGCACTGAGCCTAACTTTGGCAATGATGCTGTATAAACCAGAGGAAATCTGGCAGCGAGTCGGCAAGGAACCCTCAGGGCAAGCTTTTAACTCACTAATCCAGCTTGAGATGGAACAAGGAATCCCGAGAAACCCGTTTATTAACGCAGGCGCGATTGTGGTAGCCGACCTACTGCAAAGTCGCTTATCGGCGCCTAGGCAGCGTTTATTGGAGTTTGTTAGAACACTTTCAGGTGACAACCACATTGTCTACGATAAGATCGTGGCAGCTTCAGAAATGATGCACAGTGACCGCAATGCAGCTATCGCTTATCTAATGCGCTCGTTTGGTAACTTTAATAACGATGTTATTCCTGTTCTCAATAACTATTTCCATGCCTGCGCTTTAAAGATGAGCTGTGTTGATCTTGCCAAAACCTTCAGTTATTTAGCCAATCAAGGGCAATCCGTAAATACTAAGAAGCAGATCATCACACCGACACAAACCAAGCAGCTCAATGCGTTATTGGCGACATGCGGCCTCTATGATGGCGCCGGAGAGTTTGCTTACCGTGTCGGCATGCCAGGTAAGTCAGGTGTGGGCGGTGGTATTATTGCGATTGTTCCGGGTGAAATGACTATCGCGGTTTGGTCTCCAGAACTGGATAAATCTGGTAACTCTCTCGCTGGGACGAGAGCGTTGGAGATGCTTTCGGAGCGAATTGGACGTTCTATATTTTAATTGAAAAGGGAGGCATTTCGCCTCCCTTTTTACATAAAGCCTTCAAGTAAATCATTTAAAAACAAACGACCTTTATCGGTGATCTGCCACTCTTTCGAGGTCTCACTGATGTAGCCTTTTTGTTTCGCCCAAGTTAACTTGTCTTCGATATCTCTTTCAGACAAACCTGTTCGCTCTGTAAATTCAACTCGCGGACATGCTTCCAACAACCTGAAACGGTTCATGAAGAACTCAAACGGACGCTCTTCCGGAGCCACTTCGGTTTGAGAATCTAGGTATGGCTTTAACATATTGAGATAGCCGCGTGGGTGCTTCACTTTAGTTGTTCGAACAATACGACCATCGGCAAAACTCAACTTACCATGGGCACCGCAGCCAATACCTAAGTAATCGCCAAAACGCCAGTAGTTTAAGTTATGCTGACATTGAAAGTCTGGCTTGCTATAGCCCGAAATCTCATATTGCTGATAACCAGCCTCCACCAGCATTTGATGTCCTTGCTCGAAGATATCCCAAAGATCATCATCATCTGGCAATGTAGGTGGCTTAGAGTAGAACAGGGTATTCGGCTCGATTGTGAGTTGGTACCACGAAAGATGCGGTGGCGCCAATTCAATCGCCTGCTTAAGATCACTTAATGCGTCATCAATAGATTGATCTGGTAATCCATGCATAAGATCCAAGTTAAAGCTGTTTAAGCCAATTTCATGAGCCAGCTTTGCTGCATTGACCGCTTCACTTTCACCATGAATTCGTCCTAAGCGCTCAAGTTTGGTTTGCTGAAAGCTCTGCACACCGATAGAGATGCGTGTGACGCCTACGACTCGGTACTGCTCAAATCGTGCAGCTTCGATCGTTCCTGGATTGGCCTCCATAGTGATTTCTATGTCATCACGAAATGGAATACGTTCCCTTACTCCATCAAGCAACTGCTTAATGTATTCTGGAGCGATTAAACTTGGAGTACCACCACCAATGAAAATTGAGTGCAGCGGGCGAGAATCTGAAGCCAATCCGTATTGGCGAATATCAGTATCTAAATCCTCAAGTAATGCCGTTATGTATGCTTGTTGGGGAATATCTCCCTTTTGGGCATGCGAGTTAAAGTCGCAGTATGGACATTTTTGAACACACCAAGGAATATGGATATAGAGACTCAACGGCGGCGGTACCAGCACAGGTGTTTGCTCCATGTTAAAGACCTTGCGCCTTAATCGTTGCGAAAAGCTCCTTTAACGCTTTACCGCGGTGTGACAGCTGTTTTTTACGTGCAGGTTCTAGGTCAGCAGACGCACAGTTGTCTTCAGGCACAAAGAAAATAGGATCATAACCAAAACCATTGTCACCACTTGGCTCCGTTAGAATACGACCTTCCCATTTTCCATGGCAAACGATCGGCGTAGGATCAGCGGCATGACGCATTAATACCAACACGCAATGAAACCGTGCTGTCCTCTGTGCTTCAGGAACCCCTTTCAACTCTTCTAGTACTTTATCTAGGTTACGCTTGTCCGTCGCCCCCTCCCCAGAATAACGAGCAGAGTAGATCCCCGGTGCGCCTTTTAAGTAATCAACTTCTAACCCAGAGTCATCTGCAATCGCAGCTAGTCCTGTTTCTTGAGCGGCATGTCTGGCCTTAATGATGGCATTCTCGATGAATGTCGTACCGGTTTCAGCCACTTCTGAGACATTGAATTCACTTTGGGCATGGACTTCAAAACCAAAATCAGACAGCAAATCAGCCATCTCTTTCACTTTGCCTTGATTGCCGGTTGCAAGTACGATTTTTTTGCTCATGGGGTTCTCTCGAGTTAGTAAGCTTAAGCGTTGGTATTTACTGGAACCTTAAGGTTCTACATACAGTTTCTGACTAAACGTAATAGGACCGCGACCTTTGTTTCCAGCATCAATATCAATCGTGAATTGGTATTGCTCTTCGTTCACGATAGGAAATTGAGCCAAGTAGTATATCGCATCTCCTTCCTTAATTTCTTTAAACTCGAGCGTTTTGGTTTGGCCAATCAGGTTTTTAGCATTGCCTTTTATCGATACTGGCATGGCAGGCTTGCCTGCGCTTGAGCGGTCAAGGACACTGATATTCACCGTTGCAACAAACTCATTACGCTTCAAACCATAGCTACGCGCCACTTGTGGCGTCATAAACGTCGAGTTAAACACCACATAATGCACTTCTGCATCCTTGATTGTTTTGAACTGTTCCGCTTGAGCTAACCCAGTCACCATCAATGCCGAAATCAACAATAACCACTTTTTCATTGTTCTTCTCCTTTAAAAAAGCCCTCATAAGAGGGTCATAAATTCCTTGGGAATCAGTGCAGGTGACACTATTCGAAGTTGTTTGTGCCTTCCAAGCTCACCTTTCTCAATCAACACTTGTCCCTTTGCGACTTTAAATTGTTTAGCAAGGTACTTGCTCAAATGCGCATTGGCCTTTCCATCAACAGGAGGAGCAGTAATCGCCACCTTAAATTCTTCACCATGCTCTCCCACCAGCTTGTCTCGACTGGCTTTAGGTTGAACATAAATACGAAGAATGAGGTCTTCTCCATCCTGTTTTACGGCTGACATTAAAGTCGATACCAAATTGGACCAATAAGATCGCCCATTAGGAAATTAGCAAACTGCAGCACAATAAATAGCACTAACACACTCAAATCAAACCCACCCATCGCTGGAATGATTCGGCGAATTGGTGCCAGCATAGGCTCTGTCAATTGATGGAAGACATACTCGATTGGACTACGCCCTTGACTGACCCAGCTTAAGATTGCACGAATTAATAGTACCCAGAACAACAAGCCACCCGCGGCTTTAATCAGAGAAAGCAAGCCTAGGAACAAGAAGTCAGCACCGAAGCTAAAGTTGCCACCAGAAGCTATCAGTACCAGAGCTACGTATTTACCAACACATAGAACGTAAGCAAACAGTAACGTCGCCATATCAATAGCGCCAATAGACGGAATCATTCGTCTTAGTGGCGCTACTACAGGTTGGGTTGCTTTCACAATAAACTGTGAAAACGGGTTGTAGAAGTCTGCGCGTGATGCCTGTAGCCAAATGCGCAAAATCACGACCATAATGTAGAGATCAAACAAGGTCGAAACCAAGAAACTCATTGAATTCATAACTAGCCCTTACGAGTTATCATTGTTGGGATTAAAACAGTTTTTCCATTTCTTCAGCACGGGTCACGGCCGATTGCATCGCTTTAGCAACAATGCCTCGAATATCATTTTCCTCAAGCGTACGAACCGCTTCTGCCGTTGTCCCTCCTTTAGAGGTGACCTGTTGGCGCAGGGTAGCTAAATCAGTATCTGGATTCTCATTAACCATTTTAGCTGCGCCTAATGCGGTTTGTTGCACCAACAGTCGAGCGGTGTCTCCATCAAAGCCACTTGCTATCGCTTGTTGCTGAATCGCTTCCATGAAGAGGAAGAAATACGCCGGAGCACTACCAGCGGCAGCGATAATGTCATTGATGCCGGATTCTTGTTCAACCCAACAAACTTTACCAACAGCCTGCATCAGCTCACCTGCATAGGTTTTATCACTAACTGGTGTTATTGGGGAAGCAAATAGACCACTCATACCCTCACCTAGTAAAGAAGGTGTATTCGGCATTACTCGAATCAGATTTAGTGGGCTGGCAAACATTTGTTGCAGACGCTCTATTGAGATTCCGGCCGCAATTGAAATGACCAGTTTGCCCTGAAAATCAATCGACTGAAGTGGTTTGGCCACTTGTTCCATTAATTGAGGTTTCACAGCCATCACAATCACATCGGCTTGTTGTGCTGCCTCAGTATTGTTCGTCGTCACTTGAATATCATAAGCCTGCTGCAAAGCAACTAACTTTGCTTCGCTAGGATTTGTCGCAGTAATACAATCTGGACGGTAGCCACTGGCCACCAATCCCGCGACGATGGAGCGAGTCATATTGCCCGCACCAATGAATGCGATCTTTCTTTGTTCCATTAACCCTATCCTAAATTAGAGGTACTTTGCGTCACTCTCTTATGTGTTACGCTTTGTTGCTGTAATCTCTCGCACCAAAGATAGCAGTTCCAATTCGAACTATGGTACTTCCAGCTTCTATCGCCGCTTCCATATCACCACTCATACCCATCGATAGCGTATCGACTTGAGGGTGCTTTTCTGCCAGCAAGTTTTTGACCTCTGCCAGTGCTTTAAAAGCAATGAGCTGAGATTGATAGTCACTAACATTCTCTGGAATTGACATTACTCCTCTTAACGTGAGGTTTGGTAATGAGGAAATCAATTGGGCAAGCTCTAAAACTTGCTCGCTATCGACACCAGACTTACTTGCTTCACTGCTAGTGTTCACCTGAATCAGTACTTGAATAGGCTTCATACCTTGAGGGCGCTGATCATTAAGTCGTTGGGCGATTTTGGCACGATCTACAGTATGAACCCAGTCAAAGTGCTCTGCGACTGGTCGTGTTTTATTCGACTGAATAGGTCCAATAAAGTGCCATTCAATATCTATATCACCATGTTGTTCATTGAAATGAACAACTTTAGAAACGCCTTCTTGAACATAGTTTTCGCCAAAACGACGTTGACCTGCCTGACAAGCGTCTAAAATTGCCTCAATAGGCTTAGTTTTACTGACCGCGAGCAATTGCACATCACCTTGCGCTCTCCCGCACTTTTGCTCAGCCTGTGCAATTTGGGAGGTGATTAGTTCGATATTTTGTTGAATACTAGTCATAGCTTACAAATTATAAGGAAAATGAATGGATATCACCGAGTTACTAGACTTTAGTGTAAAGCATAACGCTTCAGATCTACACCTTTCTGCTGGTGTCCCACCTATGGTACGTATTGATGGTGAAGTAAGAAAGCTTGGTATCCCTGCTCTTGAGCATTCTGAGGTCCATAAATTAGTTTTTGACATTATGAATGATAAACAGCGCAGCGAATACGAAGAGCATCTCGAAATCGATTTTTCATTTGATATGCCCGATATCGGTCGTTTTCGTGTCAATGCGTTTAATCAATCTCGTGGCTGCTCTGCCGTTTTTCGTACCATCCCCAGTGAAGTCCCAACACTGGCGCAAATAGACGCACCCGACAAATTTTCCGAGATAGCCGGTCTAGAACGCGGCTTGGTATTAGTAACAGGGCCGACTGGTTCAGGTAAATCGACGACACTAGCAGCCATGGTCGACCACATTAACCAACATCAAAACAAACATATTCTGACCATTGAGGATCCTATTGAGTTTGTTCATCAGAATAAAAAATGTTTGGTTAACCAGCGAGAAGTTCATCGCGACACCCACAGTTTTAAAGCTGCACTCCGCTCTGCACTGCGTGAAGACCCGGACATCATTTTAGTCGGTGAGCTTCGAGATCAAGAGACCATTAGCTTAGCTCTTACCGCTGCCGAAACGGGCCACTTAGTCTTTGGCACTCTGCACACGAGCTCTGCAGCCAAAACCATTGACCGGATTATTGATGTATTTCCAGGCCAAGACAAAGAAATGGTTCGCTCTATGCTCTCAGAATCTTTACGAGCTGTTATCGCACAAACTCTGTTAAAGCGCGTGGGAGGTGGGCGCATCGCTTGTCATGAAATTATGCTAGCGACACCCGCTATCAGAAACCTAATTCGAGAAGATAAAGTAGCTCAGATGTACTCAATTATCCAAACAGGTGCGGCAAGTGGTATGCAGACCATGGAACAGCACTCTAAACGGTTATTGTCTCAAGGACTGGTTGAACCAGAAGAAGTGAATAAGAAAATTGAACAACATGGTTCAATGTTTCAATAGGACGAGATAATGCACAACATTGATACCATTCTAAATCACATGCTTGACGAAAAAGCCTCTGATCTTTACTTAACAGTCGATGCGCCACTGTTATATCGCGTAGATGGCGAACTGCAAGCAAAAGATGACAAGCTCACTACAGAGGCGATTCAAGCGCTTTTAAGCAGCGTCATGGAGCGTTCTAAGTACTCGGAGTATCAGACAACAAAAGAAGCTAATTTTGCGATAGTGAAGCCATACGGCCGTTTTAGAGTAAGTGCATTCTACCAGCGAGAATTGCCTGGTGCAGTCATCCGAAGAATTGAAACTCAGATACCGACCTTCGAGCAGCTTTCGTTGCCAGAAGTATTGCAAGATCTAGCGATTGCCAAACGTGGCTTAGTCTTAATAGTAGGTGCTACTGGCTCTGGTAAATCTACCACTATGGCAGCGATGACAGGTTATCGAAATCAGCACCGCAGTGGTCATATTCTCACCGTCGAAGATCCTATCGAATTCGTTCATGAGCACGCAAAATGTATCGTGACACAGCGTGAGGTTGGGCTGGATACTGAAAGCTATGAAGTCGCCCTTAAAAATTCACTCCGACAAGCTCCTGATATGATTTTAATTGGTGAGATACGTTCTAGGGAAACGATGGAATACGCCATGTCGTTTGCTGAAACTGGGCACCTTTGTATCGCGACATTGCACGCGAATAATGCTAGCCAAGCTTTAGAGCGAATACTACACCTTACACCGGAAGATAGACGGGAACAGTTCCTCTTTGACTTATCTTCGAATTTAAAAGGCATCGTAGGACAACAGCTCATTCGAGATAAGAATGGACAGGGCCGTCACGGCGTTTTCGAGGTTCTACTAAATAGCCCTCGCATTTCCGAACTCATCCGTAAAGGTGATTTACATGAAATCAAAGCTGCAATTGCGAAAGGTAAAGAAGTCGGAATGCAAACCTTTGATCAGGCCTTATTTGATTTGGTTTCAGCTGGCAAGATAAATCAAGAGGACGCTTTACACAGTGCTGATTCGCGAAATGATCTTAGATTAATGTTAAAGCTTCAAAGTAATGACAATAACAGCTCATCAAACCTTAGCGATATTAAGATAGATATGAGCTAATCACTGGCTCTAACCAGCGTGAGAAAACACTTCGAAAAGACTGTACTACTGCAATACGGTCTTTTTTACAGTTCAGTAGAGGGAAGGCAAACTCAAGATAACAAAAAAGGCTGCATCGTAAGATGCAGCCTTTATAATGTGGCTCCCCCTGCGGGACTCGAACCTGCGACATACGGATTAACAGTCCGCCGTTCTACCAACTGAACTAAGGGGGAATTGCTTTTCGCAATAAAGTGGTGCCGACTACCGGAATCGAACTGGTGACCTACTGATTACAAGTCAGTTGCTCTACCTACTGAGCTAAGTCGGCACTTAAAGCAAGCTTTTGCTTACTTTTAAAAGTGGCTCCCCCTGCGGGACTCGAACCTGCGACATACGGATTAACAGTCCGCCGTTCTACCAACTGAACTAAGGGGGAATTACTTTACGTAAATAAATGGTGCCGACTACCGGAATCGAACTGGTGACCTACTGATTACAAGTCAGTTGCTCTACCTACTGAGCTAAGTCGGCGACACTTTATTTGTTATTGCTCGTACTACTGTTAACAGCACCAACAATCTAAATTGTGGTGCCCGGAGGCGGAATCGAACCACCGACACGAGGATTTTCAATCCTCTGCTCTACCGACTGAGCTATCCGGGCGACGAGGTGTATTAAACGGTTTTTCGTCCTTTACGTCAACACTAAATTGCAAAAAAAATATCGTTTGGTGCTTTTCTATACTTAGCGTTCTGTTTTTATTCATTTGGCGCTCAAAAACAAGCCCTAGCAGTCGTTCCGCTCTATTAATGAATATAGATAAACTAGGCTCATTAACTTTCCCAGCACCAAATAAGTTAAGATTTTGTCCCCTAGTACAAAGAGAAAATCCTTGATTACTGAACCTCAAAGCGAGCTATTTTGTGGTACAGCTCCAACGACAGTTGATTTAATGAACGAGTGGCCTGCTCTGTTTCTTCTGCAGCCGAGCGAAGTTCAGTGCCACTTTGTTCAATCATGTTTAATCGTTGAGAGAAATCGTCACTCACCACTGTTTGTTCTGCTGCCACTATCGCAATTTGAAGGCTTTTCTCTGTAATAACCTCTAAAAGGAGCAACAACTTCTTGCAAGGCAACTGAGGCATGTTGTGAGCCTGACTGAAGATTACCCATCATTTCTAGAATCTCTTTTATGCTTTGTTGAGTCCGGCAAACAATATTTCTGACTTCAGTAGCAACAACAAAGCTTCTAAAGCTTCTGCCTTGCTCCCCAAGCACAAGCAGCCCGATAGCGGCATTCAATGCAAGTAGATTGATCTGCTCATCAATATCACAATCACACCCAGAACCCGAACGATATTGCGGACATCAGAATCAAGCTCAGAAAGGATAATGTCTGTAATACTCTGTCCGACACTATCTTTGAAATTGTGAAAACTCGTACCATAGCGCAGAAGCACAGGGTCAAGAGGAACAACAATAAACGTCATATCCTCATCAGCTATATAGACGTATTCGCTATCTTTGTAGATGTAATTACACCGTATTCTTATGACGATAGCCTTATTTACTTGCTCTGTTAGCTTATCCCTAAGGATGGGTTTTCTAGCTAAACGCTTGTAGAGTAGGTACTAGTAAAAACTTCTGTAACGCGTGCTTTATCATCTGCATTGCATGCTACTCGAAGCGACCACAAGACTACTCAGTCTAATAACCGGTGTGACAGGCAATGACATAGAGTCATCTCTTATTTACTATCTTTTAGCTTATTGTCTTCAGCACAACGGTGCACTAGGAGGATAACGTAGGCTCATATTAAAAGGAATATCAAAGCCTTGTGGATATCGATATGGTGGTAGGGAAAGAGCACTTACTCTAGGGTAATGTTCTGCGTGTGAAGCTACCTATTGAAAAATGTAAAAGTCCCAGTCTATCGGCGGGGGCACCTAACCTAGGGTTGAAATCAACCGGAAGTCGATCAAATTTTAGATAATAAAAAACCCGACGCTTTCGCATCGGGTTTTTTAATAAGTGGCGGAGTGGACGGGACTCGAACCCGCGACCCCCGGCGTGACAGGCCGGTATTCTAACCAACTGAACTACCACTCCGCAGTGGTCTA